>JAYEIP010000160.1:0-10255 GCA_034660155.1 Actinomycetota bacterium | reverse complement strand
GGTGCCGGGGACATCATGCGCTGGGTACAGGCGCATCTGTAATTTTTTTAGCCGGTTGTCACCTTAAATTTCATTTTCGGTTGCTACGGGAGCCGTTCCTTCAATTACAGTACGCTGAACGTCAAGGGGACGGTCGGACGCGGGCGCTGGTGGCGGAGGTGGGTGTTGGTGGCGGTTTCCTACGCGCTTGTCACCATCGCAGTCAATATTCTCGTGCTCGGTTCGGTTGTCGCCGCACGGGTCACGGGCCACGATGAGCGGGCGGATGTACCCGACCTCCACATCAAGAACTTT
This sequence comes from Actinomycetota bacterium, assembly GCA_034660155.1. Classification (GTDB taxonomy): domain Bacteria; phylum Actinomycetota; class Acidimicrobiia; order Spongiisociales; family UBA5794; genus JAAETI01. Next base: position 9,961 of record JAYEIP010000160.1, on the reverse strand, counting down.
CATGAAGTCGACGAGCGGCTGCTTGCCGGAGCACAGCCGACCGGTGACGCGTTCGAACGGCTGGCGGCGATGGGGGTGACCACAGTGGTCGACCTCCGAACCGGTGTGGTGGAGACCCGATTCTTGATGACCCGGACGAACTGGCCGCGCTTGGTATCGAGTACGTCCCACTGCCGCTTCATGATGGCCATGCCTCGGACGCCGAGTTGATCGCGAGTTTCCTCGCCGTCATGGAGGGATCGAATGGACGAGTCTTTGTGCACTGCGGGGGAGGGGTCGGTCGCAGTACCGCTGTTGAGATGGCATATCGCGCCGCGGTCGGGCTGGATGAGGGCGTGCTTGCTCAACTGGCGCGTTTTCGCGTGCAGCCAGGTTCGGCTGCAGCCTCGCTATCCTTGCGCCTTCTGCGGATGTAGCTCAATGGTAGAGCTCCAGCCTTCCAAGCTGGCTACGCGGGTTCGACTCCCGTCATCCGCTCGGTTGGACGTTGCAGGCTGGTCACATGCCTATCCTTTGGCGTCCTTGGTGTGCCCCCGTAGCTCAGGGGACAGAGCAGGAGCCTTCTAAGCTCTTGGTCGAGGGTTCGAATCCTTCCGGGGGCGCAGCGGAGAGATCCGCCACATGGTGGCCGTAGCTCAGTTAGGCAGAGCACCTGGTTGTGGTCCAGGAAGTCGCGGGTTCAAATCCCGTCGGCCACCCCAACAGCCGTAGCCGGCACCGTCCCCCCGGGGACGGTCCGGTTCGGACTTTTGTCAATTTCGAGGAGCCGTTCGTGCAAACCGACATCAAAGAATCAGGTCCGTTCGAACGGATCCTCACCATCAGGCTTGAAGAGGCGGAGCTGGAATCGGCGAAGGACAAGGCGGCCCGCAAGTTGGCCAAGGAAATGAAGATCAAGGGCTTCCGGCCCGGCAAGGCTCCGCGCTCGATCGTGGAGCGCATGGTCGGAGAGGCCAATCTGCGGTCCGAGGCGATTGACGAAGCGCTCCCCGGTCTAGTCGGGCCCGCGATCAAGGAAGCCGATCTCGAGCCGGCAGCCACGCCGCGGGTCGAGGACGTACGAGATGCCGAAGGTGGCGGAGTCGATGTCGACATCAAGGTCACATTGTGGCCGCTGCTCGATGCCATCCCGGATTTCTCTGGTCGCGAGGTCGAGATTGAAGCGCCCCAAGTCACCGACGAAGAGATAGACGAACAGATAGATCGTCTCCGGGACCAGTACGCCGAGTTGGAGGACGTCGAACGTCCAGCTTTTGACGGCGACTTCGTGATGATCAACATCAGTGCCTCCGAGAATGGTGAAGACATCCCGGAGGCAAAGGCCGAGGATCTTCTCTACGAGGTTGCGTCCAACTCGTTCATGCCCGGGCTCGATGATCTAGTCCGTGGCGCCGCTCTCGGTGATGTTCGCGAGGGTCCTGGAACTCTGCCTCCCGGGTTCGGGCAGGACGAGCCGCGCCAGGCCGATCTACGAGTTCTGGTGAAGGGTGTCCGTGCCAAGCAGTTGCCAGAGGTGACCGATGATTGGGTTTCAGATGTTTCCGAATTCGACACGGTGGATGAGCTCACCGACAGGATCAAGATCAATCTCACCATCATGAAGTTGGATGGGGCGGACACAGTTTTCCGTGGCAAGCTGGTGGAGGAGCTTGCCGACGAGCTTGCCTTCGAGGTACCGGCGGCCTTGATCGACGCAGAGATGGAGGCAGCATTCCACAACCTCGGCCACACCCTTGAAGGTCAAGGTCTCGACTTCGCGAATTATCTACGGATCGTCGGGCAGAACGAGCAACAGTTCATCGAGGAGATCAAAGGTCGTTCGGAGCGAACCCTGAAGACACGAATCTTGCTCGACAGCGTTGTTGCTATCGAAGGCCTGGAACTTGCCGACGGGGAGATGGACGAGGCAATCGCAGAAATGGCCGCTGATGTCGATCAGGATGTCGACGCCCTGAAAAGCGCTCTCGAGTCGAGTGGGCGGGTAGAGGTCCTGGCTGGTGATATCCTTCGCCGCAAGGCCCTCGATCGGATCGTGGCTTCAGCGGTTGCGGTTGACGAAGAGGGTCAACACATCGACTTAAGGTCACCCGAGGTTGCCGACGATATAGAAGAGAACGGCGACGCGGTCGATGAGTCGCCGACGGAAGAGAATTTAGGAGAAGCATGAGTTATCTGGTGCCTACCGTCGTTGAGCAGACCCCTCGCGGGGAACGTGCCTTCGATATCTACAGTCGCCTTCTCAAGGACCGCATTGTGTTTCTCGGCACGCCAATTGATGACGGAGTTGCCAATGTCATCATGGCCCAGTTGTTGCACCTCGAGGGAGAGGATCCCGACAAGGACATCAATATGTACATCAACTCGCCGGGTGGCTCCACCTATGCGTTGATGGCCATCTACGACACGATGCAGTTCATCAAAGCCGACGTCGCCACCTATTGCATGGGCCTGGCAGCCTCAGCGGCCGCCGTGCTCCTCGCCGGTGGCACCCAAGGTAAGCGTTTTGCGCTTCCACACTCCCGGGTCATGCTGCACCAGCCGCACATCTCAGGGTTGGGTGGACAGGCGAGTGATATCGAGATCCATGCCAGGGAGATCCTCAAGACACGTGAGGAGATCAACGAGATCCTTGCCTCGCACACAGGGCAGGATCTGGCCCGGGTCACAGACGACACCGAGCGTGACTACTGGATGAGTGCCCCCGAATCGAAGGAATACGGGGTCATTGACGAAATCCTCGCACGGCGTACGCTAGAAGCAGTTGACGGGTAGGGAGAGAACGACTTGGCCAAGTACGAAGGCGGCGAACTTCTCAAATGCAGCTTCTGCGGAAAATCGCAGAAGCAGGTCCGCAAGCTCATTGCGGGACCCGGAGTGTATATCTGTGATGAGTGCGTTGAGCTATGCAACGAAATCATCGAAGAGGAACTAGCCGACACCGAAGAAGTCAGCTTTGCCGAGCTTCCCAAGCCAAGCGAAATCTACGAATTCCTCGACGGTTACGTCGTTGGTCAGGAAAAGGCCAAGCGGGTCCTCGCTGTTGCTGTCTACAACCACTACAAGCGAGTCGGTGCGGGACAAAAGCTAAAGGATGATGATGTTGAGCTTCAGAAGTCCAACATCCTCATGGTCGGCCCGACCGGTGTCGGCAAAACCTTGCTGGCGCAGACGCTGGCCCGTCGTCTCAACGTTCCGTTTGCGATCGCCGACGCCACCGCGCTCACCGAGGCGGGTTACGTCGGTGAAGATGTCGAGAACATCCTTCTTAAACTGATTCAGGCAGCAGACTTCGATATCAAGCGAGCCGAGACCGGGATCATCTACATCGATGAGATCGACAAGGTTGCCCGCAAGGCGGAGAATCCTTCGATCACCCGCGATGTCTCTGGCGAGGGTGTACAACAGGCTCTCCTCAAGATCCTCGAAGGCACGGTCGCTTCCGTTCCGCCCCAAGGTGGGCGTAAGCACCCGCATCAAGAGTTCTTACAGATCGACACCACGAACATGTTGTTCATCTGTGGCGGCGCCTTTGCAGGTCTTGAGGAAGTCATCCGCAAGCGAGTCGGGCAGAACTCGGTCGGTTTCGGTGCCGATGTGCGATCTCTCGATCAAGCGTCCGACACGGAGACCCTTGCGAAGGTCATGCCGGAGGATCTCATATCCTTTGGCTTGATCCCGGAATTCATCGGCCGCCTCCCGGTAGTCACGACGGTTGACAGCCTCGATCTAGAGTCGCTGGTACGAGTGTTGCAGGAGCCACGCAACGCCCTCACCCGTCAGTACATCAGGTTCTTCGAGATGGACGGGGTCGAACTCGTCGTGACGGACGCGGCCCTTGAAGCCATAGCCGAGCAAGCGCTCAACCGGGGCACCGGGGCGCGTGGTCTGCGGGCGATCATGGAAGAGGTTCTGCTCGACACCATGTACGAGCTGCCATCACGCACCGACATTGCCCGGGTTGTCATCGACGAAGACGTCGTCCGGGAACGGGTCAATCCGACGTTGATTCCTGTTCAAGATCTACCGGGGTCCGAAGCACAAGAGCGGAGTGCGTAGGAAGCACTTGGTGCTTCCGTACCAGGTACTTGGTAATAAGTACTAGGTGAATACAGAGAATACAGAATCCGGCTCAACCTCTGCTACTCCGTACCGGTTCTTTCACCAACTTGCCTGCTTTCCAGACGTGGGTTACTCGATCGGGGTCTCCCCATACTGAAGCGTCTTCGATTGGGTTTACGTCGAAGGCGATTACGTCGGCTTCGTAACCCTGGCGGAGCTGGCCCGACTTTGGGGCTTGTGGTCCCAGGGTAAGGGGGCCGGTGGCGGTTGCGGCTTCGATGGCTTCGAGTGGCGTCATGCCGGCATCCATCAGGTACTTTATCTCGAGGCTGTTCTTCCCGTACATGGGGCCGCTGACGAAGATGTCGGTTCCCATGGCGATCTTGACCCCGGCAGCGACGGCAATTTTCATGGCCTGAGCGTGTTCCTCAGCGATCATCACGCCCTTGCGGTAGGCGTAGGCGGGAAGCGTGTCCTCCATCAGTAGTAGCGCGGCGACGACGAACCTGGTTGGCACCAGGATGGCATCGTATTCGAGCATCATCTCGGCACTTTCCTCATCCAGGTATGACCCGTGCTCGATTGTCTTCACGCCTGCCTTGAGGGCGGCCACGATGCCGGGTTTGCCGTGGCAATGAGCTGCAACGATCCGCTCTGCTCTGGCCGCCTCTTCAACGATTGCCACCAATTCCTCGTGTGAGAATTGTTGGTGGATCGGATGGTCAATCTCGCTGAGGACCCCACCGGAGGCGCAGATCTTGATGATCTGGGCTCCACGTCGCAATTGTTTGCGGACGGCCAGGAGGCAAGACGGCACGCCATCGCAAAGTTCACCGAACTTGAAGCCGCGATGCTCGAGGCTATGGACGAAGTCGAGAGGTAAACCGTGGATATCAGCATGGCCGCCCGTTGTGGACAGGATTGAGCCGCCCGCATAGATCCGCGGTCCAGGGATGGTTCCTTCTTCGATGACAGGCTTCAGTGAGATCCCGACGCCCCCAACCTCGCGAACGCTGGTTACCCCTCCATTGATGGTCGCCGCGGCATCAGCCGTAGCCCGGGCGACGAGGGTGCCGGGATCGGCCGTTGCCATCACCTCGAGATCGGGGATAGCCGAACCCACGAAGTGGCCGTGTGCCTCCCAGATGCCAGGCATCACGGCCGGGACATGACTTGCCGAGTCGCCGGGTGACATAGGCGGGGCGTCTGCGGTAGGGCCTGCGTATGCGATGGTCTCGCCGTCGAGGATCACCGTACCGTCGCCGACGGGGTTTCCCTTCCCGGGAATCAGAACGTCAGCGGTGATTCTTACGCCCATTGCATCTCCTTGTCTCGTTCCCTCAGGCTAATCGCACGGCGCACACCAGGATCCTTGCCAGAAAGGCCCATAGGTTGGCCGAACTAGTCACAACGAGCAACCACCGTTTGTATCTTTCCCACCACAGTGAGTGGCGGTAGATTCATGTCATCGAGATTGGTGATCTCGAACCCCGCAGACGACGGGTCAGAGAACTCGGTTCGGGCAAGCAGGGGGAATGCTTGGGGACGGGCAGGGGGTAGGAAGGCCGAGCGCGTGGCAAGAATCCGGAGCTAGCAATGGCTCCGGATTCTTCGCGTTATCATGCGCGACCCGCCGAAGCGCCACCCGGGCGTACTCATCGTCGGGCGATCAAGGCAAAGGAACGATGGAAGCTTCTTACGATCCGCAGGCTGTGGAATCCCGCTGGTATCAGGTGTGGGAGGACGCCGGGGTCTTCAAGCCCGAGATCAACCCGGATGGGGAGCCGTTCTCGATCGTCATCCCACCACCCAACGTGACGGGTGTCCTCCACATCGGCCATGCACTCAACATGTCCATCCAGGACGCCATCATTCGTCGCAAGCGGATGCAAGGCTATGCCGCGCTGTGGTTGCCTGGAAGCGATCACGCCGGCATCGCGACTCAGAATGTTGTTGAGCGTGACCTCGCCAAAGAGGGATTGAGTCGTCATGACCTTGGCCGGGAAAGCTTCGTCGAGCAGGTGTGGGCATGGAAGGCGAAGCATGGCAATCGAATCAAGGAACAGATCAGGCGCCTCGGGTTTTCGACGGACTGGAGTCGCGAAAGGTTCACCCTTGATGACGGTCTTAGCGATGCAGTTGGTCACGTCTTTGTGGAGCTCTACAACCAGGGTCTCATCTACCGCGGCGAACGCATCATCAACTGGTGCCCTCGCTGCCACACCGCGCTGTCGGAGATCGAGGTCGAGCATGAAGATGAGGTCGGTGAACTAACCCACATCAGGTACGACTTCACCGACGGCAACGGTTCAGTCGTCGTTGCGACCACTCGACCGGAGACGATGCTCGGCGACACCGCCGTGGCAGTCCATCCTGACGATGAACGATACAAAGACGCGATCGGTCGGACCGTGAGTCTGCCGCTGATCGGTCGGGAGATACCAGTCGTCGCGGACGAAGGCGTGGACCTGGAGTTCGGGACAGGAGCCGTCAAGGTAACTCCCGCGCACGATCCGCTTGACTTCGAGATCTCGCAACGCCATGGGCTGGCTGCGATCAAGGTCATCGATACCGAAGCGAACATTACCGAGGCGGGTGGTGAGTACTTCGGGCAGGAACGGTTCGAAGCCAGAGAAGCCGTTCGTCACGAACTGAATAAGCAGGGATACATTGTCAAAGTCGAGGACCACCACCACTCGGTCGGGCACTGCTCACGGTGCGGGACGGTGGTTGAACCGATGCTGTCCTTGCAGTGGTTTGTAAAAGTCGGGCCACTGGTCGAACCCGCAGTCGCCCCGATCCGTGACGGGCGGGCGCGTTTCGTGCCGCAACGGTGGGAGAACAACTACTTCCGCTGGATGGAGAATCTGCATGATTGGTGCATCAGCCGACAGCTGTGGTGGGGGCATCGGATCCCGGCCTGGTATTGCGACGGCTGCGGCGAGATGGTCGTATCGCTCACCGAGCCAAAGACATGTGAGTCATGTGGACGCGAGGGGTTGCGGCAGGAGCAAGACGTGCTCGACACGTGGTTCTCGTCGCAACTGTGGCCTTTCTCGACCATGGGTTGGCCGGAAGAGACGGATGATCTCGCCAGGTACTACCCGACCGACGTCCTTGTCACTGGCTACGACATCATCTACTTCTGGGTCGCTCGCATGCTGATGATGGGCGTTCATTTCACCGACAACGTGCCGTTCCAGGACATAGTGATCACCGGCCTGGTGCGAGCGACCGATGGCCGCAAGATGTCGAAGTCGATCGGCAATGCGATCGATCCATTCGATGTCGCGGACGAATATGGGGCCGACGCACTCCGATTGGCGTTGCTGCAATCTGCGGCTCCGGGCCATGACATTCCTCTGAACGTGGAGTGGATCGACGCGGCGCGACGTTTTGGCAACAAGCTGTGGAACGCAGTGCGTTTCACGTTGAATCATGTTGAGCCGGGCTCGGTGCCGGGGAAGGGCGGCTATCCGGACAATCCGGGCCCTGTCGACCGCTGGATTCTGTCGCGTCTCGACGAGACGATCACCGAATATGACCGACTGCTGGACGAGTATCGGTTCTCAGACGCTGTCGGTCAGCTCTACAACTTCGCCTGGTCGGAGGTATTCGACTGGTACCTGGAGATGGCAAAGACCTCTCTCCGTGATGTCGACCAGGCCGAGGCGACCCGGCAAACGCTCGGTGTTGTGATCCGGGAGCTATTGGTGCTGTTTCATCCGATCGTTCCATTCGTAACGGAAGAATTGTGGTCGGAGTTGGTTGGCGACGGACTGGTTGCCGCCACGTCTTGGCCCGTGAAGACTGGTATCGCAGCCCCCGTAGGGATGGAAGAGCTCCAATCCCTGATCGGCTCGATTCGCCGCTTTCGTGCCGAACATCGTCTGTCCCCCAAGAGGGGAATTCAGTTGTCCATCGACGACCCGGATGGAATCGCGGCCGCATGGTGGCGGGACCAGCTGGCGATCATGGCCAACATTGAGGCGCAGTACGACGGTCCTCCGGGCACGATTGCCGGGCACACGCGTATCACGGCCGGAAACATTCAGGCCTTCATGCCGCTTACAGGGCTGGTGGACGTCGCCGCGGAGCGGCCCCGGCTCCAGAAGGCGATTACGGAGACTGAGAAGCTGCTGGATCGGTCGCGAGGGAAACTCGACAACCCCAACTTCACGGATCGGGCACCGGCGGATGTCGTCGCCGGCGAGGAGCGCAAAGTGGCGGAAATGTCGGCGAAGCTGGACAAGCTTCGCACCCAGCTCGCTGAATTGACTGATGTATGAATGGTGACTACCCGGGGGACTACGAAGCGGCGGTGGCGTTTCTCGATCGCAGGATTGGCTACGGCATCAGGCCCGGGCTGGAGAGGATCGAGCACCTCCTCGGCCTGATGGGCGATCCCCATCTGTCCTATCCAGTCATCCACGTTGCAGGAACCAACGGTAAGACCACCGTCGTGCGCATGATCTCCGACATCCTCGGCGCTCACGGACTGTTCACTGGATCGTTCGTCTCCCCTCACCTGCATCGTATTGAGGACCGCTATGCCGTCGGCGGCACGCCCTTTGGGCCCACCCACCTGGCGCGCGCAGTCGAGGACATTGCCCCGTTCGTGATGATGCAAGAAGAACAGTTGAACGAAGCGGCCACTTACTTCGAGCTCACAGCCGCTCTTGGATTGGGGGCGTTTGCGGTTGACGCCGTTGATGTCGCAATTGTCGAGGTTGGGCTCGGTGGTCGCTACGACGCCACGAATGTTGTCAAGGCAGATGTCTCCGTAATCACGGGGATCGCTCTTGATCACATGACGTATCTTGGCGACACCCAGGCCAAGATTGCTGCCGAGAAAGCGGCAATCCTGAAGGAGGGCGGAACACTTGTTACCGGCCCTCTCGGGAGCGAGGCCACTGATGCCGTTGCCACGCGTGTCGCCGAAACCGGAGCGTTCTGGCACAGAGAGCCCGAAGACTTTCACGCTGTCGCGGACCGAGACGAGCGCGGTTGGCGCGTAACCGTCGACGGGGTTCACGGACGTTACGACGACCTGGTTCTGGGTATTCACGGACGACATCAAACGACCAATCTGGCGACGGCTATAGCGGCCTGCGAAGCATTCTTCGGGCGTGCCCTCGATGGGGATGCCGTCAGGGAAGCAGCCGCAACGGTTCGTTCCCCCGGACGACTCGAGGTCGGGGGGCTCAATCCGACGGTTCTCATTGATGGTGCCCACAACGAAGAAGGATTCCTCGGCCTTGCCGAGACAATCGAAGCGGAGTTTGAAGAGGAAGAGTGGATTCTCGTTCTGGGTGCCAGAGGCGATCGCGATGTTGCCTCGTTGGTGGCACCGCTCCAGGGGAAGGTGACACGTGTGTTCGCGACGCAAGCAGATGATCACCTCGCGGTTGACGCGACTGTCGTTGCTGCACAGGCCGGCGATGAGCTCGGGGCCCCCGCAGAGGTGGTTGCATCGGTGGCAGAGGCTGTTGAATGGGCAACCACCGCGGCACCGTCGGGTGTCGGGGTAGTTGTTGCCGGATCGTTGTATGTCATTGGCGAGGCTCGTCATGCTCTTGGCCTCGACAACAGTGCGTCGCCGGTTCATCGACGGTTTGAGGCTCAGATCGGGGAGTAAAGGTTTCGCTCGAAACAGGTTTCGAGCGAGTGTCTCGCCCCTCGCCCTGCGGGCTCGGGCACCCCTCATCGTTGGAGGCGCGGTTTCGACACCTTTGAAGAAGCGTTTCTGCCTTGCTATTAGCATCTTGGGCTGAAAAACACTTTGCATTGGAGGACTTGTGGCTGTTGAACGTACTTTTGTGATGGTGAAGCCTGATGGGGTTGCTCGGGGGCTGGTTGGGGAAGTTGTTGGTCGGTTTGAGTGCAAGGGGTTGCAGCTGGA
>JAYEIP010000159.1:0-2063 GCA_034660155.1 Actinomycetota bacterium | reverse complement strand
CATTCCGTTGACGACCATGTGGTCTCCAAAGAACTCGGCAAGGCCGGTTGGTCCGCCACCCGGGAAGATGTCGGGCGGGAGTACGGCACCCTCGCCGGTGATGAAGTCGGCGTAGAACGGGTCCCCGGGGAAGGCCGGGTAGAAGAACTCGCCGTTGGCCTTGAACATCCTGTCCTGGATGGCGAACGCCGCTTCGTACGGGTGGGCCGGCAGATCGACCGGGTTCCCCGGGAGCCCCGTATCAGAGTCGTCCCGCACGATGTAGAACCCCGCCAGCCCGGTGTAAACATTGAGCCGGGTTATGCCGAGGGCATGGTCGTGGTACCACAACGTTCCCGCCGGTTGGCTGTTGTCGTAGAGATACTTCTTCTCCGCCCACTGCGGTCCTCTTACCTCCCATCCGGGACTGAAGAAGAACTCGGGATTGCCGTCGAAGTCGGAATCGGTGTGTCCGCCGTGCAGGTGGGCCACGATGGGCACGCCGTCGGTCTCGATACTGTAGCCCTCGTAACCGTGCAGGGCATATGCCCAGTGCAGACTTGTGTCGACCACCGATCGGCCCGTGTAATCGCCGAAGCCCAGGCCGGTGTTGTCTTTGCCGGTGATCAGATATGGCAGCGGTGCGTCGAACGCGCCGACCAGCCGGTTTTCCCACTTGACCTCGAGCGGTTCATAGCTGTTCACCTCGAACGTGCGGCCGGGCCAGGTGTACGTCTGGCTGTCTCCATATCCCCAGATTGTTGTGGGGACGGGCGTAACTCCGTCGGGGCCCACCAGGCCGGTGTGCTGCACCGTTTGGCCGACGCCGACCTTGATCTTTCCCTTCTTCGGCCGGAAGATGAAGCCGGGGTCGAGGGCATTGGGCACGGCGTTGACGAACTTCGGTTGATTTGCCGGGTCGCTTAAACCCGGTCCCTGGGTGGCTGCGAGGGCCTGTGCCCCCCAACCTGATCTGCTGGAGATCAATACTCCCGCACCGGCAACAGCACCGGCCTTGAGGAACTGACGACGTGTCTGATACATGCGAACCCCTTCCGCGTCACACTCGCGGACCCGCGTCGGAGGTTGAACGGTCGCCTTGCCCTCCACACGCAGTTAATGCCCGGGTCATCACCCCACGTGATGACTATGGGGACATTAGCAGTCTGCAACTACAGAATGTGGACCGGGGGAGCAACCCTACGGTGACACGCCTCGGGGCTCGCATAGTGCGAGCCCCGTTTGCGTCTTAGTGGTGGTTCGCCCTGCCTTAGGGGGTAAGCCCAAAGGTGGCCAGCCAGTCGAGATCGTCCGCACGATCAACACGGTATACACCGCCGGTGCCGGCGCAGTTGCCGTTGAGCCCGAACGAGGTCACTCCGCCAACGATGTTGGTGTCGTTGATGAAGTTCGGTCCTCCGGAGTCTCCAAAGCAGGTGCCGCCTGTCGAGTGGTTGTTCGACAGCAACAGCGAGAAGTCGCCGGTGAAGCCGGGTGCGTTGATCTGGTTCAGCTTCGGATAGGCAACCATCCGAACCCGTTCAGCTTCGACGAACACCGGGTTGATCCGCTGGAGGCCGTAACCGACCGCAGTGAACGTGGTGTCCTGCTTACCGCGCTTGGTCGCCATTGCATCGAGAACATCCTGCTCGGGCAGAGCGCCGTATTCATCCATTACGACGGGCTCGTCGAGCACGACGACACCCAGGTCGTAGAGGAAGAATGCGTTCGGGTTGTAATTGGGGTGGATGAACGTCGTCCCATCGACATCACCGTCGAACGGGTAGCCGTTGCCCGGGATGCCGCTTTCCACGTCCGCATCGAACCAGATTGTGGCGCTGACCGCCGGAGCCTCGGTACAGTGCCCTGCCGTCAAGAACAAGGTCGACGACATCAGCGTTCCGCTGCATCGCCACAATGGGTTCCCATCGGCGTCGTCGGCGACCATCAAGCCCACATACGGATGGCCTTCCTCGTCAAGCTCGCCATTGGTGATGGCGCCGGCCGGTGCTATCACCGCCAGGATCATTGTTAGCGCTAATAGCGCGCCGAATAGTGCACGTCTTCTCATCATTCCCTCCCCA
>JAYEIP010000158.1:0-10468 GCA_034660155.1 Actinomycetota bacterium | reverse complement strand
TTGACGACGAGCGGGACGAGATCGCCCAGGTCATCCTCGAGCACCTGCAACGCAACAGCCTTGAACCTGAGTAGATCGGCCGCAAATAGCCGAGTCGAGTAGAGCTCGGAAAACCAGACTATCGCCACATGTAAGGGGACTTTCGGTCCCTCCTAGGGCCGTTCATCCGCGCGTAGGATGCTCGGAGAAGTATGTCTAGGAGGACTCATGGCTGACCAGCCAAAGGCAATTGAGAACCTGATGACCGAGGAGCGCCTCTTTCCGCCATCTGACGATTTTATAGCGGCCGCAAACATCGGCCCTGAGGTCTACGACAAGGCCGATGCCGATTACCTGGCGTTTTGGAAAGAGCAAGCTCTAACCCGGATCGATTGGGTCAAAGAGCCGACGGTTGTTCTCGACGATTCGAACGCACCTTTCTACAAGTGGTTCAGCGACGGCGAATTGAACGTCTCATACAACTGTCTCGACCGTCATCTCGAAGATAAGGGCGACAAAGTTGCCTTCCACTGGGTCGGAGAGCCCGGAGATACCAAGGACATCACCTATCGCGACCTCTACGAAGAGGTGAACAAGCTGGCCAACGGGCTAAAGGGCCTTGGCGTCGAGAAGGGCGACCGGGTGGCCATCTATCTCGGCATGGTACCGGAACTGCCGGTAGCGCTCCTGGCGTGTGCTCGTATCGGCGCCATCCACTCTGTTGTGTTCGGCGGATTCTCCTCCGACTCGCTTGCGGACCGAATCCAAGACTCGGACTGCAAGGTCTTGATCACGGGTGACGGTGCGTGGCGGCGGGGCAGCGTTGTGTCTCTCAAGGATGTTGCCGACGAATCGGTGTCCCGTTCACCGTCGATCGAAAAAGTGGTCGTCGTCAAGCGGACCGAGAACGACATCGCCTGGTCGGACAAGGACATTTGGTATCACGAGTTGATCGCAAACCAGCCAACCGAATGCCCCGCCGAGCCGATGAACGCAGAAGACCCGCTGTACATCCTGTACACCTCGGGGACGACCGGCAAGCCCAAGGGGATCGTCCACACCCAGGGCGGATACCTCACCGCCATCGCCGCTACTCACGACTATGTCTTCGATCTCAAGGACGACGATATATATTGGTGCACGGCCGACATTGGCTGGGTCACCGGTCACTCCTATATCGTCTACGGGCCGCTGGCCAACGGTGCCACCAGCATCATGTATGAAGGTGCCCCGAACCACCCGGGTCTGGACCGGCTGTGGCAGATTGTCGAGGACTACAAGTGCACTATTTTCTACACCGCGCCGACGGCGATCCGGGCGTTCATGAAGTGGGGCGACGAGCACGTCACCAAGCACGATCTGTCTTCGTTGCGTCTGCTGGGCACGGTTGGCGAGCCGATCAACCCCGAGGCCTGGATGTGGTACCAGGAGCTGATCGGTGGCGGCAACTGCCCCATCGTCGACACCTGGTGGCAGACCGAGACCGGCGCCATCATGATCACCCCACTTCCCGGCGCCGTTGCTACCAAGCCGGGCTCGGCGACCAAGCCGTTCCCCGGTATCGGCGCCGATGTTGTCGATGAAGAAGGCAATTCCGTTCCCCTCGGCGGCGGCGGTTTCCTAGTGATGCGGCGCCCCTGGCCGTCGATGTTGCGGACCATCTATGGAGATGATCAGCGCTATCTCGACACCTACTGGTCCCGCTTCGACAACATGTATTTTGCCGGTGATGGTGCCAAGCGCGACGAAGACGGCTATTTCTGGTTGCTGGGCCGTGTCGACGACGTCATGCTGATAGCGGGCCACAACATCTCGACGACCGAGGTGGAGTCGGCTCTCGTTTCCCACGACGCAGTTGCTGAAGCAGCAGTTGTCGGCCGCGCCGATCCGGTGACCGGTCAGGCAATCGCGGCATTCGTCACACTTCGTAGCGGGATTGAGGGAAGCGACGATCTGCTGACAGAGTTGCGCAATCACGTGGCCACGTCGATTGGCCCAATCGCCAAGCCGAAGAGCATCGTGTTCACAGAAGATCTGCCGAAGACCCGGTCGGGCAAGATCATGCGTCGTCTCCTCAAGGACATCTCGGAGCAGCGGCATCTCGGTGACGTAACGACGCTGGCCAACGCCGACATCGTTGCGGAGATCGCAGCCAAGGCATCGGCATCGACCGACGACTGATTCTCGATCACAGATGACGGCAGCGCCTCCCCCGCTCTCAGTGGGGGAGGCGTTCTAGTACCGGTGTGTGGCCGCCGGACGTAGGGCTTCCGCCGCTACCACATGTCGCCCAACGATGATTTCGGCTGGCAACGCGCGGCGTCAGCTTCGATAATGGGCGCATGAGCTCTATCTCGTCGGAACTACGTGCACGGACCGAAGCCTGGATCGCTGCTGATCCACAGAAGAAGACTCGCAAGGAGCTGCAGGCGTTGCTCGACGCCGACGACGTGGCCGAGCTGGCTGAGCGAATGGATGGGTCGCTCATGTTCGGCACTGCCGGTTTGCGCGGGCGGGTCGAAGGCGGATCGAACCGGATGAATCGGGCAGTCGTGATCCGCACGACGAGAGGCCTTGCGGAGTACTTGCTCGAGCGGTCGGCCGACTCCGATAAGCCGGTCGTGATCGGTCGCGATGCCCGCCTGTCGAGCGAGCGGTTCCAGAAGGACGCGGTGGGCGTACTGACTGCCGCCGGGATCCTCGTTCGCTATTTTCCCGAGCCGGTGCCGACTCCTGTTGTGGCATATGCGGCACGCCAGCTAGGTGCTCGTGCCGCCATCGTGGTTACCGCGAGCCACAACCCTCCCTACGACAATGGGTACAAGGTCTATGACATCAACGGCGCGCAGATTATCCCACCGACCGACCGTGAGATAGCCGACAAGATTGCCGAGGTTGGGGCCGCCAACAAGATCCCGCGTCTTTCGAGGAAGCACCGTGGGGACATGGCCCGGCCCGTGCCGAAGGGCATATTTGAACGCTATCTGACCGACATGTTCGAGGTCCGGGCACTTGATGCTGCCGGGTCTGAACTGAATATCGTGTACACCCCATTGCATGGGGTCGGCGGTGCCTGCGTCACCGAGGCGCTGCATCGGTCCGGTTATCCGAATGTATACCCGGTACCTCTCCAATATGAACCCGACGGCCATTTCCCGACGGTGTCGTTTCCGAATCCGGAAGAACCGGGAGCACTTGACCTGGCTACCGAACGCTCTATCGAAGTCGGTGCCGACCTGATCATCGCCAACGACCCGGACACGGACCGGTTGGCTATCAGCCTCGAACGTAGCGACGGTTGGCGCCCACTGACCGGGAACCAGATCGGGGTGATCCTTGCCGATTACGTGTTGGCCAATACGACCGTCGAGGACCCGCTGGTCCTCAACAGCATTGTGTCTTCTCCCATGCTGGAAAGGGTGGCTCTGTCTCATGGCGCCGGTTTTGCGCAGACTCTGACCGGTTTCAAATGGATCTGGAACGCCGCGCTTGATATCCAGGATGCCGGCGAGGGCACGTTTGTGTTCGGCTATGAAGAGGCGCTGGGATACTCCGTTGGTCCCGCGGTTCGGGA
The DNA here is from genome assembly GCA_034660155.1 of Actinomycetota bacterium. GTDB lineage: Bacteria > Actinomycetota > Acidimicrobiia > Spongiisociales > UBA5794 > JAAETI01. The sequence goes on along the minus strand of JAYEIP010000158.1, from coordinate 6,915 downwards.
CAAAGACGGGATCTCGGCGGCTGTCGTGTTTGCGGATCTTGCAGTTGCCTGCGGTGACCGCGGCGAGTCGGTGCTCGAATACCTCTCGCGGCTCTACGAGCAACATGGCTTGTGGGTATCGACGCAGAAAAGCATCGTGCGCCCTGGCAGTGAGGGCGCGGCGCAGATCGCAGCAGCGATGGAGCGGATTGCCGACAATCCACCGGACCATGCAGGCGCTATCCCTGTCGTCGGCATGACCGACTACCGTCATGGAGCCGAGCAGCGACCGCGGTATCTGGCGGCCACGCCGTTGGTAGAGCTCGATCTGGGGAGCAGAGGTCGGGCACTGATACGCCCCAGCGGAACAGAGCCCAAGCTGAAGATCTACGTCGATCTGGTGGCAGATCTCGACAAGACCAGCCCGACGGAAGATCAGGAGCGAGTCCTGGTCGCCGAAGCAGATTCGGTAGCAGCCGCCATTGCTGACCAGTTGGGGCTGTGACCTAGTCTGGAGGTGGTCGCGGCTGCTCGGACACCTGCCCATACCCTGGAGTTCGCCTTGCGAACTCCCAAGGAACTCACCTGGTGAGTTCCCCCTACCCCAGCGGCTCTGCCGCTGCGGTACCTTCCCCCCGGAGGAGGGGGGACTGATGCGAAGCACTTCCCTACCCTGCGGTACTTTTCCCCCGGAGGGGGGACTGATGCGAAGTACCTCCAATTTCGGTCGGGGTCACAATCCGCAATAATGAGGACAAGCAAACAAACTTGCGTCGTTCGAACGCGCTGTAACTAAGGAGCCGTCATGGATCTTGCTGCTCTTCTGGGCAATGAGGCTGAAGACCTTCTCGGGTATGAAGCCAAGGGGATAACCAAGGACCAGCTAACGCTGCCTGGACCGGATTTCATCGACCGGGTCACCGCCTATAGCGATCGGTCTCCGCAGGTATTGCGCAACCTGCAGAGCCTCTACGACCATGGTCGGCTTGGCGGCACCGGGTACGTGTCGATTCTTCCGGTCGACCAGGGCATCGAGCACTCGGCGGCAGCATCGTTCGCTCCCAACCCGGCGTACTTTGATCCGAAGAACATCGTTGAGTTGGCCATCGAGGGTGGCACCAATGGTGTTGCTTCTACGTTTGGTGTCCTCGCCGCGGTGACCCGCAAGTACGCCCACCGGATCCCCTTCATCGTCAAGATCAACCACAACGAACTGCTTACCTACCCGGCTAAGCACGATCAGGTTATGTACGGCTCGGTTGACCAGGCGTTCGATCTTGGTGCAGCCGGTGTTGGGGCCACGATCTACTTCGGTTCCGCCGAGGCGACGCGTCAGCTGCAGGAGACCGCTGAGGCATTCGAGCGAGCCCACCAACTGGGGATGTTCACCGTTCTGTGGTGCTATGTCCGCAACAGTGAATTCAAAAAAGATGGCGTCAACTACGAGGGCTCGGCCGACCTCACGGGTCAGGCCAACCACATCGGCGCCACCATCCATGCGGACATCGTGAAGCAGAAGCAGCCCGATTCCAACAATGGATACGGAGTGATCGGGTTTGGTCGTACCCATCCGCGTGTCTACGAGGAGTTGACCAGCGATCACCCGATCGACCTCACCCGTTGGCAGGTCGTGAACACCTATATGGGGCGAGTTGGCCTCATCAACTCGGGTGGTGCCTCAGGTGGCGAGAGCGACCTGGCTGATGCGGCCCGCACCGCGGTGATCAACAAACGTGCCGGTGGAACCGGGCTCATCACCGGGCGGAAGGCTTTCCAGCGTCCCCTGGCCGAGGGCATCCAGCTTCTTAACGCCGTCCAGGACGTTTACCTTGACGACTCCGTGACGATCGCCTAAAAGACTAGGTACAGTCCAGTCAAATACTGAGAGATTCGAAACAAGGCCCTATAGGAGGACCTGATGTCTGTCGCGCTCCCCGCTGCACGTTCCGTCGCTACCAATCCCACCCAAGCCGAGATGCGAGCCTGGGTGCTCGAGCACATGCCAGAGATCACCGAGACCGAGTTCGGGAATCTCAACTACAAGGCCGAGATAAAGGCGCGTCTTGCCGCATCGACCTTCTTCATCGCCGATGAGGAGATTCACCAGAATCGGATGTCGCGCGCCGAATATGAGGAGTGGGCTGCCAAGCAGAATCAGCACATCGCCGACCAGGACATGGTTCTGATTGAGGGCTACATCGGCCCCGACGCCGGATTTCAGACCGGTACGGCACTGTACATGGAACAGACCAACGCCAATATCCCGGCGATGCAGCAGCAGCTGTACTTCCCCAAAGACGGGAACTGGACCAGGGAATTCACGGTCATCTACACACCGAGCATGAAGGCACCGGGTAAGCCAAACGAAAGGCTGATTCTTGTTGACCTCGAGAACTACGTCACCCGGGTAATCGGGTCCGACTACTTCGGTGAGTCGAAGATGGGTGGGCTCCGCATGTGGAACCATCTGATCTACGGGCGTGGCGGTTTGGCATTGCACTCCGGACTCAAGGCGTTCCCGGATGTCGACGGTGAAGAGAAGATCGCTCTGATCCTGGGACTGTCGGGCACCGGCAAGACCACGACCACGTTCCGTCAGCAGCTGGGATCGCTCCCGGTGCAGGATGATTTCAACGCTCTGATGCCGGGTGGTCGCGTTTACACCACAGAGAACGGGTGCTTTGCGAAGACCTTTGGCCTCGATCCTGATGATGAGCCAACAATCTACGGGGGAACCACCCGGCCGGATGCCTGGCTAGAGAACACCCACGTGAGCGAAGACGGCAAGGTCGACTTCTTCGACGATTCGGACACGGCAAATGGTCGGTCAACATTCCCGTTGGAGAATATTCGCCACCGCAGCCCAAGCAACTTACCGACCGCCAACTATCTGTTGCTGCTGAATCGCAACGAGAATCTGATCCCCGCTGTAGCCAAGCTCAAGCGAGAGCAGGCTGCAGCCTACTTCATGCTTGGAGAGACCAAAGGGACCTCAGCCGGTGGCGTCACCGAGATGGGCAAGAACTTGAGGGTTCCCGGGACAAACCCCTTCTTCTTCAATAACGATGCTCTGCAGGGCAATCGGCTGCTCGAACTTCTCGACACGATGCCTGATCTCGATGTTTATCTCATGAACACGGGCCGGGTCGGTGGCGTTGACGGTGACGAGCGGTCCAAGAAGGTGAAGATCCCCCACAGCTCAGCGGTGTTGCAGGGAATCGTCTCCGGGACCATCGATTGGGAAGAGGATCCGGACTTCGGGTATTTCGTTGCCAAGTCGCTGCCTGACTTCCCGGACGATGAATTGCTCCGCCCCTACCGGCTATATGAGCGCCAAGGCCGCCTCGACGAGTACGCCGCTATCGTCACCGCGCTCACCGACGAGCGCCGCGAGTACCTCCGCTCATACCCGGGCCTAGACGAAAGCATCGTCAACGCCATTTAACTTAAGGGCAAGCGGCTGCCCTTCGGGCAGCTTGGGAGTTCGCAAGACGAACTCCGGGCTCTGCGATGGTGTTCGAGAACGCCGAGGAACGCGCCGCCCATCGGCATCGGCAGCGGCAACTTGAGCGCTATTCGCCCACGCGCGAATTAACTAGTGAATCGCGATGGCCTACTGCCGACAGCTTGGGCATGAAAGAGCGAACACCCCAAACCAGGCGGATCGACGAGCACACATTCGGTGTCGCCCGTAAGGGCTATGACCCCCGGGAGGTGAAGACTTACCTCGAGGAACTCGAGCATGCTTTCCAGGACATCGAGGGTCACTCCCGACGGACTTCCCAGAAGGTGGTCGAGCTCGAGCGTGATCTCAAAGCAGCCCGCGCCACGGAAACAGTATCCCTCGACAACGCGATGATGGCAGTCTTCGATGTCAAGGATCGAATGATGGACCGGGCCGAGCGCCGGGTGCGCGAGATCGAGGATCAGGCCGGCAAGGAAGCATCATCACTACTGGCCGAAGCGACTGCGGCCCGTGGTCGTGAGCCGGAACTGGAATCACGAATTAGAGATTTAGAGCACGAGATGGTGCGGGACCAGGCCAACACCGAGCGCCTGCGCATGCAACTCAACGATGCCCACACCACGCTGGACCAACTCGAGGCAACAACGACCGTCGACATCACCAGCTTGCAGGCTCAGTTCAAACATGAACAGCAGCAGACGGCCGATCTTCGGGCCGAGTCACGCGAGGTCGATTGGGTCCGTCGTGAATTCGAGCACAAGCTTGCGCAGGCCCAACAGCAGGCTATGCACGCCCGTGCTGACGCTGAGGTCCTCCGCGCCGAACTCGAGGCGCGACGTGCCGACTCTTCGGCACCGCTGGAAGAAGAAACCGAAGCCCAGGTTGTGTATCAACGCCAGGGCGATGTGGCGGACTATGAGTTTGCCATGGCCGCCATGGAAGACGAGTCGTACGAGCGGCTAAGTGAAGTCATCTAGAGGCAAACTAGTCATAGCTCGCGTCGCGCTTTCTGACCATCAAGCAGCGGCCTGAACTGCCGATAGGTACGGGGTGAGCGAAGAACGAAGCCAGTTCGCCCAGCGAGTCGATGAACGTAAGTTCACTATCGGTCGTCGGGGCTATGACAAGCGCGAGGTCCAGGACTACCTTGAGGACCTCGAGCAAGCTTTCCGCGAGGTGGAAGGTCACGCCAAGCGCACCGGCCAGCGGGTCACAGAGCTGGAACGGGATCTATCGAAGGCACAGGCGACCGAGAAGGTCTCGGTTGACAATGCCATGATGGCCGTCTTCGACGCCAAAGATCGAATCCTCGACAGGGCTCGTCGACGCGCCGACGAGATCGAAGAACAAGGTCGCATCGAAGCGTCGCGCATCCGTGAGGCTGCTATTGCTGAAGTGAGTGCAGGCGATGGTGCAGCCGTAGGAGAGATTGCGGCTGCCCGTGCGCAAGCAGACGAGATCGTCGCCGCGGCCCGCCGCGAATCTGATCGGCTTCGCGAGGATATCCATCCTGCACCCGATGAGGGTCTGGAAAGAGAGGTGACGGAGCTTGCCGCCCAACTGCATCGCGCCCACGCGGATACCGGAGCAGCGCGAGCCGACTTGGATTCCGCTCGTAAGAGGATCGTTGAACTCGAATCGGCAGCGGCCGAGGCCCAGTCGGAGGACATGGACGGGCGCGTTGCCGAACTTGAAGGTCACCTGAGCGCCGCCCGTGCCGAGGCTACGGGACGTCAACAAGAACTTGAAGAAGAGCGCGCCGAGCTGGAGAAGCTGCGGGCGGAGGCCGGTGCTGCGAAACAGACACGAGAAGGTAGCGACGCCCGCCTTGTGGAAATGGGCTCGGATCTCGATACCGAGAGGGCCGAGTCTGTCGCGTTGCGGGCCACCCTTGAAGAGGCCGTGACGGCTCGCGGGGGACTAGAGCAAGAGCTCGGTGGGGTCAAAGAGCAGTTGCAGGCCGCCAAGGATATGAGTGGGCAACTCCGCGCCGAAGCTGATGGGTTGCGTGAGGCCGCTGGTGCCGCCGATGTGGCCCACGACGCGGTTGCCGCGCTCGAAGAAGCAGTGGCTGAGCACGAGGAACAGGCCCGACTGATCGATTTCGTCGGTCGTATGAGATCCACCCAAGCCGATCTGGTGCGGGTGCACGACCAGGCAAATATGGTTGCCCTTGTCACGGAGATGGAGCGAGTCTCGGACTTGGGAAGCAGGGAGAGTCAAGAGTCGGCAGACCTAATCGGGAGTTTGCGTCGGGAGTTGGCGGACGGCGAATCGAGCCGCATCGAGTCTGAACGACGGATAGGCGAGCTGGAGACGAAGCTGGCAGCTTCGGCAGGGACCTCAACGGCGATCGACGAAGCAACCGGCGAGGCCGAAGAGATAATTGCGGCGGCTCGCAAAGAGGCTGAGGCCATCGAATCAGAAGCCGAGGAAGAGGCCGAGCAACGGGCTACCAAGGTGATTACTCGAGCGCGTGAAGAAGCAGACCAGGTCCGACAAACTGTGGCGACTCTGACCGCCCAGGCCGATGATGCGCGGTCGGCGGCGTTGCGGTCGAAATTGGAGGCCGAGAACCTGGTCGAGGCACAGCGCTCGATGAGTGAGGCGCGGGATGACATTGTCGCTGCTGCGGAGAGTGGCGCCGAGGACATGCGTGCCGAGGCCGAGCGTGCCGCAACGAGGGCCCACACTGAGGCTGAGGGATTGCTGGCGCGTGCTAAGGAAGAGGCAGATCGAGTCACCGCCGATGCCAGGGAGAAAGCCGATGCCCGGATTGCTGAAGCCGAGAAGGAAGCGGCCAAGATTGTCAGCGGGGCCAAGGAGACAGCCGTCAACACAACTGTGGAGACGTCCGCAACCGTTGCGCCCGAACCGTCGGCGGATGCCACCAACTCGAGAGACGAACTCGCCGCTTTGTTGGCCGAAACGGAACAGGACATCGCACAGGCGGAGAAACGCCGTAAGGAGCGGCAAGACCTCGATGAGAGCGAGGCGGAACTTGCCGAGCGACAGCGTGCTGCGGAAGCGCAACGTGATGAGGCAGCAAGACCGCTCGCGTCAGCGCGCGAGAGCACACCGCATACCCCTGTCGTGCCCGCAGTCGTCGACGAGGAAGTAACTGATGACGACGATCCAGCCGAACGACTTAGCGCCCTTCTAGAGCAAGTAGTTCCCGCATCCATGTCCGACGAGGAACCCGACGACGAGACCGGCGAACCAGTCGAAATTGATGCGATTACCGACGAGGTCGGCGATGATCAACGGCCCCGTATGGCGTGGCCATCTCCTGTGATTGAGGACGACGACAGCACACTTGATGATGACGACGAGGAAGCTGATGACGGCGAGGAGGACGAGGATCCAGACGCCACAGGCAAGCGACGCGAGAGCCGGTATCGGAGTCGGTCCGCCGGCCTGCCGCAATTGGGAACCCAAGCGAAGTCGAGCATGACGACAATGGCGAATCT
>JAYEIP010000157.1:0-2094 GCA_034660155.1 Actinomycetota bacterium | reverse complement strand
GTGGCTGACACGAGAACGAATGCTTCCAACGCCACATGTCTCCCACGAGCCGCCCCCGCACTATCGCTCGACGCCGCCCCCCCCAGAGGTAGTGGCCGATGACCTCACCGAGATCAAAGGGATCGGCCCGGTCTACGCTACACGACTGAACCACATGGGCATTACCTCTTTCCGCGCTCTCTCCGAAGCGGAGCCGCAGACTGTTGCCGACTCCCTCGAGACATCTCCCAGCCGCGTTACTCTCTGGATCGCCGAGGCGCTACAGCGGAATGCCTGAGTTCGCCAGCGCCTATCAAATCGATCCCGGCTCCCTTGGGGACCTCGCACCCGACCACCCGACGTATCGGACCAACCAGCTTCGAGAATGGCTGTACGAGCACCCCGTTTTAGAACCCGCACAGATGACCAATCTGCCGATCGATCTACGTGCGTCCCTCGAAGGACAGCTCTGGCCATTCACTGTGGAGATCGAGCAGTCGGCCGACGACGGCCGAACACGGAAGTGGCTGTTCCGGACTCCAGATGGGGCGTCGATTGAGTCGGTGCTCATGGGCTACAAGCAACGGACTACGTTGTGTATCTCATCGCAGGCTGGGTGTGCGTTGGCTTGCACCTTCTGCGCAACCGGCCAATTCGGATTCGAGCGTCATCTTGATGCCGGCGAGATAGTTGCTCAGGTGGCATATGCCAATGCCGCCCTGAGAGCCAACCCGTTGATCGACTCCCCGGATCGGGTCACCAATGTGGTCTTCATGGGCATGGGTGAGCCGTTGGCGAACTACAAGAATGTTCGCGAGTCATTGCATCGGTTGATCGACATCATCGACATGGCAGCGCGGTCGGTAACCGTTTCGACGGTCGGTGTCGTACCCGGCATGCGACGGCTCGCCGACGAACCCTGGCAGGTCAGCCTGGCCGTCAGTCTGCATGCCGCCGATGACGAGTTGAGAACCAGTTTGGTCCCCCTCAACCAACGTTACCCGCTGGCCGAAGTGGTCGAAGCTGCTCGCTACTTCTTCGACGAGACGGGCCGTCGAATCTCGATCGAGTGGACGATGATGGCGGGCGTCAACGACACCTACGACCAGGCAGCGGGGTTGGCTCGAATAGCGAAGTCGCTCCAAGCCCACATAAATGTGATTGCGATGAATCCCACACCATTAACGCCCCATCGACCACCGGGACGGACGCGCATCGACGAGTTCATGGATGCCCTTGCCGGGTTCGGAGCCAACGCCACGTTCCGACAGACGAGAGGCCAGGAAATCGATGCCGCTTGTGGTCAACTCCGGGTACGCAGCGCAATCGCTAAAGACAAGGGAGCAACCTGATGAAGCTAGAGCCTGGAATGAGAATCCCCGACTTCACCCGGCAGGATGACACCGGGACGAATAGATCCTATGACGACTTCAATGGAAAAGGGCTGGTGGTCTACTTCTACCCAAAGGCCTTCACCCCGGGGTGCACCGGCGAGTCATGCGATTTCCGGGACAACCACGACCGCTTTATCAAGGCAGGTTACGAAGTCATCGGAGTGAGCCCGGATCCAACAAATCGTCTCACCGATTTTCGTAACAAGTACGACCTCCCGTTCCGGCTACTCAGCGATGAGGACCATTCAATGGCCACTGCTTTCGGAGCATGGGGGTTGAAGAAGAACTACGGCAAGGAGTACGAGGGTCTTATCCGATCCACCTTTGTCATCGATGCCGCCGGCGTGGTCGAACATGCCTGGTACAACGTACGAGCAAAGGGTCACGTTGGCCGGGTCACCGGCGCAGTTCTAGAAGGCTGAGGCAGACGGCTTCCCGACAATCGGCGGGGATCTCACCTGGCGAAGACCTCAACGCGTTAGCGTGGCATGCCGAAAACACAACGTTGACTAGACACCGGACCAGAGAGAGGACGACACTTTGAAGCCCGTTCGTAAGGTGATCTTCCCCGTAGGCGGGCTCGGCACGAGATTCCTGCCGGCCACGAAGACATTACCCAAAGAAATGTTGCCGGTGGTCGACACGCCCCTTATTGAGTACGCGGTCGAAGAGGCGCGCGCCGCCGGGATCGAAGAGTTCATCTTCGTGACTGGACGCGGGA
>JAYEIP010000156.1:0-2111 GCA_034660155.1 Actinomycetota bacterium | reverse complement strand
GGATCGGCGGCGAGACGCTGCCGATCCCAAGTCCCGGCTGTCACATCTGTTGATAACCGGCATGGAGGAGGTGCTGGCATGACCACCCGCAAATCCTCGCTACCCACCGTTCGCATCATGTGGCACCTGCTCAAGGTTGCGCCCGGCTGGTATCTCGCCAACATCCTGTTGTGGACGGCCATCTGGGCGATGCCGGTCATCCCGGCGTTGATTACCAAGAGATTCTTTGACGGGCTCGGCACCACCGGGTTCAACCCGGCGACCTTGATTGCATTGTTGGTCGGGTACGGGTTGGCGAGGGTGTCGCTGATGGTCGTTGCCATGTGGAACGACGTCAACTTCACCTTCCGGCTGGGCAGCTTGTTGCGCCGCAACATGCTGGAGCGGATCTTCGACATGCCAGGAGCGCAAGCCGTGCACGAGGCTCCGGGCGAGATCATCAGCCGGTTCCGAGAAGATGTTCAACACGTCGAAGAAGCCGTCAGTTGGACCGTTGACATGTCCGGGTCGATTGTGTTTTCGGCGATCGCCGCGTTTGTACTGGTATCCGTCGACGCTCAAATGACGCTGCTGGTCTTTGCGCCACTGCTGGTCATGGTCATTGTTGCCGAACGCGCCGGAACGCGCATCCGGCGCTATCGCAACGCGGCTCGTGAAGCGACCGAACGCATTACCGGTGCACTTGGCGAAATTTTTGGTGCGGTGCAGTCCATCAAAGTGGCCGGTGTCGAAGAGCCGATGATCGACCATTTCAAACAACTCAACGATGAGCGACGCAAGATGATGGTCCGCGACAAGGTGCTCACCGCCATCCTCGAATCGGTGTTCTGGAACACGCTCAGCATTGGCACCGGGCTGATCCTGATCGTGTCGGCTTCAAACATCGGGCGCGAGGGCGGGCTCACCGTGGGTGAGTTTGCGCTGTTCGTGTTCTTCCTCGACTACATCACCGACGCCGGCTTCTTCATCGGGCTGTTCATTGCTCGGTTCAAGCAGGCGGGGGTGTCGGTGGAGCGGATGGTCGACTTGTTGCACAGTGATGACCCGTTCGATCTGGTCGAGCGCCGCAATCTGTATCTGACAGGGGAGATGCCAGAGCAAGTGACCCCCGAGCACGATGTACGGCTCGACCGCCTCGATGTCGCTGGCTTGACCTTCCATTACCCCGGTACCGACAACGGCATCGAGGACATTGGGCTGACTTTGGAGCGGGGAAGCTTCACGGTGGTGACCGGCAAGATCGGATCGGGCAAGACGACTTTGTTACGGGCCATCCTGGGTCTGGTGGCGCCCGACGATGGTGTGGTCAGTTGGAATGGCGACGTGGTTACAGACCCCGACGACTTCTTCGTCCCACCCCGCTCGGCATACACGCCGCAGGTACCAAAGCTGCTCTCGATGTCGCTGCGCGACAACCTGCTGCTGGGACGCGGTGATGACGACGAACTACTCGACGAAGCCATCCGTTCGGCTGCTCTCGACCGTGATGTCGACAGCATGCCCGACGGCCTCGATACTCTTATTGGGCCGCTGGGGATGCGGTTGTCCGGCGGGCAGGTACAACGTACGGCGGCTGCCCGCATGTTCGTGCGCGACCCTGAGTTGCTGGTCTTTGACGATCTCTCGAGTGCGCTCGATGTCGACACTGAAAAGACGCTGTGGGAACGACTCTTTGCGGAGCACTCTGAATCGACGGCTCTGGTGGTGTCTCATCGTCGCCCGGCGCTGCAGCGCGCCCACCAGATCATCGTGTTAGACGGTGGGCGGGTCGTCGCCAGCGGCAAGCTCGCAGACTTGCTTGAGACCAGTCCGGAGTTCCGCGACCTATGGGAAGCCGAGGCCGAGGGCAACGGCAACGGCTTGCCGATTCCGGCAGCACCCGACGAGGCAAAGGGCCACTCCTAGGGAACCTCGTCACAAATGAAGATGTGCGTTTGTACCTCCTCGATGGGTGGGGAGCGAGCGAAATCAGGCTATTTGTGTTTGACAGCGGTCACCTCGTCCAGCTAATCTGCACGCGTGTGCAGTTGTGCACATTTGTGCACAGTGGTCTTGGGTCAGTCCTGGTGGAGGCCACGACTGCGTGAAGGCGTGGCATCGCTCAAAGAGCG
>JAYEIP010000155.1:0-10696 GCA_034660155.1 Actinomycetota bacterium | reverse complement strand
CTCGCCGTCGCCTCCAAGCGTCCCGGAGTCAACGCCAATTTGTTGAGCCCCGCCGGGCAGCTCGACCCCTTGTCTGGAAACGCGATGCTGACTGCGATCCCGGTAGACGTGAAACGGGCGAGCTCGACCTTGTAGAAACCTGCACCTTTCTCTCGCGTAAGGTTGGTACCTAGTACCAACTATGCCCATCCTGAGGGGCCTGCAGAGGCGAAGACCTTGTCGACGACGCGCATGTTGCCGACCGCGGCAGTTCCTGAATCGGGTAGTGCTTCGCCGTCGAGGACGGCGGCTGCGAATGCTTCAGCTTGCAGGGTGTACTGATTGGCCGGGTCGAACTCGATTGTCTCGATCCGGGGATCGATTGGGGGGTTGCCGCCCGCCGTTATCGCGATACGAGTGACCAGATCCGCCGGGATATTGAAGGGGATTTCGATGGAGATGCGGCCGGTGGTTCCGTAGATATCCACCCGCTGATCGGGCTCAGCTCTGGTGGAGCAGCTGAAAGTCGCGACACGGTCGCCGAACTCGAGTACCGCGGCGGTGAGGGTGTCGACGCCCGTCATCGCGTCACGCTGCACCGATGCCTTGACAGAGTCGGGTTCGCCGTTCATCAACATCCGCGACAGGTGAATCGAGTAACAGCCGATGTCCATCAACGCTCCACCCCCGTAGTCGAGAATATTGCGGATGTTCTCTGGGTCGTCGTTGAAGTACGAGAACCAACTGTCGATGGCCGTGATCGTACCGATTCCACCTTCGTCGATCAGTCGACGCACGACTTGCCACGTCGGGTGGAAGCGATACATGAATGCCTCCCGGAGTATCACTCCGGCTTGCTGGCAAGCTGTAACCATCGTCTCGGCCTCAGCGGCACTCAGGGCGATCGGCTTCTCGCACAGGACATGCTTGCCGGCTGCAGCTGCCGCAATGGTCCATTCCGCATGCATGTGATTCGGTAACGGGACGTAGACCGCATCAATGTTGGGGTCCTGGAGTAGTTGACCATACGATCCGTAGGCCTGCTCGATCCCCAGTCCAGAGGCAACTTCTTCGGCGGCGTCGGTGCGGCGAGATGCTATGGCCACGACTTCGCAGCGGTCCGCCGCCTGAATTGCCGGAATGACGTGCTTGGTGCCGATATTGGCGGTGCTCAGAATGCCCCAGCGAACGTGATCCATCGTTTCCTCCGAACCTGGCCCGTCGCGATTCAGCCCTCAGGGGAGGGTAGCGGGTTCGGCTAGATGCTGGAATGGGGAGTAACCACTTTTGGACCGGCACAACGTCGCCTGGCACTAATGAATGCAGAACTGTGAATATCAGGGACGTTCGGCACTGCCGCGTCACGAGAGCCCCGGATATAGTCTGAGGGGGGAAAGGAGGTGCTATGGAAGCCGAAGGGATCATCCTCGACGTGACACCGTCCAGCGGTGACTTTGACCGTGATTTCCTGCAGCGTCTTGGCCACCCGGTTCTGGTGTGCCACGGTCCGGAGAAGGACCACCCTTGTCCGATCATCGAGGATCGTTGCGCAATGGTGGACTCTGCACATGGTGTGGTCTTCCAACTCGATCTAGAGCGCTCGGAACATCGTGTGATTCTGAAGCGCTACCAGGAAACCCTGCCCGACGACGTCCCGTTAAGGGTTGTCGTCAGAGAAGGACAAAGGCAGCGATTCGACGAACTGCTGGCCGGCGTCCAGGTATGGGAGGAAGAACCGACGGTCGCCGACCTGGACGGTTTTGCCGCACAGGTTGAGGCTGCAGACCGAACCCGATAAAGACCCTGACCTGTTCGTTCCAAAAACGACGCACAGATCGGGAAGTTACCGCTTCTATCAGTCCCCGCTTTTCGGGCGGAGTCCGCAAGGCGAACTCCGGGGTCTTTGCCGGTATCCGAGACGTCGACGACCCCAGCTCCCTTAGGCCGCCATTTATCCCTGTCCGCTGATCCTCTAGGGAGCAAGCGCTGCCTCGACCGCTGCGGCGACTTCGTTACCCAGGCGATTCGCCTGATCTAGAGCAGTATCATGACGGGCGAGCAGCCGGCGTTGCTGATCCTCGGCAAGCCCTGGCAGATTGATGCGCACGTTGAGCGAGGCGCCCCGAGCTGCCGCGGTGGCGCAGGCACCGGCGACGCCGGCATCGCTAACGGAGTTGGGATTGCCGTCGGTCACGGCTTGAAGCGCAAGTTCTAGGGCCTTCGCCGCGTGTTCCAATACTTCGAGCGGCACTGTGGTCGCCGCTACGTTGGCCGCCGCCATTGCTGTTTCCCTAACCGCTAGATCTTCGTGAGTCTTTTTGGGCAAGCGAATCGCAGCCAGAACCTGATTGAAGGCCGTCGTGTCTCGGTCAACGGCCTCCATGAACCAATCCTTCAGTGCTTGAGCCTGCACACCCAGCAACTCCATGGTGTCGCGTCTGTCCTCCATGCCCTTCTTGGCGTGGGTGAGAGCGGCCACCATTGCTGTCAGTGAGCCGGCCAGGGAGCCGCACAAAGCCGCCACGCTGCCGCCGCCAGGGGCAGGTGAATCGGTTGAGAGCTCATTGGCGAAACTCGTGAGAGATTTGGTTCTCAGTCCGTCCGGGACTCCTCCGTAGCGGTACTCGACGACCTTCTCAGCGGGATCGAACGGGCCGAGCTCCTCGAGGCCTAGCGACAGAATGGCAGCCTGGACTCTTTCCGGCTCGGGGATCCCAACCGTCCTGCCCTGAGCACGCAGATAGTGATCCCCGGCAGCGAGAAGCGCGGTTCGCGGAATTAGCCCAACAAGTTCGCTCCCGGTGACCCGCATGCCGCGCGCGGCCGCCTCCTCCCGGCATGCGTCGAAGACGGCGTGCACCGAGGTGACGTTGTAGTCGGTGAGATTGATCGAAACCTGGGCGCGGCGGTACTCGTCGATGTACCAGCCCACCGCCTTGCACTCCTTGAATCGTCCAGGGTCGAATACGGTCTTGCCGGTGTCGTCCCTCACGATTCTGCCCGCGGTGTCACGGCGCGGCGTTCCCAACTCACGGACTGCCTGAGCTACCTGGTGCGCCAGCTTCCGATCCTGTGTGTTGAGGTTCACGTTGTATGCGACCAAGAACTCGCGGGCTCCGATCGCAGTGGCCCCGGTGCTCGGATTGTGGCTGGGCCCAAAGTCTGGCTGGTCGGTGCGGTCGAGAAGGCCTTCATATTCTCCTCGTCTCACCTCAGCTAATGAACGGCGGCCGCCATCTGCGGCGTGCTCGTACAGATAGACGGGGATACCCAGTTCCGACCCAACACGTTCACCGAGTCGACGGGCGAGGTCAGCACACTCTTCCATCGTGACGCCTTCGACCGGGACAAAGGGGCATACATCGGTCGCCCCCATGCGCGGGTGCTTACCCTGGTGCGTCCGCATGTCGATCAGATCCGCGGCGCGGGCGATAGATAGGAACGCGGCCTCGGCGACCGCCTCTGGACCACCGACGAACGTCACAACGGTTCGATTGGTGTCGGCACCGGGGTCAACATCAAGAAGCTCAACCCCGGGCACACTGACAATGCCCGCCGTTATCGCATCGAGAGTCGCCCGATTACGCCCTTCGCTGAAGTTGGGAACACATTCGATGAGCTTCACATGGCCTCCTCGACTACGGGTCAAACATTAACTAGTGCGGCACGATCGACCGGGGAGCATCGCTTTTTTGGCTCAAAAACCCCTGAATTCTGCCGACAGCAACACAATGGCGGGTAGCGACAACAACACCGGCACGTCTCAGGGCGCCCCTGATGAGGAGGTGCAGTGGCAACTGCGCTTGACCCAGGCCGTGGCGCAAGCTCAGGCCAGTTTCATCGCGCAGCAAGACCCACGGACGCTGCTTGACGGGGTCTTGTCTGCAGCGCTTGCGCTGACAGGCGCGGATCGCGGCTACGTGGGAGAAGTCAGCGAGCTGCCCGACGGAGACACGATGCTGCGGCCATTGGCTGTGCGGGGCCTGTCATGGGACGCTGGCGAGAGCGTTTTCGCCACGGAAGCGCTCGCCACGGGTTCCGTGTCGATGAGCGTTGACAACCCGCTGCTCGGCTGTGTGCCCTTCGCTGATGGCAGCACCGTGGTTGGCGTAATGGCGATAGAAGGCTGCGGGCAGGCGCGCCTCGAGAAGTTACGACCACTTCTGGATGTTGTGGCAGGCCTCATGGCCCGATCGAAGGAGCGGGACGCTCCGCAACGTTTGAAGCGGGCGACCGATGAAACGCTTTGGGCGGTGGTGGCCCAAGCCCCGATCGTACTCTTTGCCATCGATGCCCATGGTCGATTCACGTTCTCGTCGGGTCGTGATCTGGGTCTGCTTGGCTTGGACGATCGTGGTCTCACGGGGATGACGACCGACGACTTCGCGGCGATCCCGGGTTGGAGTGAGCTGTATGACCAGGCTCGTAGTGGTCGAGATGTGTCCGGTACGGTAACGGCCTTTGGGAAGAATTGGGACATGCGTCTCGGTCCTCTTGGCGCACAGGGAGCCGAAACCCATCAGGTAATAGGTGTGGCAACAGACGCCACTGAACGAACCCAACTCGAGCGGGCTCTGGACCGCAGCAGGGCTCGTCTCGACGTAATTCTCCATGCGGGCTCGGATCTGGTCTTTACGCTCGATCGACACGGTGTATTCAGGTTCGTCGGCCCTTCGATTGGTACCCACCTGGGGTGGAAGGCCGAAGAGATGGTCGGCCGGGAAGCCGTCGAGTTCGTGCATCCTGAGGACGTCGATGAGGTGTTCAAGATGGGGAGCGAAACGCCACTCGGTGAGAGCACCCACCTGTGGCAGCATCGGCTTCGTCACAAGGACGGATCGTGGCGGTACTTCGAGTCGATCGGAACCAACCGGCTTGCCGATGAACGAGTGCGGGCATTCATTATCAGTTCACGACCGATCGATGAGCGTCGTGCCGCAGAAGACGCGCTCCGCGAGAGCGAAGAGCGCTTCAGGCTTATCGCAGAAAATGCCACCGATATTGTCTCGCTCCGCGGTCCCTGCGGCGTGCTCACGTATATCACCCCATCGGTGAAGACAGTCCTCGGGTACGACCCGGAAGACATCACCGGTGGCAAAATCGAACATCTGATCCACCCAGACGATGCAGACCTGTACCGGGACTTCATCACGCCCCGGGACGACGAGCCCCTCAAGGCGACCTACCGTGCCCGTCACGCCGACGGTCGCTACGTCTGGCTTGAAGGAAGCGTCCGCCTGGTGCGCGATCCTGAGACCAACATGCCGCTGCAATACCAGGTGGTGTCCCGAGATATCACCGAAAGACAGCAAGCCGCAGAAGAACTGCAGGCTGCCAAAGACGCTGCCGAGGTCGCCAACGTCGCCAAATCACAGTTCCTGGCCAACATGAGTCACGAGATCCGCACACCGATGAACGCCATCCTCGGCATGACCGACCTGGCGTTGCTGACGGAACTAACTGTTGAGCAACGCGACTACCTCACCACTGTTGCGCAGGCTTCGAATTCGCTGCTGGATCTGATAAACGACATCCTCGATCTCGCCAAGATCGAATCGGGGCGTCTGTCGCTCGAGGCGATCCCATTCAGCCTGCGAGACACAGTGGTTGACACGGTCGGGACAATGTCGGTACGCACGAGGGACCAGGGCATAACGCTGGTGGCCGATATTGACCCCGAACTACCTCACGGTTTCATGGGCGACCCTGGTCGCGTGCGGCAGATTCTCTTCAACCTCATAGGCAATTCGGTCAAATTCACTCATGTTGGCGGAGTGACGGTTCACGTCTCGTCGCGGCAAGACGGCGTAGGACAACCCCATTTGGTTAGGTTCGCAGTTGAAGACACCGGCATCGGTATCCCGGATGATCGCCTCGAGGCAATCTTCGAAGCATTCTCCCAGGCCGACTCGACCACGTCGCGCAAATACGGAGGAACCGGTCTAGGGCTCGCCATCACTTCCGAGCTAGTTGAGATGATGGGCGGGGAACTGACGGTGACCAGCACGGTAGGGGTGGGGAGTACATTCTCGTTTGAGGTGCGGCTCCCGACTGTGGACGCCGACTCAATCTCTCCGGTGCACCATGGTGAATCCGCCGGCACAGAAGTCCTTGTCATCGTGGATGTCGAGACGCGCGGTCTCCAGGTCGCGACAGCTCTTACCCGCGCCGGGATGGGCGTTACTGTCGCAACCGGCATCGAGCAGGCCCGGGCGAAGATCGCTGAATCTGAGACAGAGTTTGACGCCGTCGTGTTGGCTACGAACGATCGGTCGGCCACCCCCGCAGTGGCGTTGGCCGACAGCGGCGTGATGGACAAGATTCCGGCACTCGCACTTGTGGCGACGGGACAACGCGGAGTCGCCACCCAGTATCGCCGGCTCGGGTTCAATGCGTTCCTTGCTGAGCCGTTAGGCCCGGGCAGCCTCGTGGAGGCCCTTTTGTTGGTTACGGGAGAAGGCGGTTATGTCGGGGAGATGATCACCCGTCACTGGTTACGCGAGCGTCGGAAGCAGCTCCGGGTATTGCTTGCAGAGGACTCTCCGATCAACCAGAAGCTTGCGGTCCGGCTGCTGGCTCGCCGTGGTCACGAAGTCACCGTCGTCGACGACGGCCGCAAAGCTGTATCCGCTTTTAAGGATGGCTCCTTTGATGTTGTGCTGATGGACATCCAGATGCCGGAGCTGGATGGATTTGGAGCGACGGCTGAGATCCGGAGCCTCGAGGCAGCATCCGGCGCAGCCGCACGGGTTCCAATCATTGCGCTGACGGCTCACGCGATGGCGGGCGACGAGGTCCGTTGCTTGGAGGGTGGGATGGACGCTTACATTTCTAAGCCCTTCCGGCCTGAGGAATTGTTTGTAACGGTTGAGCAGGTGGCTGGTGGTTTCGAACCGAACCAGTCGTTGACCCTGGAGGAAGGGAATGAATCGATGTACCCCATATTTGACCGTGAAGCGGCGCTAGCTCAGTTTGGTGACGATCCGGCCTTCCTCGCCGAGATCGTCGGTATCTTCCTCGAGGAGGTTGCCGAGCTGGTGGTAGAGGGCACTGCAGCCGTTACCTCCTCCAACATTGATGTGTTGGCCAAGATCGCACACCGCATGAAGGGCGCGCTTGGACAGATGACGGCAGAGGAGGCCCAACATGCCGCTCTGACGGTGGAGCTTGCGGCGAAGGCGGGCGAGGAGGCCGGTCTCAGTGACCTATGGATGGAGGTAGTTTCCGCGGTGGATCGGCTACGTCCGGCACTGGCTGAGTTCGTGCCCACTCCGTCCTGACCCGGCCCTTACGCCAAGACGTTCATACCGGTGCCCCCGAGGGGGTTGCGATTCGTCGAGAAGAAATCGATCGGAACGTCGGTGTCGAAGGACGCTCCCTCGCCGGTGATGTGTTGCGCCACCATCGAGGCCACCATGGGGCTTTCTTTGAAACCATGACCGGAGAACCCGCTACAGACAAGGTATCCATCGATTGCCGTCGAGCCCACGATCGGGTGTACATCCTTGCGGTTGATGGAGTAGAGACCTGCCATACCGCGGACGTCGCCGCGGTGGGGGAGAGCCGGAAGTCGATGGTGAAGCGCATGGATCTTCACGTCGGTGAATGCTCGGCTTGCAGAACGATTGTACGAATCGGGGTCGACACGCTCTTGTTCGTCCTCCTCGAGCGTCGACCCCATGAGGATCTGCTGGCCGGCGTTCTCGGGGCGGAAGTAGATCCCCGAGGTGAGGTCACCGACCACGGGAAGTGGGCGGGGGACCTCGGCCGCAAAGGTTCGATAGATCACCTCGATCCTTGTAGGCGCCAGATCCCACCCGTGCTCCAGGCCTGCCATACGATCGATCTGGTTACACCAGGGACCGGCCGCATTGACGATTGTTGCTGTATCGATGCGACTTCCATCCGCGAGAACTACCGCTTCAACACGGTCCGAGTTCACAACGATGCCGGTGGCAGTGGCCCTCATCCGCACCGTGACTCCTTCTCGACGCGCCGCGTCGGCCACATCCTGAAGCGCTCCCATAGGATCGAAGTAGCCACAGCCTTGCTCCAGTAGGAAGGCTTCGCCATCACGGCAGACGTGAGCGATCTCGCCGGTCAAATCGAACGGTTCGACGCAAGCTGACAAGGCGGGGAACTGTTGACGGAGGGCTGTCGCGTCAAGGACGATTGCCGATGCGCCCTCAACTCGGAGTCGGTCCGCATCTGCGACGACATCTGCTTCAGCCGCGTCCTGGATCCACAACACACCTACGGGTGAGTAGGTTCCCATTGGCTTGGCGATACCCGTGAACTCGGACCAGTTGGCAAACACGGCATTGCCACCGAGCGCAATGCGGATCATCTCCGGGTGGGTGTAACGCTGGCGGGTAATGGCCGATGAGGCGCCGGTCGAGCCTTCGCCGAGCCCGACACCGCGTTCGAGAACGGTGACCTGCAGACTGCTCCGCCGTGCGATCTGATAGGCAATCGTCATGCCGATGATCCCGCCACCGATAATGGCAACATCCGTCGTAGTGCTGGCAGGCATGGACATGACGTGAGCTTAGAGACGATCCCGGTCAAATGACTCAACATCAACATTCCGTCACGTTCCGGCAGTTCGTGTGCCAGAATGCGACTACCAGAGAAAGGAGGTGGTCCGAATAATGCCTGAAAGTCTTTACGGGACCCTGGAGGTGGCCGAGCGCTAGCGGCTACCCGTATTACGGAGCAGCCGCTCAAGAGGTGGCGACTCCAACTCGGACCACCGGAACCCGGAGATCTGTGAATTGGTCCTATCACAGCGGCCATCGGCCGAAGACTCTCCGGGTTCTTCCGCGCCTGGATTAGTTGCAACGACCTGTTTTGCGGTTGCATTTGCGTTCCCAGCAACCGTTGCCAAATCTTGTAAGCCCTCATCAAAACTTCCTGCGCACACGGGAGCCTGCGGCTATGGTGCATCCCCCGACCCCCTCCAAGGGGGTAGGCACAAGGAGGAAACACATTGAATGGGATCAAGCATTGGAAGCGGATTGTTGCGCTTCTAGCTGTACTTGCGCTCGTCGCCGCCGCGTGTGGTGACGACGATGACGCAAGCGGTGACACGACCACTACTGCAGCGCCGGCCGCCACGACCGCTGCACCTGCAGCCACGACGGCCGCGCCGGCAACTACAACGACGGCCGCGCCGGCAACTACAACAGCGGCGCCCGATGAAGGCGGCTCGGCTTCGGCCGATGGCGTGCTCACCATCGGTACATTGCTTCCGGTAACGGGTGACCTTGCGTTCCTCGGACCACCTGAGGTGGCCGGTGCACGTTTGGCTATTGAAGACATCAACGCTGCGGGCGGCGCTCTCGGACAGGACGTTGTCCTACACGAAGGCGACTCCGGCGATACCAACCAGGATATTGCCAACCCTGAGGTTGACCGACTGATGGCTCTGAATGTCGACGCGATCATGGGTGCGGCGTCTTCCGCCGTGTCAAAGCTCGTTATCGACAAGATTACGGGCAACAACGTCATCCACTTCTCGCCGGCTAACACATCGCCGGACTTCACGACCTACGACGACAATGGTCTCTACTTCCGCACTGCCCCCTCGGATCTTCTCCAGGGCAAGGTCCTCGCCGACCAGGTAGCCGGGGAAGGTAACGAGACGGTTGCGGTGCTTTACCGCCAGGAGTCGTATGGCCAGGGTCTCGCTGATGCGTTCAAGGCGAACTTCGAAGCGCTCGGCGGTGTCGTCGAGCCTTTCACCGCATATGCGGTGGACACTGAGAACTTCGACGCTGAAATAGATGCCATAGTGGCCACCGACCCGGATGCCATCGTCGTCATCGGCTTCGCTGAGTCGGCCAACATCCTGACAACCATGCACGAGAGGGGTATCGGCCCCACAAGTGACAAGAACGTCTGGGGTGTTGACGGCAACATCGGTGGTATCGGTGCGGAGTTGTCCGACCCGAGCATCATCGCCGGTATGAAGGGCACCGAGCCGAGTGTCGACCTTGCTTCGATCGCCGACTTCACGGACCGTCTCGATGGCGCCTATGAGGGCGGTGTCGGTGGAGTGTTCGCCTACGGCGCCGAGACATACGACTCAGTCGTCATTGTGGCGCTGGCAGCAATCGTTGCGGGCAGCGACGATCCGCTCCTGGTCGCGGCCGAGATCAACGGGGTCACCAAGGGTGGCGAGAAGTGCACGAACTTCGCCGACTGCAAGGCAATTGCCGAGGCAGGTGGCGACGTCGACTACGACGGCAACGGTGGACCGTACGAGTTCGTTGATGCAGGTGAGCCGGCGGCAGCCAGCTTCCGGATCGCGACCTACGACGGTGGCGAAACACCGAACCTCGACCTCGATGTGTACGTGTTCGCAAGCTAAGAAGCTGTAATTCAACTAGTGCGAGAGGGCCGGTCCTTAGGGGACCGGTCCTCTTTCGGTACTTGGTACTAAGTACTAGGTATCGGGCCAACGTCAGGTGAGTGACGCCTCGAGGTTGTGCAGCATCTTCTTGATGGAGGCTGCCTGCTGGAGTGCTGTCTGCGCGGTTTCGGGTTCTAGGATTCCGACCGCGGTCACGATGAGCAGGTGGGTTTCGTACTCCGCTGCAGATCCGGCTGCGATTTGGAGGTAGCGTCGGAAGTCGCCGTTCGTTCCGCGTCCCGCTCCTTCAGCAACATTGGCTGCGATCGACGATGCCGCACGGCGGAGCTGGCTTGTCATGCC
>JAYEIP010000154.1:0-2143 GCA_034660155.1 Actinomycetota bacterium | reverse complement strand
CTACCCCTAGGAGTCACAGCCTCCGGGGGGAATAAAGTGCTCACCAGCCAGCAGCCCAGACCACCAGCCTCCCACACAACAAGAGCCACGATGGACCCCCATTAGGGGGGTCTTCGCAGGTGTCCGAACCGCGGTCACCCGTGTCGCCGACGCGGGAGGTTTCGTAAACTCGCCCCGCTACACACCCAGTAGATCCAAAGCACCTGTCGCCGAGTAGTCCGGGTCATTCTCGATCGGACCGGGAAGGCCTCTGTCACGGACGGCAAAACCCGCCTCGACGACTGCTTGCAGGGTCTTCACAAAGCTCCGCAGCGACGGGGGGAGCGGGAAGTACTCGTCTTCGTCGGTGAGGGACAAGATCGCAACACCCTGGGCGGGGGCAACTGCATCGATGACTTTGCGCACCCGCTGATCCGGGGCCGATGCCCCGGCGGTGACCCCGACGGTGGTGCAGCCGATCAGCCATTCCGGATCAATGTCGTCGGGGCCGTCCACCCGATACGACGGCGTGCCTTCTTTGATCCCTACTCGCACCAGGGCCTGGGTGTTCGACGAGGATTCTGAGCCCACTACCAAAATGACGTCCGCTTGTTGGGCCAATTGTCTAATGGCGCTTTGCCGGTTGGTTGTCGCGTAACAAAGATCACTACGACGGGCAACGGTCAGATCGGGGTAACGCTCGGTGGCGTCGTCGAGGACCCCTTCCCACTCGTGAAGGCCAAGGGTGGTTTGGGCGAGTAGAGCGACTTTCGTCTTGTCGCCGGCTCGAAAGGATCCCAGGCCCTGATCCGGGTCGACCAGGGTTACCGCGGCGGGCGCTTCGGCAATGGCGCCAACAGCTTCGTCGTGGCCCTTGTGACCGACGTAGATGATGTCGAAGCCCTTACTCGCCATCAGTTTGACCTCATGATGGACCTTGGTGACCAGGGGGCAGACTGCATCGACCATCACCGCGGCACGATCGGTGGCGGCGGCCACAATCTCGGGTGCCGAACCATGGGCCGACAGCATGATCGGACGCCCTTCGGGGACGTCAGAGATGTCGTCTACGAAGACCACTCCTGCCGTCTCGAACGCTTCGACGACTGCTTGATTGTGAACGATCTCGTGATAGCAGTAGACCGGCGCCTCAAAGATGTTGACCATCCAGGTGAGGGCCTTTATGGCCATTTCGACCCCGGCGCAGAACCCGCGCGGCTCTGCCAGTAACACTCTTTGAACCATGACGGCATGCTAGGCGAGGGACGGTGTCAGGTGTGACATGGGCGCAGTGGTGTGGAGGCCCGCTGTGAGCTCTATCCTGCGGCACCTTATGTCGAACCCGACGATCCTCGAGGTCCTTTCCGGAAGCGCCGCCGCGGCTGCAGGTTTGCAGCCCGGTGACGAGCTGCTGACGGTAAATGGCGCCGTGCCCACCGACGTAATTGAATATCAGCAACTGGTCGACGAGCCCGATGTTGCCCTGGAGATTCGTCGTGATGGCGTGTCGAGCGAGATCGGGATCTCCAAGGCGGTGGGATCTCCGCTGGGGCTCCGGTTGAACGCCTCGATCTTCGATCGGGTCCAGACCTGTGACAACCACTGCGAGTTCTGTTTCATCTACCAGTTGCCACCGGGGATGCGGACTACGTTGTACCTGAAGGACGACGATTACCGGCTGTCGTTCCTCTACGGCAACTTCACGACGCTGACTCGGTTCACCGAGCTCGACCTGGCCAGGGTGGTCGAGGAACGGTTGGGACCGCTGTATGTGTCGATCCATGCGACCGACCCGGAGGTTCGGTCCGGGATGCTGCGCAATCCACGGGGAGCCACCAGCCTGCGGTGGTTACGGGCGCTGTTGGACAACGATATTGAGGTACACGGTCAGGTGGTGTTGTGTCCCGGGGTTAACTCTGGGTCGGTGCTGGAACGCACCTGCGCCGAGATACTGGTCCGATACCCCAAGCTGGCGTCGGTGGGGATTGTTCCGCTGGGGCTGTCGAAACACGGCCGGGAGACCTCGTTGGTGACCCACGATCAGCAAGGTGCGGTGGAAGATTTGGAGATCGTGCACTTCTGGCAGGACCGGGCGCTCGATCTGGTCGGTCGTCGGATGTTCTTTGCGTCCGATGAGTTGTACCTTGTCGCGGGAATGCCGGTG
>JAYEIP010000153.1:0-2151 GCA_034660155.1 Actinomycetota bacterium | reverse complement strand
CGACGCGGCGGTGCCCGAACAGGCAACAGACCAGATGGCTGAAGATCTCGGTAACTATCGGCAGGCGCTTTACGACCAGTGGGTTGAAGCGTTGATAGAGTTCAACGGGCCATATGAGAAACTGCGCGAGGAATCAACAAGTCACGTCCATACAAGTCCACGAGTTGTGGCTATAAGCCCAGGAGTCGAGCAGTGGCGACCGTTGGTTGCAACTTACTTCCTGCCCGAAGATGTCGACAACACGCTGATTGTCATGGACTGCGAGTCGGGGGGCCTCGCGACCGCTGCCAATCCGAACAGTTCAGCCCGCGGGCTGATGCAGATAATGCGCGGATGGTACTCGGGTAACTGGTCGGCAGCGATCCCGGCGTTCGACCCGTTCGATCCAGAATTGAACATCAAATATGCGGCGGTGATTTTCTACGCCAACACACCAGCATGGCGTGACTGGGTATGTAAACCGTGACGGAATCGGTGTAGGGTTGTTGCTGTAGCTGCAAGCTCACAGACAGGAGACAAACATGCGCAACTACTTCCCGATGGTCGAAGCGTCGTTCCAAAGTGACGCCGACGGTAATCCCTCTGGCGGCATTAGCAGCATCTACGACCGTGAAGATGCTCTGAGCACAGGAGGCTCCCAGCCACCGTTGGTAGAGATCCCTTGGCAAAACGGCATCATGTCCGAAGGACGCAACGGGGTCGTACTTGAGGATATGGTGGAAGCCTGCATTCAGCGGCTCCGGTTCTTCCAGGACTCCAAGTTTCGGTGCCGCGAAAACGCCTTAGCCCTGACCAAGCTCGAAGAAGCGGCGCAGTGGATGCGGCAGCGGCAACGCAACCGCCATCTCCAAAACGTCCAGTCTTCCTATGAGACCCACACGTCGTAGACTCAACTACCGGCCGAACTAGGACATACGGTCAACTCGGCTACGGAAGGCCCGGCTGTGACAAGCTGGGCCTTCCCAAACGAATTGCGGTAATCTTTTCAAACAAGTAAACTCCCCCTTGTTGACGTCAAAAGGAGCCCCCAATGTCGAAACCTAAAGTCACCCCCAAAGGTGCCCGCAAACTCATCAACCGGCGCCAATCACCCGAACAGGCACGCCAACAACGACTCGACAACATGAGATCGAAACAGGCAAAAGGCGAAATTGCGGTCACGATCAAATGGATCGACCGTGACCTGTGGCGAAGGATCAAAATGTCGGCCGTGAGGCAAGACCGGATCATCTCAGACGTAGTGACCGAAGCGTTAACGAACTATCTGAACCCCAACCCGCGAACAGCCGGCTCAACCAAAACCAAGGAGACCAAAGATGATTCGTAAAATTCGTAAGATGTTGATCGGGTTGATAGCGATAGGGTTGCTGCTCGCGGTGCCGCTGACAGCCGCGGCAACGAACCCGTACACGTCGGTGGATGGTGATTGCGGCGGCTGGCATGTCACCAATTTCACCGACATTGATTTCACGGTGGTCCACAGCAACGATGCAGACGTGCCGGTCGGTGCGCTAGTTGTGGCTGATGCTGTGACGATCTTTATGTCGCCGTTCACTGGAGAGAACACGAGTTTGGAAATCACCCTCAGCGGCGGCGGTTTGGTCGTTGATGAGGGTGCGACCCGTACAGGTTTAGATTGTGAGGTTCCGCCATCAACCACCACCACCACGACAGTCATCACGACTTCGACAACTTCGACCTTGCCCCCGACGACCTCCGTGCCGCCGTCGACAACCACGACCACGGCACCTGGCACCACCACCACGGTGACGACGGGTCCACCCTCTACCACGACTACAACTGCACCCCCGACCACGAGTACGGTGCCGCCTTCGACGACTACAACGGTCCCAACTTCGAGCACTACATCGACTACGGTCCCGCCGACCACGATCACGATTGACCTAGAAGTCCAGTGCGACAACACCGACACCGTAACCGGGAAACCGGAACAGATCACGACCTGGTGGGGCGGCACCTACACGCAAGGCTCAACAGACGAGTTCGACGTCTACATCACCATCGAATCACCCCTAGGGACGTTCCTGCCACCGATTGAACCGGTCGCTTTACCGTCTCACGGGTTCCACGACAACGGGCCTGGGTATCGGATCGACGGTGTGGTGCGGGCTGTGGCGTATGTTGATGGGG
>JAYEIP010000152.1:0-10843 GCA_034660155.1 Actinomycetota bacterium | reverse complement strand
CCACACCTTCGAGGAGCGCCAGAAGCGCACTGCCAATCGGATCGGCAACACCACGCTTGAGCAAGGACTCGGATGCTGTCGCTAAGGACCGCTCCAAACGCAGCGTCCCGCCACGTTCCTCGAGTAGCTGGCGAACCCGAAGCGTGGATCTGGCCGCGACACTAACGGCCAACGCACCAACATACGCACCGGGCCCCGCCAGCGCGCCATCCCCACATCGACACGACGACCGTCGGGACAAGCAGCAGAGAGCCGACCACGAACGCGACGAAGCGCCGATCTTGCTTGATCAGCGTGTGCAATCCATCCCTGGTATTTCGCCTCGCGATAGCCACGACTCATCCATGAGTCTGTAGGTGCACGTATCGTTACTCGTAGCCTGTCGGCACGACATCCACCGTCGAAAGCTCTTTTTCGCGTAGCAAAGGCTGGAGGTGCGGGATTGGCAAAGCCCATCCGTGCAGCCATCGCCCGGCGACGCAGTCTTGCCGGGCGAAACAGAGAAGAACAGCGGCGCAGCCGCCTCCTATCCAATAATGTTCGGATCAGTGCTGGGCGAAGGTGTGCTCTCGGATCCAGGCATGCATCGCGATCCCGGAAGCCACGCCGGCGTTGATCGAACGGGTCGACCCGTATTGAGCGATGGAGTACACCACTGAACAGTGTCGTTGCATCTCGGGTGACAGGCCGGGGCCTTCTTGCCCGAAAACCAGAACGCACTTCCGAGGCAGCGATGCAGTCTCGAGCGGCACAGATCCCGGCAGGATGTCGATACCGATGACCGGAACGTCATGCTCATTTGACCAAACCACAAACTCTTCGACCGTGGCGTGGTGGTGAACGTGTTGATAACGATCGGTGACCATTGCACCCCGCCGGTTCCAACGTCGCTTGCCGATGATGTGCACCTCGGCCGCCAGAAAGGCGTTGGCGTTGCGAACCACCGCCCCGATATTGAAGTCGTGTTGCCAATTCTCTATCGCGACGTGGAAAGGATGCCGCCGGGTATCAAGATCGGCGACGATCGCCTCCCGTGTCCAATAGCGGTAGCGATCGAGCACGTTGCGGCGGTCCCCGGCTGCCAGTAATTCGGGGTCAAGCCGTGGGTCATCCGGCCAGGGTTCAGGGTGTGGTCCAACGCCTACGTCTGGTTCGCTCATCCCCGAGAGACTAGGGCCAAGATCTTCGGGGTCCACTCAGGGTGATCCCCAATAGCCGACGACCACGGAGAGTGGCATATTCCTAGACATGAACACACAGCACCCCCAACCGACACTCCGAACTAAATTCGGCTTCTGGCTGCTGCTGGCAGTGCTGTCGGTGGCGATTGCCGAGGTAACGGTTGCTGCATCACCCTTTGTGTTCATCAACCCGTTCGAAGCCTTGTTCCTGCTGACATTCTACGGCAGCCACCTCCTCATCTTCGCCTGGCTGACGTTTCGCAGGGGATGGCCTTCGCTACCGACTCTGTGGTTTGCCGGTGTCTTGTTCGGGCTGTACGAGTTCTACATCACGAAGGTGTTGTGGTCCCCACCGTGGGGAGATGCCATCTCGTTGGCCCACGTCGATGTGATTTCGTTCGTGGTGCTTGCCTTCTTCTGGCACCCATTCATGGCCTTCATCTTCCCGTTGGCGATCGGGGAGTCGGCAGGATCGTCTACATCCTGGGTGCGAAGCCAACTGCCAACCTGGCTCACCGCTCCCAGCCGGCGGCGGGCAACGATCGCTCTTGCGGTGGCCGCCGTGAGCTTGGGCACATTCTTTGGATCTCCGGCGGTTGTGCTTCTGTCTGCGCTGTCGGCCGGCCTTGCGGTCACAGTCTCGGTGTGGCTGTGGCGTCGTAACGACCGGCGGGTCCAATGGGACCTACCCGACCTCCTCCCCAACACCAAACAGGCAAGGGGCATTGGCGTCCTACTGGCAATCCAGTACCTGATCTTCATCCCGGCGTGGCGCCCGGAGGGTTTCCCGCCGCTTCTGGGCCATGTCGTGGTGTGGCTGCTCTACGCCGGATTCGGATTCCTGCTGGCAGCAGCGCTGCAGCGCAATCGGGCCGAAGATCCCGTGGCCACGGCACCAGCGGCCACACGCTGGTCACGGAAGATTGTTCTTTCCGTGGGGGTCCTCATCGTCCTCGCCATCTTGGGATCAATCAGCCCCGTCCCCCTGGGCGTCTTCCCGGTGTGGGGGGTATCGATGATCGTTGGCCTACGCATGCTCAACCGATCGGTCCGATTTGCCGTGCACCGCGACCGTCAGCCGGTGCAAGTCACCTAAGCGAACCAGCCCGTCTGCCGTGGCGTCGTCCCAATCCGTAAGTCGCGAGCGCAAGACCGACCGCACCGACACTCGCTGTGGTGCGCCGGATCACTTTGCGAGCGGTCCGGCTGAATTCAACGATCGGCCAGCCGCGGGCCCGAGCCATCGCCTCGAGCCCGCTGTCCGGGTTCACCGCTACCGGATGGCCCACAACCTCCAGCATGGGTAAGTCACTCACCGAATCGCTGTAGGCATACGAGAGCGCCAGGTCATAACCCTCGCGCTCGGCAACAGCGGCGATAGCATCGGCCTTGGCCGGTCCATAGCAAAACGGCTCAGACAACTCCCCGGTGTACACCCCGTCCACAGTCTCCGCCACCGTCGCTATCGCTCCCGTCATGCCGAGCTCGGTGGCCAGCGCCTGAACGATCTCTATGGGAGACGCGGTCACCATGTAGGTGGCCCGACCGGCTTCGGTATGCAGGTCAATGAACCCCTGCGATTCCTTGCGCACATCATCGAGCAACTGCGGGATCACATCACCGGCGAGTGCCATCAGTTCATCGATAGTCTGGCCCTTGATCGCTTCGAGGATCCGATCCCGGACTGCGTTGGCCTTGTCATCGGACGCTCCTGTGAAACGAAAGCTCACCGCCTTCCATGCATCAGACAAGAGCTCGCTCGTACCCATCATGTCGTGACGCCACGCCGCGAGACCGAACACGAACGCCGATGAGCCGGCGATCAATGTTCGATCAAGGTCGAAGAAGGCTCCCGCCGTGCGTTCGTCTGCCAAGATTGGCTCCCCTGGTAGCTGTGGTCACGTTACCCGCCCAGTAGGCCAAACGAATGATCGACGAATCCGCCCTACGAACGATGTTTGTCGAGGCGCCGGGGCGGTACGATCCATCCATGAAGCTGGACGACCGCCAGAGGGCCCTTGTCACCGACATCCTGCTTGGCGTCGGCATCTTCGCTATCGGTGTGGCGTCGGCAATCGGGTTCTCGACCACCGAATCCCCCGACGTACGGCCTCCCGATGTCTGGGCATACGCTCTTATCGGATTGCAAACGTTGCCGCTGATCTGGCGGCGACGCATCCCCGTTACGGTGCTCACGCTTACGATCGCAGGGTTCATGGTCGATCGCGGCCTCAACTATCCCCCCACTCTGGCCGCAGGTGGGATGGCGTTCGCCATTTATACCATCGGGGCGCAGCTCGAGCCGAAACGATCCCTGCTGATCGGCGGCGTGGGGATCGATGTTGTCCTGGGATGGACCCTTGTCGGCGTATTCGTATATGACGTCGACCCGCTCTCATTGGTGACCTCCGCCGCTTTCCTCGGCCTGCCGCTGCTGGTGGGGCGAGAGTCGTACCACCGTCAGCAACGCATGGTTGAGTTAGAGGCCCGGGCCATCCGCGCCGAACATGAGCGGGAGCAACGTGCAGTCGAGGCGGTAGACAATGAGCGGCGCCGCATCTCCCGAGAGCTCCACGACGTTGTCGCTCATGAAATCACAGTGATGACTCTCCAGTCTGCCGGAGCAAGACGGGTTCTTGATGAAAATAAAGAAAAAGCAGCTGAGGCGATGGAGTCTGCCGAGGCCGCAGGCCACCGGGCCCTGACCGAGATGCGGCGCCTGCTCGGCATGCTGCGTACCGAGGATCCACGCAATATGACACCGCAGCCGGGGCTTGCGTCTCTTGAGGCATTAGTTGAGCAGATGGAACTGGCGGGACTTCCGATCGAATTGGCTATCAAGGGGAACCCCCGACCGCTACCCGCCGGCCTCGACCTCAACGTTTATCGGATCATCCAAGAATCACTCACCAACACCGTCAAACACGGCGGCCCGAATGTTCGCGCCCGAGTCTCGTTGACCTACGACGCCGGGGACCTCAACGTCGAGGTACTTGACGACGGCAGAGGCGCTGCCGCGTGGGATCAACCGGGCAGCGGACAAGGCATCGTCGGTATGCGGGAACGAGTTACGTTGCTCAAAGGTTCGTTGAAAGCCGGTCCCCGTGCGGGTGGTGGCTACCGGGTGGCTGCCAGAATCCCGATCCCGGCCTGATGGCAAACCTGCGTGTACTCATCGTTGATGACCAGGCGTTGGTACGTGCCGGGTTTGTCATGATCCTGTCGGCGGAACCGGACATCGATGTCGTCGGCGAAGCCGGCAATGGAGTCGAGGCATTGGCAGCGGCGAGAGACCTCCAACCCGACGTGATCCTAATGGACATCAGAATGCCCGAGATGGACGGCATCACCGCTACCAAAAAGCTCTGTGAGGGTCGACCTGTCGATCCTTCGTGTCCACGGGTCATCATCCTGACAACCTTCGACCTCGACGACTACGTCTATGACGCGTTGCGGGCCGGTGCCAGCGGCTTCCTCCTCAAAGACACGCCCCCGGACGACCTCATCGATGCCATCCGGATCGTCGCGGCCGGGGATGCGCTCCTCGCTCCATCCGTGACACGAAAGCTCCTCGAAGAGTTCGGCAGGGCTCCGGCTTCGCCCCAGCCCCATGCCGGCCTCGACGACTTGACCGACCGCGAGGAGCAGGTGCTCCGCAACCTCGCCCGTGGTCTGTCCAACAGCGAGATCGCCGATGAGCTATTCGTGTCCGAGACGACCGTAAAGACCCACGTGTCGCACATCCTCACCAAGCTCGAACTACGGGACCGCGTCCAGGCGGTGGTTGTCGCCTACGAATCGGGACTCGTGGTCCCTGGAAACGGCTAGGGAAACCGCCTGGTCGGTCTTCGAGCAGCTATACCGTCTTTCGATAGCTTTCGACATTGACGACAAGTCGCGGCCTGACATGCCAAATGCGGGTGCGTTTGAGCAGGTACACAAAAGGGGCCGCCCTCCGGGGCGACCCCTTTTGTGTGGTCTGTTGCGTGCTATTCGTATGCGATTGCCTCCAGAATGTTCAGTTTGGCCGCCCGCCGCGCAGGCAGGATCGCGGCTAGGAGCCCGGCGATCGCCCCGAAGATGACCAGCCCGAGGATCTGGATCGACGGGATCGACAGGACATCGATTCCCTGGGACGCCAGGGCTGCGGTCACAATCACTCCGAAGAATAGCCCGACGATGATCCCGAGAATGGCTCCGATGATCGCGACGATCACCGCCTCCCACCGAATCATGCGTCGAATCTGCCGCCTGCTCATCCCAACGGCGCGAAGTAGACCGATCTCTCGTGTCCGTTCGAAGACTGACAGCGCCAACGTGTTCGTAATGCCAAACATGGCGATAATCACCGCGAGGAACAACAGCGCGTTGAACATGACCAGTAGCTGATCAACCTGGTCTTCCTGAGATTGCCGGTACTCCGCCTGGTCCCTGACGTTCACGTTGGGGTAGTCGGCTGCTGCCGATTCGACCACTGCGCGAGACGCATCCTCAGTAACACCATCGGCAGCCGCCACGGCAAGGACAAAGTCGAGATCCGTTCCGAATCCCTCAAAGTTCTCGTCGTAGAAGTCCAGCCCGACTAGGTAATTTGACTGGACTACGTTCGCCTCAGTGAACACCCCGACGATCTCAACATCTTGCAGACCGGTTGCACTGAATCCCATGGGGATGGTATCGCCGAGAACCCAGCCTTCTTGGTCAACGATGTCTTCGAGAACGAATACGCCACCATCGCCGAGTGCTTCGAGACTGCCCTGCGTAACGCCAAGGAAGATCGTCTGGTCAATCGTGGTCGTGTCGATACCCATGACAAAATCGTCCGTGCCATCGTGATCCCAGAACCCGAAACGCAGTGGGGTCACCGCTTCGACTTCCGGTGCATCGCGCAGCTCCTCGCCAAGGCCCTGACCGAAACCGCCACCAAAGCCATCGACATTGATCACGTAGTCGGCCCGCAGGCCTTCTTCGATAGCGGCACCGGCGGATGCTTTGATCGAGTCGCCGAGGACGAAGAAGAAGGCGACAAGCGCCAACCCGATCATCAACGCCGAAGCCGTCGTCGCGGTGCGACGCGGTTTCCGCACCGAATTCTCGACCGCCAGCGTGCCGGTCAGATTGTCGATCTTCGGCATCGGCCATCCAAGAACCCTGGCAAACGGCTTGACGATCGTCGAACTCAATACGCTGACCGCAAGGAACACGAAGATCGCTCCAATGCCGACCGCTGATAATTCATTCAGCGGGCCTAGGTCCAACACGTCACCAAACAGCCCGGCAACGATGAGTCCGACGCCGATCGCAAGGACGCCTCCACCGATGATGTTGCGCCGACGATCCGACATCCGCAGCGACACGTCAACATCTTGGAGCGCCGCCACTGGTGGGATCTTCGAAGCACGCACAGCCGGGAGTACTGCCGCCATGACCGTGACGACGATACCCACGGTAAGGCCGACGATGATGGTACGCGGTGCCAACGGTGCCGACGACGCCGGCAGATCGAAGCCAATCGTCGACATCACCCCGGTGAGGCCCTGCGCTATAACAAAGCCGAAGGCGATTCCGACGACAGACGCCACGACTCCGACGACCAGAGCCTCAATCACCACCATCCAGACCACCTGGGAGCCCGTCGCACCGACGGCCCTCATCAAAGCCAGCTCCTTTTGGCGCTGACGGACGATGATCCGGAAAGTGTTCTGGATGATGAACGAGGCGACGAATACGGCGACGAGAGCAAAGACGAGCAACGCTGTCTGCAAGAAGCCGAGCTGATCGGACAATGCCTCCGACTGATCGGCAGCTTCGTCTGCAGCCGTCACAGCCTCGATGCCATCGGGGAGAGCCGAAGCAATCGCGTTCCGAAGCAAGTCGGGGCTGGTCCCTTCCTCCGCTATCACAGTGATCGAGGAAACCTGCCCTTCGAGATCAAACAGCCGCTGGGCGGTTTCGAACTCAAACCCTGCGAAAGTTGCACCCGCGAGGTTGTCAGACTCGCCGAACCCGATGATCGAGACGATCTCGAAGTCGCCGACGTCGGTGGGTGTTTGTACCTGGACGACGTCACCAACCTGAAGATCGTTGTCCTGCGCGGTTCTGGCGTCGACCGCGACCTCACCCGAGGCTTCCGGCAACCGGCCGTCGCGCAACTGCGCGTTACCGTTTAGGCGAGAGTCCTCAGTAAGTGACGCACCGATGGTCGGAGGCCCCGTCGGGACAATGGCTTCGCCGTCTTTGTCGTAGATCACGGCGAAGCTGCCGACGTTACCTTCGGCCAGCTCGACACCGGGCACACCGCGGACAACGTCGACCACGCTCTCGTCGATTGGCGGTGGTCCGCTGAAACCAACGTCGAACTCGGTCTCGGCTTGGACGATGACATCCTGGCCTTCGTATACATCCTCAAAAAGTTGGTTGAACGTGTTATCGATTGTGTCCGTAAAAATGAAGGTGCCGGCGATAAAGGCAACCCCGATCATCACCGATAGCGCAGTAAGCGCTAGACGCAGCTTGTGCGCAAACACCGTTTTGA
Organism: Actinomycetota bacterium; assembly: GCA_034660155.1. Lineage (GTDB taxonomy): Bacteria > Actinomycetota > Acidimicrobiia > Spongiisociales > UBA5794 > JAAETI01. The sequence goes on along the minus strand of JAYEIP010000152.1, from coordinate 3,127 downwards.
GTGCAGTTCGAATCATGACGCTACGCTCCGAGCTGCCTCATGCGATCGAGAACAGTACCCGGCGTTGGATCGAGCAACTCGTCGACGATTTTGCCGTCCTCCAAGAAGATCACGCGGTCGGCGTATGAGGCCGATACAGGGTCATGGGTGACCATGACGATGGTCTGGCCGAATTCCTTGACGGCTCGCCTCATAAAGTCGAGCAGTTCCGCAGCCGACTTCGAATCCAGGTTCCCGCTCGGCTCATCCGCAAAGATGATCTCAGGACGCGATACGAGAGCCCTTGCGGCGGCTACTCGCTGTTGCTGGCCACCGGACAACTCCGAAGGTCGGTGGGTCAGCCGATCACCGAGGCCAAGGATCCCAACCACCTGGTTGAACCACTCCTCATCGTGATCCTCCCCAGCAATGAGCAACGGCAGCAGCACATTCTCACGGGCTGACAGCGTTGGGATCAGGTTGTAGGCCTGAAACACAAAGCCAACCTTCTCGCGGCGAAGCAGCGTCAGGTCCTTGTCCTTGAGCGAACCGAGCTCGATGTCACCGATGTGCACCTGACCATCCGACAGGACGTCAAGCCCGGCGAGGGTATGCAGCAGGGTGGATTTGCCGCTACCTGAAGGGCCCATGATCGCGGTGAACACACCCGATTCGAACTGGGCGGTCACACCGTCGAGGGCGCGTACCTCGGTATCGCCCTCACCGTAAATCTTTGCACCGTTGTCCATCCGGGCGGCGATAGATGCGGTCGCGGTTGTTTCCATGGTCGTCATGGGGTCTCTCCTGCCTTCCGATTGACTCCAACGCTATGAGAAAGGCAGATGGCCGTCGTCGGCCTAATGAGGGATTGCGGCATCATCCGCAAGAACGATTGCAGACACCGCGACCCTATGATCGACACATGAGCTCAATCCTTTTCGTGCATGCTGCAGGCATGAACCGTCGTTCCTGGGAACACCAAACAGAGCACTTCGAAGAGGCGGTCGCGGTTGATCTCCCTGGTCACGGAAACTCACCGGCGGAGACGCTCAACAGCATTTCTGACTACGCGGATTGGCTTGGAGAAACGGCCCGCCAAATGGGACCGAGCCCGGTGACCCTCGTGGGGCACTCCATGGGCTCGCTGATTGCTCTAGAGACGGCAGCCCGGAACCCCGACATCGTCGAGAAACTCATCCTGGTGGCCACGGCTGCCTCGATGCCGGTGCATCGGGACCTGCTGGCAGCCTCGCACGCCAACGACGCGTCTGCCGCGGCGATGGTTATGAAGTGGAGCCTCACGGGCGAAGCAGGCTTCGGACGGCCCAAGGACTGGGTAAAGACAATCTCAGACACGTTTGTCGAGACTGCCAAATCCGGAGTCATGGCCCGGGACTTCTACGCCTGCGACTCCTACACAGACACCATCGCCATGGCGAAAAAGGTCCGTTGCCCGACGCTGCTCCTTCTCGGAGAGCATGACATCATGACAAGACCTGCGGCGGCTCAACCCCTCGCCGCCGCGCTCAGCGACGCCAGGATTGTCATCATCGAAGGGGTCGGCCACATGCTTGCGCTGGAGAAACCGCAAGAGACGAACGAGGCAATCGACCTCTTCCTGGCCATCGACTGATTTCGTATCACGGCGAGTGCACTACGTTTGACTGTGATGAGGAAGATCAGCGTGGCATCAGGGCTCGGGATGATCGTTATCGCTCTGACGGCATGCGGACCGATCGGAGCAGACAACGCTCCCGATGAAACAGTGCCGGTGGTCACCTCGCAGCCGGCAGCGCCGCTCACCACACAATCGCCGTCGACGACTACGACCGTGACCAGCACTACCACAGCCCCACCGACCACCTCAACAACCAGTGCAGCGACAACGACAACAACTCTTCCGGCACAGTTCCGATTCCACGTGGCGCCTGTGACCCAAGAAACCGTGTGGGCCACCTGGCGTGAGGACTGTCCTCTCCACTTCGATCAGCTTGCGCTACTCGACCTCACCTACTGGAACTTCGATGGAGAGGTGGCGATGGGCCAGCTGACAATCAACGCCGCAGTCATCGAGGACGTGCTCATCGCGTTCGAGCAGCTATTCGATATGGGTTTTCCCATTGAACAGATTGCTCTCGTCGACGACTACGACGGAGACGACAAGGCCGCCATGCGGGCCAACGTGACCTCGGGCTTCAATTGCCGATACGTCGACGGCACCGAGAACTGGTCGAATCACGCCTTCGGGTTGGCCATCGACATCAACCCACTGATCAACCCATGGGCCAGGGAGGGCAACACGCTTCCGGCGGAGGGCGACCAGTACACCGACCGCGAACTCGGCCTCCCCGGGATGATCAACCTCGGGGACGAGCCGATCGACATCTTTGCGGAGGTCGGCTGGACCTGGGGCGGCGTCTGGCAATCAGCCGACTACATGCATTTCTCAAGACCGGGAAATTAGGGAAACCCGCCTCTGACCGCAAGGCAAACGGCGATCATCGGCCCCCCTCCGGGGTGGGCCGGATGGTGCGGCAAGTGGCGGTCATCAGTCCCCCCTTCGGGGGAAAGTACCGCCGGCGGCAGCCGGGGGTAAGGGGGTCTGAGCAGGGGTCCGAGAAGGCCTTCTCGGTGCCATTCGTCGAAAAACCTCATGACAAACGAACGTTCGTTTGCCTAGTATGCCCGCCATTGCCGAGGGAGGGCTATGACACCGCAGAATCGCTTCAACGCGACCATCGAGGCAGACGAAAAGGTCGAGCCGCGGGACTGGATGCCTGAGGAATATCGCAAGACACTCATCCGCCAGATCGCCCAGCATGCCCACTCTGAAGTCATCGGCATGCAACCCGAGGGCAACTGGATCACCCGTGCTCCCAGCCTCAAGCGCAAGGCAATCCTGATTGCCAAAGTCCAGGACGAGGCAGGCCACGGTCTGTACCTCTACTCAGCAGCAGAGACCCTCGGCGTTTCCCGGCACGAGTTGGTCGAACTGCTCCACCAGGGCAAGCAGAAGTACTCATCGATCTTCAACTATCCCACCCTCAACTGGGCCGACATGGGGACCATCGGTTGGCTCGTTGATGGTGCGGCGATAACCAACCAGGTGATGCTCACCCGCACTTCGTACGGCCCTTACGCCCGAGCC
>JAYEIP010000151.1:0-2157 GCA_034660155.1 Actinomycetota bacterium | reverse complement strand
ATAAACGACGAACCACGATCCGGAGACTCATACTTAGCAACCATCACCACAGCATCGCAGCCAACCCCACCAAACGCGAGGACTAAAGCGACACTCCCCAAAGGGGGGACTGATAGGAGTCGCGCCTTTCCTATCCGCGCGTCTTCTAAGTACTAAGTATTTGGTACTACGTAAGACCAGCGGCACCCCTCTGATAGCAAGGCAAGCGGCGGTTATGAGTCCCCCCTCCGGGGGGAAAGTACCGCCGGCTCGAAGAGCCGGGGGTAGGGGGGTCTGCGCAGGTGTCCGAACCACGATCGCCGGTTCTGCGCGGATCTTCCAACCGCGGCCGCCGCTCTCCCCCGCCCGCTTAACCTACGCAGCATGAATGATCTTGAACTTGCTGTTGCCGCCGCGGCTGTCGGTGCCGAAATTGTCCGTGCTGGCTTTGGGTCACACAAGACAACGGAACAAAAGGGCCGGCTCGATCCGGTCACAGAAGTCGATCGCGCTTCGGAAAAGGCGATCGTCGACCTACTGACAGCCCATAGACCAGACGACGGCATCCTCGGCGAAGAAGGCAGTGAACGCCACTCCACCGGAAGACGCTGGCTCGTCGATCCACTGGACGGGACGGTCAACTTCGTCCACGGGATCCCTCACGTAGCGGTGTCGGTGGGGCTTTACGATGGCAATTCGGCACTGGCCGGGGCGGTCCACGACCCGATCCGCGAGGAGGTCTTCGCTGCAGCAAAAGGGGAGGGAGCGACACTCAACGGTATACCGATCAAAGTGTCGATGACCGAGAAGTTGCATCGATCGGTCGTGGTCACTGGCTTTCCCTACGATCACGATGAGCGGGCGGGTGCCTATGGCAGCGTGTTCACCGCTGTCCTCGCAAGTGTCAATGGCATTCGCCGTCTCGGATCGGCGGCACTCGATTTCGGATGGCTGGCGGCGGGCCGCTTCGATGGATACTGGGAGTACTCGCTAGGCCCATGGGATATGGCGGCCGGAGCATTGCTTGTGACCGAGGCCGGAGGCGTCATCACGGAAGCCACGGGCGGTCCATTCATCCCCGGGTCTCCACATTTCGTCGCGGCCAATCCGTACCTCTATGAAGAGCTGCGGGAAATCATCGAACCGATCCTGCCCGAGCATGTCATTGGCTGAACAAACGCGAAACTCTTGCCGGAATCGTCACACTTGACCCGGAACGGAGTTTAGGTTCGGTGCATGAGAACACTCTTTGCCGGGTTGCTCCTCGCTGCTTTGGGGATTGCGGCGTGTGGCGGCAGCACGGCCACCGGGGAGACCCTGCCACCGGCAGCCGGCGAGCCAACGAGCCATCGCGGTTACGTCTACCCGGCAGTGCCGACCACACCTGGAGGCGATCTCGAGGCGTCGGTTATCGAGGACCTCGACTTGTTGTACGCCTCGCTGACCGGCGGCTTTGTGGACATCGACGCTATGGAACGGCTCGGAGAGGCTGCGGACCCGAGGCTTGCATGGCTACTCGCCGACATCCTCCGATTCGTTAGCGGACCTGCCGAGGACACCGCCAGGGAGGTGTTCACCCAGCTCACCGGCGTCGATATCAGCCCCGATCCCGCCGCGGCACTAAGCACCTGGCTCTCGGTCACTGATCACCTTCTGGCCTGGGATACACCGGCACCACCGGGTTATGTCGAGTACAAGGGCCGCCTGTTCGGGCTCATCGACGAACGATGGGCACCGTTCTTTGAAGACGACTCGGCGACCATCGACTGGCGCATCGTCAGTTGGGGTGGCGTACTGCTCGACGACCGTGAACTGGGCGACCCGCTTCCCTGCGCACTCGGATGCATTCCCGCGCTTGACGATCCATCCGTTGTGGGAACCACAGAGGGCGATTGGTACCCCGATGACGGCATAGTCTTCGGGGTAGTGATCGGCAATGAAGCCAGGGCATACCCGAAGAACATCATGGAAGTCCACGAGATGGTGAACGACACTCTGGGCGGACGCCGGATTGGAATTCCATATTGCACTCTGTGCGGATCAGCCCAGGCCTACTTCACCGATGACCTGGCATCCGACATGGAACAACCGCTGCTACGCACCTCCGGGTTGCTGGCCCGCTCCAACAAAGTCATGTTTGATTTGCGCACTTTCTCACTCTTTGACACCTTCACCGGC
>JAYEIP010000150.1:0-2181 GCA_034660155.1 Actinomycetota bacterium | reverse complement strand
CCTCGATCGCGGCGACGTGGCACCCCGACTTGAACCGTGACGTATGGGATGACGTTCCTGGTCGCGAAGCTGCCGTTGTCCCAGAAGTAGACCCGGTTCCCGATCTCGTGAAGCGCACCCAACGGTGGAGCTATCCACTCGGGCGTGGTGACCTCGCCGACCTGGCTCTGTTTGCCGCGGCACTGGCGAAGACCGAGGGCGAAGCGTGGGCATCAGGTAATCGGTCGCTGGCAACCCAGGCCTTCGAGGAGCGCCGGTACCTTGCCGCAGATCGTATCCTTCCGTGGGCAGTTCCCTGGCTGCGGGCCCTGGCTCGTTGTTTCCCAGAGAGACGCACTGACGGAGAAGCTGCGGTTGAGGCGTTGCTGGCGATTGGCGAGCGGCACCGCCCGGCCCCGATGTTGACCGGTGCGGAGGGGCTCTCCTTGCCGGGGCACGACGGCTACGGCCCGGTAGACGGCTCACCGACTGTTTCGGAGCGGGTCGGGTCGTTGTGGGGCGGGCTGGTTGTCTTCCGCCGCACGCTCGAATCGATTACAGGTGAACCGTCTTCGGATCGGTCGATAAGGTCAGATTGGCTGGATGATCCGGCATTCTCGGCCACCGTGTCGACGTTGTACGAGGTTGCTGCGGCTCGCTGGGACGGTCTCGTCGACCGGCGACCGGGCACCGCCCGCTACTGGAGTGATCTGGCACTGCGGGCCACTGTTACCGCCGAACTGGCGCGCTAGCGATTCCCTCGAATGGGCCACATGCCCAATCAGGGCCTAACCTCATGGATATCTGCCGGTTGTAACCGGACGACTCAGAGGAGGATTTGGGGACATGAAGAGATTCACCTACATGTTTGCGGTCGTGATGGCGGTGGCGTTGATCGCCTCAGCTTGCGGCGGCGACGATGAAGTTAGCGGGAGTGATCTCACCCTGGTGAGCAGTGGCACTCTTACGTTGTGTACGGATTCGCCGTACCCGCCGATGGAGTTCGAGGTTGACGGTGAATTCACCGGTTTTGATATCGAACTCATGCGTGCGATCGCCGGCGAACTCGGTCTTGACCTGGTGGTCATCAATAGCGGTTTCGATCCGATCACGTCTGGCCTTGCGATGGAAGCCGGTGACTGTGATATCGCCGCGGCGTCGATCACAATCAATGACGAGAGAGAAGAGAACATCGACTTCTCGGATCCGTACTTCACCGCCGACCAGTCGTTGCTAGTCAGCCTTGCTGCCGGTGTCAGCGATCTTGCCGGCTTCGCCGGGCGCAATCTCGGAGTCCAGACGGGTACGACCGGTGAGGCCTACGCCAACGAGCAAGCGCCGGATGCCAACGTTATCTCCTTCGAAAACCCGGGTGACCTGTTCACCGCTCTTGCCGCTGGGGAGATCGACGGTGTTCTTCAGGACATCGTTCCCAATGCCGAGCAGGCGCTAAACGATGACACAGTGGACCTCGTCCAAACCTTTGAGACCGATGAGGAGTATGGCTTTGCCACCAAGGAGGAAGGTGCCGAGGACGTGCTTAAGGCCGTCAACGATGCTCTCAAGATTCTGCAGGACAACGGGACATACGACAAGATCTACGAGGACTGGTTCTAGAGCTGACGATGGCCAGACGATCAAGTTGATCTGAATTCGATGGGGCGACTCGATAGAGTCGCCCCATCTGTAACTGGGAGGGGTCTTGGTTAGCGAAAGGGTATTGAAGCGTCGTCGCCGGCAGGTTGCCGGCCGGGTGGCTATGTACGGTCTGCTTGGCCTGGTCGCGGTGGCACTGGTCTTCTTCGCCGATTGGGCGAAGATTCAACGGAATTTCTTCAATATTGATATCGCCCGTGACATGCTGCCAGAGGTTCTCACGATCGCGGCGCGCAACACCATCATCTATACCGCGGCAGCGTTTGCTTTTGGCTTCTTCTTTGCTTTGGTGTTGGCCCTGATGAAGCTGTCGTCGATTGCGCCGTATCGTTGGTTCGCCACCGCGTATATCGAGTTATTCCGGGGCTTGCCGGCGTTGATCACGATCATCCTGGTCGGGTTCGGGATCCCGATTGCGTTTGGCTGGAGGATCCCGTTTGGGACATTGGGCAAGGGCACAATCGGACTGGGTATCGTGGCAGCCGCCTACATGGCCGAGACGATCCGAGCCGGAATTGAGGCGGTACCAAAGGGGCAAATGGAGGC
>JAYEIP010000149.1:0-10978 GCA_034660155.1 Actinomycetota bacterium | reverse complement strand
GGGGCAAGCACGCGGTACGTTTCACCGGGAGCACCCACGATCAGGAGGCCTTCATCACGAAGAAGCCGGACATCGTCGGCCCACTCAACGAGCACCTCGTGCGCAAGATCACAGACCACCTCGACGAGATCGCCATGGTCAAAGCTGACATGGAAGTAGGAGCGCGCACGCTCCTACTCAGCTACGGCGTTACCGCCGGCAGCATGCGCGAAGCCGTCGCTTCCGCCCGTGGCGCGGGGACCAAGGTCTCTGCCATCACGATTCAGAGCCTGTGGCCCGTGCCGGAAGACGAGATCTGTGCGGCCGCCGAAGGTATCGATCGGGTGGTGGTCGCCGAGCTCAACCCCGGTCTCTACAAGCGGGAGATTGAGCGAGTGCTACCTGATGTGGATATTGTCGGTGTGGCCCGCACCGACGGCGTTCTCATTTCACCCTCTGAGATGCTGGAGGTGATTCTGTGAGCACTCCCATCTCCATCGTGCCCGAACCAACATTGCGCACCGAAGCCGACTACCCGTTCTGCCCCGGCTGCGGGCATGGTCCGGTCCTTGATGCACTCAACGACGCGCTGGTACGGCTCAAACTGGCAAGACATGAGGTCGTGATCGTGTCCGACATCGGCTGTGCCGGTCTTTCGGATCAATACTTCACCACCAGCGCCTTTCACGGGTTGCACGGCCGGTCAATCACATATGCCACCGGGATCAAGTTGGCGCGGCCCGACCTGCACGTTGTTGTGATAATGGGCGACGGCGCCACTGGCATCGGTGGCGCTCATCTGTTGTCGGCGGCACGCCGCAACATCGGGATCACCGTGCTGGTACTCAACAATTTCAACTTCGGGATGACCGGCGGCCAGCATTCGACGACGACGCCCGAAGGGTTCCTCACTCCCACCACACCAGGAGGCAACCTCGAGCACCCGCTCGACATCTGCGCCACAGTTGGGGTCAATGGTGCTGCCTTTGCGCATCGTGGGACGAGTTTTGATGATGATCTTGTCGACAGGATGGTCGAGGGCATCACTACCGATGGATTTTCAATACTGGATGTCTGGGATCTTTGCACCGCCTACTTCGTGCGCAACAACAAGTTCTCCCGCCGCCAGATCGATCAGACGATGGAGGTGCTGGGACTCGACTCCGGAGTGCTCTACAGGAACGACAAGCCCGAGTTCGCCATGGCCTATCGCCTGCTCGCCGAGGGGCAACACGAGGGCCTCCGGGTGAAGTCGGTAAAGGCAACGGCTGCTCCCACGCTGGACCGGAGGCTGCACTTCGTTGTGGCCGGCTCGGCCGGTGGTCGGGTCCGGTCGGCGGCCCGGCTCGTAGCTCTGGCCGCGATGCGGGCCGGTCTGTGGAGCGCACAACGTGACGACTACCCGATCACGGTCAAGAGCGGGCACAGCGTCTCCGAGGTCATCGTCGGCCCTGAAGAGATTCATTACAGCGGTGTCGAGCGCCCCGACACGCTGGTAATCGTGAGCGAAGACGGATACGGCAAAGCCGGGCCCTATCTCGCCGCGATGGAACAAGGCGATACCGTCTTTGTGGCGTCCGGGCTTCCCCATCCGCAGACCGCGGCCGATGTGATCGTTCTCGACCCCGCCACGTCCGAAGCACGCATCCCCAAAGCTTCGCTGGCTCTGGCGATGGTGGCCGCCGCCGTTCACCAGACAGGCGTCGTGCCCTTCGATCTCTTTGAAGAGACAGCCGGTGAAGGCGGTTTCGGCGAGAAGAACCTCCAGCTAGTAGCGGCCGGATTGGCCCTCAGCGAAGGCTAGAGCCCGGACGGATGTTTCGGTTCACGCGGAACAGGTTCGACGGGTCGTACTTCGTTTTAATGGTCTCCAGGCGTCCGTAGTTGCTCCGATATGACGCCATCGTCCGCTCGTCCGTCTCGTCCTCGGTCTGGAAGTTCACGTAATTGCCGCCGGTGGAATACACCTTCAGTGCGTCCCACGCGTCGTTAACCCAGGTGCGGTAGGTGTCTCCGGCCGCAGCGTCCGCGGGCCACGCCCCCTGGATCACGCACACATGAGCGGCGTCACGATTGCCGATGGCACCATCATCTTCATTGTGGTCGTTGACGGCGCCGGCGAGATGGAAAAGAACGATCTGGTTCGCGGGTGACTTGTTGCCAACAAGTTGCGCCTGATATGTGTCAAAGAGGTCATCGCTGAGACCGGGGAGGAACTCCGACTTCCAGTAATAGTGCAGCCCTTTAGGTTGCAGAATGTCCAACATCGATTGCTGGGCGACATACTCCTTGACCTTGATGATGTCGGCCAACGGCTCTCCATATGCCCGTATCGTCGCCAGGTCTGTTGCCGCTTGCTCGGGGGTCCCCGAGTGGCACACAAGTAGGGCAACCATCGGTGCGCCATGGGCCTCCTCGGGTAGCCATGGAGCGGGTGGCGCGTTGCGCATCAGGGCGGCCACGGTTAGCTCTCGTGGCGCCGATTCGGTGACCCGGCGATAGAGGTCCAGGACACCGTCGGCCTCCGTTGCCGGCCAGGCGATCATTCCGGCCGTCACTTCCGGGCCCACCTCATGGAGTCGGAACGTGAACTCGGTGACGACGCCAAAGTTGCCGCCCCCACCGCGTATTGCCCAAAAGAGGTCCTCGTTCACGGTGCGCGAGGCGCGTCTTAGAGTCCCGTCCGCGGTAACGATCTCGACCTCGTCCAGGTCATCGACCGTCCACCCGAACCGACGGCTCAGGTAGCCGAAGCCACCGCCGAGGGTGAGTCCGGCCGTCCCGGTTTCGGAGACGAAGCCGAGTGTGGTGGCGAGACCGTGTGCTTGGGTTGCACGGTCGACCTCGCCGGCAGCGCAACCCGGGCCGACCCGGGCCTGGCGGGCCTTGACATCCACGTCGATGTCCTTCATCCCGGACAAGTCGAGCGTGATGCCGCCGTCAGACAACGCGAGACCGGCGATGTGGTGTCCGCCGCCCTTGACGGACAGTTCCAGTTCGTTGACGCGCACGAAGTCGATGGTCCGCACAACGTCCCGGGTTACCGCGGCCCGAACCGCCAATACCGGTTGCCGTTGCGGCATCGCGTTCCAGATGTCGGTTACCTCAGCGAAACCCTCGTCGTCGACGTGTAGCAACGAGCCTTCGAGACCGGCAGCGAAGACGTCCAGGGCGTTAGCTGCGATTGTCCTCATGTCGCCCGCAAGGCTTTTGATCTGTGTCGTCTGGTGTCCCATGTTTTGGGACGCTAATCGGTCGCGCCTAATACTGCATCGAGCGCGGCAGGCGACGCTCGGCTGAGTCAGCCGTACCTGGGTTCGATCACGATTGCGTAAAGCACGAAGTTAACGAGCAGGGCGGCGATGCTCCACATAACGGCCAGCGGTATGCCGTCGCGTCCCTTGTCCTCGAGAGTGGCGGCCCAACCAAGACCGAGCGCCCCGAGGTTGATGGCGGGTACCAACAACGCTGCCGCCGTGAAGGCCGCGATCCGAGCAACAAGCCGAGCCCGCGTCCCCCGTCGAGTTCGAATACTGTCTGTGACCATGCCCCATATATACCAATCGAGCTCCGGCTCCAATAGAGCCATCCGTCACAAGCAATCAGTCTCTCCTTTTTGGGGAGTTCGCAAGGCGAACTCCTTGGTCCGCGCAGGTGTCCGCAACGCGCTCGCCTTTGGCTACTCCTCGACAGTGAGTAGCCCGTCGTCGAGATCGCGGTAGACGTCCTCGGCACTCTCAGCAAGAAAGACCACGCTGGCCGACCCTGCAGTTCCGACACTGCCGGGCAGCACTGTGTTGACGAGGGCATCGGAGGGCATGAAGAACGCCGACGCTCCCAGCAGCAGCACGTCCTCGGTCGACAAGTCGGTCCAGGTGGCATCGGTGAGGATTCGCACCCACTCGGGCAGCAAGTCGATTCCGGTGAGCTGCACCATGTCCATGGCAGCCTGCATGATGAGGCCCTGGTTGAAGGACCGGTCAAAGTCGCCGCCCGGTAGACCCTTCCGGATCCGGGCCAGCCGCAACGCCCGTTGTGGTGTCAAGGATTGCGGTCCGGCCGGATAGTTGGCCCAGTTATTACCGCTTCGCATGACAGTGGGGAGGTCGATGAAGAGGCCGCCGAGCTCATCGATGAGAGTCGTGAACCCCAGGAATCCGGTGACGAAATACCCTTCGATGTCGAGCTGGGTAAGTTCGGTGATTGTTTCGAGCATGATCTCGGGACCGCGGTTGGCCATGAGATTTGTCAGCTTGGTGCCGCCGTTGGGGCCTTGCACCCATGAGTCGCGGGGGAACCCCACGATGGCGCCCGCCTCGGCCTCGGGAACCACCGTCAGAATATGAACGCTGTCTGCCCGGAGACGCTGCTGATTCTCGCCAACCCGGGCGTCTGAGCCAAGGATGAGGACCGTCCGTGGGCTCTCGCCAAGCCATGGTGTCTTCCCGTCGAGCGCAGCACCCACGATTCGCCAACCGCCGCCCTCGTCGAGCAACAGGACGATATCCCGATCGACCCTCGCCACCGCAACACTGTCACCATTCTCGAGTTCAGCTGAGGTGATGCCTCCGACTGCGCCAGCGTCCTGGCGCGTCGTGCCCGTGAAATAGGCGAGCAATTCATCGGGGAGGGGAGGTGCATCGTTCCGGTCATCGGCCAGCCAGGAGTAGAGCGCATTGAGCGGCCCATCGATCCCTGCCGGCACTTCGAAGTCAAAATCAGCTGTCTTCACCGGCGGCTCGGTGGTCGTGGTTGGAGCGACAGTGGTTGTAGTTGTCGTCGTTGGGGTGGCGGTAGTTGTAGCCGGCGCAGCTTCTGCACCGCTGCAGGCAGCGGTGACCAGCGCGAGCGCGAGTACGAGTGTGTAGATACGGGAAAGTTGCACGGGCGAGGATCATAGCGAATTCGGATGAGCATCTTTCAGGGGCAGGTCTTCCCCGATTACGCTGCATGTGCGAAGTAGCGCTTAGCCGGACAGCGACAAGGAGACAGTTTCGTGCGGGTGGTGATAGCCGGATGTGGCCGAGTTGGCAGTGACCTTGCCCTGAGCCTCGCTGACGACGGCCATGACGTATCCGTTGTCGACAAGTCCTCCGAGTCCTTCCGCTCTCTTGGCAGTGCATTCAATGGAACAATGCACCAGGGGCAGGCCTACGACATCCGGGCTTTGCGTGAGGCCGGGATTGAGTTTGCCGATGCTTTCGCCGCGGTTACCAGCCACGACAACGCGAATCTGATGGCGACCCAGGTGGCGAAGCAGGTCTTTGGCGTCCCGCGGACAGTTGCCCGGCTCGATGACCCACGTCGCAGGGACGCCTACGCCGCTTTGAAAGTGAACAACGTCTCGGCAGGCAAACTCGTCTCGCGCGCTATCCGCGAGCAGCTGCTGGATGACGAATTCCGCTATCACGTCTCATTCTTTGGAGATGGTGTGGACCTGGTGGAGATGGTTATGTCGGCCGATGCGGACGGGATGACGGTTGCCGACCTCGAGATTGAGGGGAAGCTGCGAGTGGTAGCGATGCGACGGGGGAAGGAAGCGTTTGTGGCAACGCCCGCATTGGAGCTCGAGGAAGATGACCAGGTCGTCGCCGCAGTCTTGGAGGGCGCCCGACGCAAGATTCGCCGATACTGCAAGGTGGACGAATCGTGAGGATTCTCGTGATTGGTGGCGGAAAGGTCGGGTCCCGTCTCGTCGATGTGCTGGCCGCGGCCGGCCACGTCGTGTCGCTGATCGAAGCCGACCCTCATCGCGCCGCGAATCTCATCGAAGACACCAACGCGATGGTATTCCTTGGCGACGGATCCGATGTCGAGCTTTTGCAGGCAGCGGACGTGTCCAGAGTCGACTGGGCTGTGGCAGTAACCGGGCATGACGAGGACAACCTCGTGGCTTGCGAGCTCGCCCGAACCTTCGGAGCGAAGAACGTGATCGCCCGGCTGAACAATCCCCTGAACCGACCCACATTCGAAGCGCTCGGAGTACCGGTTGTGGGAGTAACGAGTTTGATGGCACAGGTGATACATCGTGAGGTCGAACTGGTCGACTTGAGCCGGTTGGCGGTAATTGAAGGCGGTGAGGTGAGCGTGGTCGAGCGGATTCTCCCCGCCGACTATCCGTCTACCCAGCTCACCGACCTCACTCTGCCCCGTCCTTCGTTGTTGATCACTTTGATCCGAGATGGGAAGGCGACAGTGCCGGGCCCAAACACTGTGCTCCAGGCAGGGGATAAGGTGCTGGCCGTCACCCCGCTCGAGAACGAAAAGGCCTTCGCCGAGGCATTCGAGTCGTACGAGATCCCCGATGGATAGTCGACCGGGTCGTCGCGAAACCACGTGGCTCGATGATGTTCGCGGCGGCGTCCGGTCTATTGGCCTGGAAGCGCTGGTTGTTATCGCCCTCAGCCTCATCGCCGTGATCGTGGCGTGGGTCGCCATAACGGTGGTGTAGTTTGCTCATCCGGCCTACCGTCGACGACTTTCGCATCGTCGGGTTCAACCTAGGGAAGATCTCGACATTGGTTGGGATCGCCGGCGCGGTCCCGCTGCTGTGGGCTGTGCTCGGCCGCGAATGGGCGCCGGCAGCATCGTTCGTGCTGATGATCGGCGTGTTCCTGATGCTGGGAGCGCTGGGTCATCGGCTCAATGCTCCGCGACAAAAGCTCGATTGGTCGCACGGCATGGTTGTGGTTGCTCTTGCATGGCTGGTGGTGCCGGCCTTCGCCTCGATCCCGTTCGTGTTGTCAGGCCACTATGCGAACCCGCTCGACGCCATCTTCGATGCGATGTCCGGTCTGTCCACGACCGGCCTGGCTCTTGTCCAGGATCTCGATCACCTGGCATCATCGTTGAACTTCTGGCGGCACCTGCTCCACTTCATCGGAGGCCAGGGCATCATCATCGCCGCACTGTCGATCTTTGCGGGTGGTGGTGCGGTGACGTTGTATCTGGGGGAGGCCCGCGACGAACGTATCTTGCCATCCGTCAGGTCTACTGCCCGTTTCATTTGGGCAGCAGCGATGATGCACCTTGGGGTTGGTGTTCTCGTGTTGACGCTGGTCGCATGGCAGGTACTTGGTTTCGGCTTGATCCGCTCTCTGTTCCACGGCCTCATGGTGTTCTTTGCGGCGTTCGACACGGGCGGGTTCGCAGCCCAGTCGACCAACCTCGGGTACTACCACTCAACTGTCTTTGAATTTGTGGCCGCCGCGTTGATGGTTGCCGGGACAATGTCCTTCGGCGTCCACTATGCATTGTGGAAAGGGCGCTACAGATCGGTTCTGCTCAACCTGGAAACCCGGACGATGTTGGTCACTTTCGGGATCACGTTGGGTGTCACGATCGTCGGGCTCGCGGTCACCGGTGCCTTTGCTCATACTCTGGGTCTCACCAGGTATGGGTTCTTCCAGTTGCTGTCTGCGCACACCGGCACCGGTTTCTCGACGGTGCCGGTTCCCGAGTTGGCTGGATGGTCCGGGCTGGCATTCGCCGGTATGGCGATGGCAATGGCCCTGGGCGGCATGGGCTCATCGACTGCGGGTGGCGTGAAATCGCTGCGAGTCGGGATCACGGTTCGAACCATCGTCACCCAGGTGAAACAAGTATTGGTCCCCGAGGGTGCTCTCGTCTCCCGTTCCTACTATCAGAACGGCACTACCCGTCTTACAGCCGAAGTGTCGCAGGCAGCGATGACCATCTCGCTGTTGTACGTCGCTCTCTACCTGACCGGCGCTGGAGTGGCTCTCGCCTATGGCTACGGTCTTGGGCCGAGTTTCTTCGAATCGATCAGTGCTGGAGCCAACGTCGGATTGTCGGTTGGGATCACCGATCCGGCTATGCCGATCTTGTTGAAGCTCACGTATCTCGGTCAGATGTGGCTGGGCCGTCTTGAGTTCGTGGCTGTGTTCGCTTTCTTTGGTTTCCTCTATGCGACCTGGAGAGGAAGATGAAGCGACTCTTCGCTCTCCTGGCTGCAATCGGTCTCGTCTTGACGCTGGCGTCGCCGGCGCTTGCTCAATCGTCCGGTGTCGTCGATGTGGGGGAGCTTCTCGAGAACGCCCCCGACTACGTGGGCGAGGTCATGGTCCAGGGTGAGTTGATCGGGGACTTTGGATTCCGTGGCGACGGGTCCATGTGGACCCAGCTCAACGACGACAGTTATGCGTTCGATCCGGTCCTTGATGATGGCGAGCTCACGGGCAGCAATGTCGGTGTGGCGGTGCGGATCCCGGTAGCGATTGCCGAACAACTCGACCCTCCCGGTGGTTACCGGGTCCGGGGCCCGGTGGTGCTCGTGACGGGGACGTGGAAATATCACGATGTCGACCGCGGCGGTGAGTCCTACATCGAAGTCGCGACACTGCAAGTGGTCCAGCCGGGTGGAGCGCTCGCCGAGCACCCGAACTTCCTGGTCCTTGCCGCGGGTATTGTGCTCGTCGTGGGCGCTCTCTATTTGAGGCGACGGCCCCATAATTAGCGGCAGCCGGGCGTAAAGCTAGAGTTGTCGTACCTTTTTCAAGTG
The DNA here is from genome assembly GCA_034660155.1 of Actinomycetota bacterium. Classification (GTDB taxonomy): domain Bacteria; phylum Actinomycetota; class Acidimicrobiia; order Spongiisociales; family UBA5794; genus JAAETI01. The sequence continues at coordinate 2,478 of JAYEIP010000149.1, read as the reverse complement.
GGAGAAATCTGTGGAGATCTGGTTGTACCTGGCGATTGCTATAGCGCTTGGCGCGCTTGTCCTTGCGGCGCTCTTCGCCCGACAGGTGAACAGCGCAAGCCCCGGCAACGAACTAATGCAGGAGCTGATGGGCGCCATTCGTGAAGGTGCGATGGCATTCATCAAACGTGAGTACACGGCCGTTTCCGCCTTTGTCGCGATCATGGCTGTGCTGATCTATGTGCTGCTGCCCGACTGGGGTCGCCCGTGGGGTGCTGTCGCCTATGTCTTCGGCGCCATCTTGTCAGCACTCGCCGGGTTCATCGGTATGAGGGTTGCGACCGCGGCCAACGCCAGGACCGCTGAGGCGGCGCGCCGTGGCGGCATTAACGAGGCTCTGCCGTTGGCGTTCCGTGGTGGTGGTGTGATGGGCTTCACGGTTGCCGGTCTTGGCCTGCTTGGCCTCAGCCTCGGTTACCTGTTCTTCGAGATCATCCTCGAGGACGCCCAGTCGTTCGAGATCATCACCGCAATTGGCCTGGGGGCCTCCTCAATCGCCCTGTTCTCCCGTGTCGGTGGTGGTATCTACACCAAGGCGGCCGACGTTGGCGCCGACCTGGTTGGCAAGGTCGAAGCCGGGATTCCTGAGGATGATCCCCGCAACCCCGCGACGATTGCCGACAACGTTGGCGACAATGTGGGCGATGTCGCCGGCATGGGTGCCGACCTCTTTGAGAGCTATGTGGGCTCGATGATCGCTCCGATTGCGTTTGCGGCATTTGCTTTCGCCGGCCAGGCGTTCCAGGAGGAGGCCTTCTTCTACCCGTTGATGATCGCCACCATCGGCATGGCGGGCTCGATCATCGGTTCGTTCTTCGTGAAGCCGGGCAAGGGAACATTGGCTGCAGCCTTGCATCGTGGCACCTTCACTGCAATGGGTATCACGATCGCGGGCGTCGCCATCGTCACCCCCTTCTTCTTCAATAGTGATGATGCCGGTGTCGACAACACCTGGGGTTTGTTCTTCGCGGTGCTTGTCGGCCTGATGGTTGGCTGGGTGATCGGCAAGATCTCGGAGTGGTTCACCAGTGATCATCACCGGGTCGTCAAAGAGATTGCCCGCCAGTCTCAAACTGGTCCTGCCACGGTCGTGCTCGAAGGCATCGCCGAAGGTATGCGCTCATCCGCCTTTTCCGTGATCGTTGTGGCAATGGGCATGGCGGGCGCGTATTGGGGTGGCGAGTTGGCGTTCGACGTCGAACTGGCCGGTATCTATGGCATCGCCGTTGCGGCAATCGGCGTGCTGTCCACGCTCGGTATCACGGTCTCGGTCGATGCCTATGGTCCGATTGCCGACAACGCCGGCGGGATCGCCGAGATGGCCCACCTGCCGCCTGAGGTTCGCGAGGCCACCGATGCCCTCGATTCGCTCGGGAACACGACTGCGGCCGTGGCCAAGGGTTTCGCCATCGCCTCGGCCGCCGTGACCTCGTTGGCCCTTTTCTTCACATTCCGTCAAGCGGTGATCGAAGCGGGCGGCGATCTCGGGACTTTGGATATCCTCGACATCCACGTCACAGTGGGGTTGTTCATTGGTGGCATGTTCCCGTATCTCTTTGCCTCAATGACGATCAAGGCCGTGGGCCGCGCTGCCAATCAGATGATCGAAGAAGTGCGGCGCCAGTTCCGTGAGATCCCTGGATTGCGTGAAGGTCGCGAGGGAGTCAAGCCCGAGTATGCGAAGTGTGTCGACATTTCAACGACATCTGCACTGCGGGAGATGATCATCCCCGGTGCCCTCGCGGTGGCGTTACCGCTTGTTGTTGGATTCATCAGCGTTAAGGCGCTCGGTGGGCTCCTGGCAGGTGCTCTGGTGAGCGGCTTCCTGTTAGCCATCTTTATGGCCAACGCAGGTGGGGCTTGGGACAATGCCAAGAAGTTCATTGAGGCCGGCGCCTACGGAGGCAAGGGCTCGGATTCACACCATGCCGCAGTGGTCGGGGACACCATCGGAGATCCGTTCAAGGACACCTCCGGTCCAGCGATGAACATCGTCATCAAGGTGATGACCATCGTGAGCCTGATCTTCGCCTCGGCGTTCGTCTAGGACTCAAGAGGACAAGCAGAGCCTCCCCCGGCACCACCGGAGGAGGCTCTCCTTTTTACGTCACGTCCTGCTGGGCTTCCTGCCAGATGTGTGTAGCTGGGCGAGTTGCTCGACCCGGGTGTTCCTGATTCTCGAGGCCCTGTCCGAAGACGAGTGCCCACCCGTGAACTTGAAGCGTGCAAGAGTGGGGAGCCGATAGGAACCCACCGAATCGACCTCGACACACCCAAGGGAGAAGCATGAAAGGGTGGCTGATGACACAATCCGGACGGCCGGACCGCCGGTCCGCCTGCAGCCTGGCTCAGCTGACATCGGCCCCGCGGACCCCGTCCTGGTTCTGCGCCAGCTCGATGGGTTCGATGGCACCTGTGGATGCGGTCACCGACGGTCGG
>JAYEIP010000148.1:0-10982 GCA_034660155.1 Actinomycetota bacterium | reverse complement strand
ATTTACAAGAAGGCCGTGGGTGTCGATCTTGTCCGTATTGGCCCTCACAGCCGCACTCCTGGCCGTGATGCCGGGGGCGCCGGCGAGTGGCGCCGGGCATATTACGCCGATCTACGACATCCAGGGCGAAGGACATGTGTCTCCCGAGGCGGGGAACGCTGTTGTCACTCATGGGGTGATCACCGCAATCGGTTTCCGAGCGCTCTACGTGCAGGACCCGAACGGCGACGGCAATGACGCCACGTCCGACGCCATCTTCGTCTTTGACTTCGGCTTCTCCTCGCGAAGCATCGGCGAATGCGTCGAACTGGACGGTTCCGTGAGTGAGTTCATCGGCGGGGGTGCCGCGACGGGCAACCTCTCGACCACTCAGATGTTCGCTCCCAGCATCACAGTCGTCGATTGTGAAGCTACCTTCGGTCCGGGCTACTCGTTCCCGGCTCCCGTGGTGATCGGCCTCAGCGGGCGTGTTCCACCGAATGAGATCGTGATCAGCGAAGAAGAGATAGATCCACCGATCAATCTCCAGGACGCGATTGACGACGCGGCCAACAACTTCAACCCGGACGTTGACGGGATCGACTTCTACGAATCGATGGAAGCGATGCTGGTAACGGTGGAAGATGCCCAGGCCGTATCCGCAACGCGGCGGTTCAACTCGTTCAGCGCCGAGTTCTTTACGGTGCCCAACCGCGCCGACACCGACATCATTGAGCCCAACGACGCCATGACCCAGCGCGGCGGCATATTGCTGCAGCCTCATCCCGATGGCACGGGTGACCTCAACCCCGAGCGGGTGCAGGTCCAGCTCTCCGGCACACCGCTCTATCCAGGCGACATGAACCTCCAGGTGAAGGTCGGTGACCTCGTCGGTGACATCACCGGTGTGGTGGGTTACAGCTTTGGCAACTTCGAGGTGAACGCCACCCACGAGATCGCCGTCGTCGACGGTGGCACGTCGCCGGAGACGAGCAAGATCAGCGGCAACCGGAGCCGGGTGACCGTTGCCAGCTACAACGTCCTCAACCTGTCCGTAGCCGGTATGGGTGACGCCGTCCAGTCTGACAAGCTCGGCGAACAGATCGTCGACAATCTCGGTGCGCCCGACGTCATCGCGCTCCAAGAGATCCAAGATGACAGCGCCGAGGCCGATGACGGAGTCGTCACGGCTGACGCAACGCTCCAGATGTTGATCGACTCGATTGTCGCAGCCGGTGGGCCGAGCTACGAGGCGTTCAATGTCGAACCCGACAACAACACCCAGGGCGGTGTCCCCGGCGGCAATATCCGGAACGCCTTCCTCTACAACCCCGACCGCGTGGACGTGGCCGACTTCTTCGCGCTCTCGGCGAGCGTGCTGACGGATGCCGGAGCAGATCCGACTGCATTCGACGGAACGCGGATCCCGCTGGTGGGGCAGTTCGAGTTCGACGGCGCGGAGTTCACCGTCATCAGCGTCCACAACAGCTCGAGATTCGGTTCGACGCCAATCTTCGGCGGCCCGCAGCCATTCGTGCAAGCCGGGGAAGCCGAACGCGAGGCCCAGTCGAAGGCACTCAACCAGTACGTCGATTCCCTCCTTGCGAGCGACTCCGGCGCCCAGGTCATGGTTGCCGGCGACTTCAACACTTTCGAGTGGACCGATGAACTGCTGGAGGACGTTCCGGGACCGGAGCCGGCTCTCAACAACCTGGTTCCTTTCCGCGACAAGGACCCGGACCAGGGACTCCACCTGGGTCAGGAGGGCTTCTACAGCTTCATCTTCGACGGCAACTCGCAGATGCTCGATCACTTCTTCGTGACAAGCTCGTTGCTGCCCTCGGCGAAGTTCGACGTCGTGCACCTGAACGTGGATTTCCCGCGAACGTTCAGCAACACAACCGCCAGCGATCACGAGCCGATGCTGGCCTCGTTCAACGTCGGTTAGTAGGAGAGACAGGAACGTGACCTACGAGCGGGCCCGACACAAGTCGGGCCCGCTTCATTCCTCACTCGGATCGACCTGTGTTCAGTCAGGTGGGTTCGGATAGACGTCGGCGAAGATGCCGACCACTTCATAACCGCCGAGGAACGATTCCGGATCGCCATGGCCATCCAGTAGCGAAGTGCCGCGTTCGGCCCCTCTCTAACCGGCGGAGAGGGTTGATACGCGACCTACCGACGTGCGCCGTCTGTGACTACGGGGGTGACGCTGACGCGCCGCACCCCGGCACCACGGCGATCCCGGCTTCCGCTGCTCGAGTCGGTGAAGTTGTCGGGTCGCTAGCCGGTGAATCCTGCGAGCCGCGACCCGCCGGCCTTCAGTTCCTCGACCGCGAGGTAGGAGAGCCTCAAGACATCCTGGATCGTCTCTTCGAGTTCGAATATCGACACGTCGGACGCGACGCTTACGTACGCGCTGCCGTTGCGCTGGAACCACGCCTCCCAACTGGAGGCGCCGAGCATATCGGGTGACTGATGGTTCTCGTCATCCATCATGCGCTCCAGCACGTCGCCGGCGAGTTGGCCGCTGCGGCGTTGTTCGTTCCGAGTGATCAACACCTCTTCCGGTGCGTGGAGATGAATACACAGCATGTTCCGCAGGAGTGTCTCGTTTTTGGACCATGGCTCGAAGAGTTCCTGCAGCCGGCCGGTGGGAATCTTGGCGATCACCAGCCGTTCCGACGACACCTCTTCCCTTTCGCGAACGTTGTCTTCCAGCTGAGAGTGCACTTCCCCGAGGTCGAGGGGCTCGCCACTGCGTATCTCTTCGATGAGTGTCGGCTTGAAGCGGGTTAGGACCGGGCTGTATCCCCATCTACCGAGGGTTGCCGCTGCCGTCTGCACTGCGATGGTCTTGCCCGACCCCGGGAGGCCGACGAACAGCAACAGCGTCGGGTATCTGAGCGGTCGTGTTGCTTCATCTTCACCTTGGGGAAGTCGGTATGCCGTGTACTCGGCGCGGTCCTTCTCCTCCGGCCGTTTGAGGTCTTGAAAGATATCGGCGGCCCTATTTGCCAATGAGCGGCGGTGGTCGCTCTGCGCCAAGCCGACACTGGCCCCGGCCTCCAGGTAGCGGTCCCGGAACTCGAAAGAGACAAGGAGTGCTCTGGCGTGGTAGCGGCGAGCTGCTGCAGTGTTGCCAAACTCGAGCAGGATGTCGCCACGCAGCCGGGCGTGATAGCCCCGAGCTCGCCGGCTGCGTAGTCTTTTCATCGCGGCGCGGCCACGGTCGAGTTCTTCGAGAATGGCCTTTGCCTCGGGTGGTGTGGATGAATCGATGTCGCGCAATTGGGCCAGCCGGACGCCACCAAGTGCCTGGGCGGCATCGGCGACGATCTTCACAGACTCGTACTGCGATTCGCGCTCGCTGTCCCCGTCGTTGAACTGCCCATCGCAGACAGATTTCAGGACCTCCTCTGCTTCATCCAGCTCACCTTTCCGAACGAGGGCCTGCCCAAGGCGAATAAGTGCCCGGGCACGCTGCCGGGCCAATGTGAGACGGTTGGGTGCATAGGTGTTGGTTGGGATCTCGTGCTCGGTTGCTCCAATCCTCACGCACTCGTTAGCGAGGTCGACTACCTCCCGGGCTTGCTCGATGGCGCGGTTGTAGTCTTTGTCGGGTCGGCCGGCGTGCCCGTAATAGCCCGCCTGCAGAATCAGTACTTCGCGACGGAACGTATCTTTTTCAGAGGCGCGGTCGGCTCGTCCCGTGAGATATCGGAGCAGTTGCTCGGCTTCTGCCCAGCGACCCACGTTGTAGAGGATATAGGCCAGGTCGGTCCCAAGCCAAAGGTGCCGGTCGACAGTCATTTGATCGAGGTCGGACTCGGTACCGGGCGAACTCAGCCAGCATGCCGCCTCAAAGGTGGCGAGCACGTTCGGCAGATGGAACGTCAGCTGATCCAGCTGAGCGTTATCTTCTTCCCACCTGGAAAAGCCGTCGACTGTGCTCTCTGACCATGCAAGGAGTCGCCGGACCACCTCGACGACGGTCGTGCGGTAGCGGTGGTCGGTGAGCACGGCGGTCCGGATCGGTGCCAATATGCCGACCGATCGAACGGCTGGGTCTTCGCGAATGCTTCTGTTGAGCGCTGTCTTGTTGTCGGCCTCTTTTCCGTTGAGCCCGAAGCCCTCAACGAGGCCCCTTTCGCCCAGGATGGCCAGAGTGCGATCGACCTCTACCTTTCCGATTTCGAGCATCATTCCTAACTGATCGGACGCAATCGGTGTAGCGACTACACAAAGCGCGGTGAGGATTCGCCTGGCGTGATCGTCCGGTTCGGAGTCGTTGTCAACAAGGCTGGTCAAGGCTTTGTGATAGGTGGCCATAGCCCAGGTGGCGTCATCGATCTTGCTGAGTTCTTCTTCTGGGAAAGGGTCGACGGTAGAGCTGTCGGAGGTTGGCGTCACGTCGGTCTTCGGGCGGCGGAAGATTGCGATCGACTCATACGGGAGAGAGGAGACCAGGGAGTCAATGGCTTCCTTGTCCTCCGCCGAGGCACGGAGTTCGTCAAAGCCATCAATGACGAGAAGAGTCGGCTCTGCCCTCTTCTTCCAGCGGTGTTCGCCCAGGACCCGGCCAATCGATCGCAGGTTCTGGGCACGGTCGATTGTGGCCGTTACCCGGTGACGTCCCAGCGAATAGATGATCTCGCCGATCATCGAGTCAACCACCTGGCGGGAGCGTTGCGAGTCGGGGAAAAGGCCGATACGACCGGGTGAGATCCAGATCACATGGCGGAAGCGATAGCTGGCAGGCAGGGCGCGGTAGTCGGACGCGATTCGCCGCAGAACTCGGGACGAAGCAACATCGCTCAGACCGGAGAATCTTGCGGGCCCCAATCGCACCCGGCGGATCTCATCCTTGACCCGGTCGACGGTGCGGCCAAATCTCTGACCGTAACTGACGTCAACCGGATGGGCGTTTCCGCCGGCTTCTTTCGATGGGTCCCGACGCTTTGGTTCGACCAACTCGAGCAGCCGTTCGAGGCGACGTTCCAGCTCGGCGTGGTTGTCGTCGGTCGAGTAGAAGATCGGTTCGATTCCGTAGCTGCGCCGGAGCATGCCCTGCTCGGAACGTCGCTCATCGGGGAGGAAAGCGTAATGGCGCTGCCGGCCACCAGCGTGGTAAGTCGAGCGCCGAACCAGTTCCATAAGGTCGAGATCGTTGAGCGAGGCACCCAAGAAGACGACGGTGCCGGTTGCAAAGATCGTGAACATCCGTAGCAACATGGCGTCGTGTAAGTACTGGGCGTCGTAGTCGCCGAGCGAAAGCGTGAGATTGTCGCCCTCGAGGGTGCCGTGCAGGTGGAGCACAGAGCGGCGCGATTCCCTGGAGAATGATCCGAGGAATTCGCTGAAAGAGGCGCCGCTGCGGCCATCCCTAGTTACACACCGTTCCTTCTCGAAGGGTTTGCGGTCATTGTCGAGCTCGAAGACAAGGTCGCAAGCTTGCTCGATGAGCTTGTCGTAATTGGTCGTGATGAAGTGGTTGAAGGGGAGGCGCGCCAGGAGAAGATGAAACCGGTCCAGCTCTTTCGTATCAGACTCTTCGAAGACCCCGCGCATCGTCTCCTGAAGCGAACCTCGCCGGTTGAGCTCCTCGGCGTACACTTCCGCCAGCCACCGCTGATCGGATCCACTCTTCGGCTCGGGCACCTTCGCATACGCCGACGCACGCTCATACAACGCCTCAATCAACTCGTCCCAAGTTGGGTAGCCCAGCTGGGCACTGCATCCGGCGCCAACGAACCCGACGGCCCGTGACGTGACCATACGCGATGCCAGAGTCTCCAATGGATCTGCCATGAGTACGCACCCTCTGCCTAAGGTCGCGAAAACGCTTCCGTACCACAACAGTACCGATCGGTTGCACAGATGGGTGCCGATTGTCGTATTCAGGAAGTCTCCAATCACCATCGCGGCCGACGGCCTTGTGGGGTCTCCGGTTCTGCGTCCTATCCAAACGCCCAAGCAAACACGAGGAGTGCCCAGCTATGGTTGCAGCAGCTCGGGAAAGGGATTCGATAATGCGACGACATTTGCTTTTGCTGCTGGCGACCATTCTTACCTTCAGCGTCATCGGGGCGGCTCCGGCTTTGGCATACGACGATGACGGCGACGACGGGGGCACCTACCTCGCTCTCGGTGACTCAGTGGCAGCTGGAACCCAGCAACCGATACCGTTCACAGACGGCTACACAGGTCTTCTCTTCCGCGAGCTGGAAGACGAGTATGGATTCGACGAGTTCGTCAATCTCGCATGTCCCGGGGATGACACTGTTGAAATGAGATTCGGCATTGGGGGTGCCTCGCCTTTCGGATCGTTGTGTTACGGACCGTTTGCCGCGCTCCCTCCGGGCGGATCGTCACAGCTCGACGTTGCCGTTGAGTACCTGGCGACCCACCCGGGCGAGGTCGAGCTGATCACGATCACAATTGGGGCGAACGACATTCTGGCGTGCGACCCTACCGACCCGCCGGCGGTACTGAACGCCTGTCTTGCTGCCCAGCTCGGGCAGATCGGTGCGAACTTGCCGGTGATTCTCGGCACGTTGCAAGCGCTTGCGCCCGGTGTGCCGATCGTTGCGATGAACTACTACAACCCCAACCTGGCTTTCTGGATCACCGGCCCCGACGGGCAAGAACTGGCGACCCAGTCGCTGGGGCTGACGACGGCGTTTAACGGAACTCTAGAAACGGTTTATGGCGCGTTCAGCGTGCCGGTCGCCGACGTGGAGACGGCCTTCAAGACATTCAAGACGGGAGGTGGCGCGGTGCCCTCAAACGTACGGGCTATATGCCGTTACACACTGATGTGTGAGAAGGATGGTCCCGAGTTCGTGCTCAGCGATTACGACCCGGTCGCGGCAGGCCCGCAGACGGACATCCACCCGTCCAACAAGGGGTACAACAAGATCACCTCTACCTTTGCCGAGCTGATCGATGATCTTGAGTTGCTCGACTGACATCGAGCCAGGATGACGAGTGGAGTAACAGACGACCTGTGAGATCGAGCGGAAGGGGAGCCTCACCGCATTGGTGGGCTCCACATTTGGACGCTGTTGCAACCCGTGTCGCTTGTAACAACCAGGGCCGACGCGATTGTCACGCGAGGGGCGGGATATCCCCCGGGTCGTAGAAGTGTCGGACGCGCTGTACTTCGCCATTCTGGATTGTGAACACCATGACCCAGTCGTGGTCGTAACGAGTCCCAGTTGCTACCGCCGTTCCCGAATTGCTGCCCTCAACCACGACCCGGTCACCCGATGCCGTAAACACTACGTCCCGGAACGCATCTGGATTCACATTCGCCGCCAGAGTCTCGAAATAGTCAACAAGTCCCCGGCGGCCCCGACGTAGGCCGGCCCATGGCAGTGTCGAGGTGCGACTCACGGGGGCCTCCATTACGACATCTTCGGCGTGGGCATTGACGACATCGCTGAAGTTTCCTCGCCGGAACGCGGCAAAGAGTTCCTTGACGAACTCGATATTGGCATCAGCAGTCACGAATGCCTCCTCATCGACAACAGCTCCAATATGCCAGAAGTAGGCCCACGTGCAAGGGGGACCACTCGGCGGTAGGGGTCAGATTGATCGGGGCGAACGCGAGACGAACCCTCGAATCCGCTGTCTTGGGCTTGGCAACTACCAGCGGGGCGGTACGGTGACCGTGACCGGCATCGTAAGCTTCCAGGATGGCTTGGCAAGCACCCAGACGTGGTTTCATCGGTACAACCCGATTCCGCCTCCTCCCGATGACTGGAGCAATCCCGAGCCGCCTGAACCCGGTCCCGTTCCGCGGTAGGACCTGGCTGTACGGGTCGCGGCGATGACCCGGAGGTCAGTTCGCAGCGCGGGCATATTGTTGTTCCGGCGACATGAGTCCGCTGTCGAGGTCTTGATTGGCCATCCTGGGGGGCCGTTCTGGTGGCACAAGAACGAAGGTTTCTGGAGTATCCCCAAGGGTTTGGTCGAGCCCGGCGAAGACGAAAGTGTCGCGGCTCTCAGAGAGTTTGCCGAGGAAACGGGTTGCCGACTAGCACCGGAGGCAATGATCAGCTTGGGCTCGGTGCGGCTGCGCTCGGGAAAGACGGTCGTTGCGTGGGCGGTGGAGGGCGATTTGGACACTGCTCTAGCAGTATCCAATCCGGTTGTCGTGGAGTGGCCGCGCGGTAGCGGGCGGATGATCGAGTTTCCCGAGATCGACGAAGTGCGGTGGTGCTCGCTGGAGAGGGCCCGGATTCTGCTGAATGCCGCACAGGTTGACTTTCTCGGTCGCCTCCAGGAAAGGCTTGACCACGGAGGGTAGTTACCGATACACTAAGCGTGGCGGTTAGCAACGGAAGGCTGCTGAAAGATCAGGAGGCGGCCGTGAAGCTTTGGACAGAATTAGAGGGCGTTGAATTCGCACTCGCGGTGCGTGGCTATGACCGTGAAGAGGTGGATGCATTCATCGACGCTGCCGTTGTCGCGATCCGTGAAATCGAGGACCGCAACTCTGCAATGCACGCCAAGGTCAAGGCTCTCGAGTCTGAAGTGGCGGCGCGTGAACAGAGGTCATCGAGCGTTGAACACGCCTTCCTCGATGCTGTTGAGAAGAAGCAGGCGATGTTGGCCGATGCCGAGAAGCGAGCCACCGAGATCCTCTCGCGAGCCGAAGGTCACGCTGCCGATACCGCTGGTGCCGCCGAGGTGGAGGCATTGCGTGAGCAAGCACGGATCATGCTGGACCAGGCCAACACCATGTTGGCCGATGCAGAACGCGAAGCCGCGCTGATTCGTTCGAAGGCAGCGGATGAGGGCGAGCATGCAGTCGTTGCGATTCGGATCGAGGCAGAGCGAATGCTCGAAGCCGCAGAGGCCGAAGCTGCTTCGCGGGTGGCTCGAGCCGAACAGCAACACGATCGCCTGGCGGCAGCGTTGCGTCTCCTGCAAGATGCGGTGGCGGAGATGCTGGAACAAGGTGCCGAGCAGCACGAAGCGATCAAGGTCGTTCTATCCGATGAGCACGCCGGTACTGGAGCGGACGATCGCGGAGCAGCAATAGCATAGAGAGTCAACCGCTCTCGCCGGGTCGGCCTCTCGTCTTCCAATGTGGGTATATCACTCCCACCATTGTTCATGTTCAGTTTCGTTGAGGTACTGCCGATCTCCAGTACTATGAATGCCCGTCGGGCCCAGCAGTTGGGTCATCTCCCCCCACATTCCTAATTATGGCAAAGAAGAAGGTCGCAAATCGGCTGCGCCAGATTGGCGACAGCACACCCAGTGGTTCGATGCCGCCTATGCCGGGTCGGCCCAGTGACAGCCAGATGGTCGAAATTGGTCTCTTCGTTTCGGCCACCGTTGTCGGTACGTTCCTCCTGGTGGTGTTTGGAACGTTCTTTGGCCTGCGCTCCATTGAGAACCATCTCGAGACGACGGCCAAGGATGCCCTCGTCGCGGCTGAGGTGGTGGATGTCGAGGTGGAGGCGAGTGGTGTCGACCTCCACCTGCGCGGAACGGTGGCGGAGGAAGAGCAACTGGCAACGGTGCCTGTGTTTGTGGCCGCTATCGAAGGTGTGGGCTCGGTGGAGACTGAACTGGTTTGGATTGAGCCGGTCGATGCCGTTGTAACCGAGGTTGTTGCCAATCCGATCACTGTTACCTGGGCGAACGGTAGCGTAACCATCAAAGGTGAGGTGTCTGACGATCCCAATAGGGCAGCCTTGGTGGCCGCATTGGAGGATTTGTTCCCAGCCGGCGTTGATGCTGAACAGCTGGCGCTGAAAGAAGGTGCCCCGAGTGAGCGCGATTGGCTGTCGAAGGCAGTCACCCTGATTCGGATCGGCGCCGAAACGCTGTCAGAGGGCGAGATATTTATCAATGCCGATCAACGATTGGTGCAAATGACCGGTGAGTACGAGACCAGACAGGAGCGCCGCGACGCCCGGGACTCCATCGATACGGTGATCGCCGCCACCACCTTTGCCTTTGTTAGTGGGCTGGGGATCCCTGAGCCGCCGGCTTTCACGGCCGCCGAGGTGATCGAGCTCCAGGGGAATCTGGATGAACTCATCGAGGGCAAGGTTGTGGAGTTCGAGCTGAATAGCGATGTGCTCACTTCTGTTGGGGCAACACTGCTTGACGAGATCCTGGCTGCCCTGGTTCAGTTCCCGAATGTTCCTATCGAGATTGGTGGGCACACCGACAATCAGGGTGACGAGCTGGAGAACCTCGACCTAAGTGAGCGTCGTGCCCGCACCGCCTATGAATACCTGACCGCACGTGGTCAAGACCCCGATCGTTTTATCGTCGTCGGCTACGGTGAAGGCGTACCGGTTGCCTCGAATGACACAACGGACGGCAGGGCGCGCAACCGACGCATCGAGTTCAAGGCGCTGGGGGAGTAGAAGAGATGTTCTTTGTCGCAGGGCAGATCATGGTGTGGATCATCGTATCGGTGGTTTTTGGGTTCTTGATCGGCTGGCTGGCCCGTGGTCGCGGCAGCAGCAAGTCCAGATCGCGTGGCGGACGCAGCTTCCGCTAGACCCTCTCCGTATCCATCAACCCGACCGTACCGTATGCTGCGGCATGACCGGACAGGGAGGGGTCGATGAGCGAGATCAAGCCAGGTATATGGCATCGAATTGACGGAGTTGACCTTGCGGTTGGTGAGGTCACTGCCGTCATCGTCGCCGACCGCGCCATCTGTGTAACGAGGACCGACACTGGCTTTGGCGTTCTCGACAACCATTGCCCGCACCAGGGCGGGCCGCTTGGCGAGGGCCAAATCGAGGACGATTGCCTGATCTGCCCGTGGCACGGCTACGAGTACGACCCCGTCACGGGAGCGCCTCCCGACGGTTACGGCGACGTAGCGACCGCCTATCCCTCCGAGCTGAGACCTGACGGCCTTTATGTGCAACTCCCGGCTCCGGATGAAGACACCACGCTGATGGATCAGATGGTCGATGTGATGACCGATTGGGGCGTCATCGTTGTCTTTGGAATGGTTG
>JAYEIP010000147.1:0-2189 GCA_034660155.1 Actinomycetota bacterium | reverse complement strand
TCAGAACCACCAGGCACGAGTGCTCCTTTCGGAAGAGGCTATCGAACCTACCATTCCGATCGTCTGGACCTCGTCCCACCGAGTCGTCTCAAACACATCCCGAAGAGCACATAACGGCACTTATGCGGCGGCGTCTCAGCCGTTGTTCAGACGTGAGTATCCGTCTGCCCAGGTCTTGACTCGCACATCAAAGCCCTTGGAAAGCTGCTCAAGCATCAGCTCGTTGGGTTTGCCGTAGAACTCGATTCGGGTGACCTTGAGGATGTGAGTTCCTCTTTCGATCAAGCGGCTTGCCGTTTCCATGTGGAAGTCAAAGGAGTCGGCGTCAGGGTGGAGGTGGATGGAAGTTCCTTCGGTCTGATCATCGCTCAGGTAATGGCCGACGGCAATGACTCTCGGCTCGTGTTCCCGGATCAGATCGGTCATGGCCCTTGCCTGGTTGTAGAAGGCGTCCAAACCTCCTTCAGGGATGTCGTATGTGCCGACGAATAGGACCATCTCAGACATTCCACGACCCTACACCGAAGTTCGGACTGCCGTCCTCGACCGTGCATAACGGCACTTATGTTGTGACGACGGGTCAGTCTTCGTCGAGGCCCAGGGCTTGGTTTCCGAGGACTCCGAGTTGTCGTAGGCCCGATCCGGTATCAACGATCTCCCAGAGTTCAGCAATCTGTTCGTTCTCGATACGTGCAAACAAGGCTTGGTCCACCCGAATCATCCCGCCGGTTGGCGGGACACCCAAGAAACTGCCCGTGTGCACACCAGACACGAGAACACGCGCAGCAACCACACTCGACCCTTGGATTAACTCGACCACATGGTGCCTTAGTTGGGATAGCCCTTTGTGGGCCGTCTTCCATGAGGTCTCTTGGGCGTCGAGGCCGATGAGGGTTGATCCTCCAGCTGCGTGGGTGACAACATCGAGGGTGAGCATCTTTCGGAGCGCGAGATAGTCTTCGCTGTCCCCGGCGTTGAGGTAGGCGACAAGTGGTGAGGCTTGGTCGACGGCCATCCCAGCGAACCTACACGGAACACATAACGGCACTTATGCGTGACGAGTCAAAGCTACATAATGCCGTCGGTTGCGGACGACCCGCCTTTGGCTGCCGGGAGTAGGGTGGGGCTGGCGTCTTTGGCTGTTTGGAGCCGTTGCCAACAAGAAGGGTGTGTGCATGAACCATCACAGAATCCTGTGGATACTCCAGTGGGTGTTCGGACTGTATTTCATAGCCGTTGGCGTATCTCATCTCATTGTGCCCGAGGGTCTCCCCGACCTAATGAGCTGGATGTATGAGTTGAGCGACACCCAGCACATGGCTGCTGGTGTTGCCGAGATTCTCGGTGGACTAGGCCTGATACTCCCAGGATTGACCGGTATCCGACCCGAGTTGACGGTGTTCGCTGCTCTCGGTCTCGCCATTGTGATGGTGTTAGCTGTGGTCTGGCATGCCGGTCGCGAGGAGTTCACGTCCTTGGGCCAGAATGTTGTCATCGCCCTAATCATGGGATATGTCGCGTACGGACGGTGGAGGCTGGCTCCGCTCAAACAGCCCACCTGAACCGCCTCAAACTGACCCGCACATACCGGCACTTATGTAGGCCCCTGGTGACGGCGATCGTCAGTCGTGGTTGATGAGAGCGGGACCGTCCGGGTTGTCGATTACGAACTTCCACGAACCATCGTCTTGTCGGCGGAGAACCTCGGCGGTGGCTCCTTCGGCAACACGACCGTCAATGAAGTTCATGGTCCATGACCAGTGGACAAGTGCAAGCTCTCCGGCCTCGAACACCACCGAATCGTTCATGGTGATAGTCGCACCCGTATCGAGATATCCCTGAAGGACCTCACGTATGGCAGGCAGGCCAACGAAGGCACCTCTTGCATTGGTGAACACAGCGTCCGTCTCGTACAGGTCCACCAGTCCATCGAGGTCACCTGCACCGAACAAGACCTCAAACGTCCTGCTCGCTTGTCCTGGTCGTTCCACGCCCATTCGCTGCCTTCCTTCGGGAACCTCAGAACCTACGCATCGACCGGAGCGCATAACGGCACTTATGGCGCTCTTGTGACGTATCCGTGGGTCAGTTTCGGCTTCGTTGCCTTGGAGGCTCCTTCAATCACGGCGAGGGAGAAGCACACGCCCGCTTCCGTAGCTTGGTGCTCTGGCCTCTGTTTCGCTGCTCCA
>JAYEIP010000146.1:0-2194 GCA_034660155.1 Actinomycetota bacterium | reverse complement strand
CCTGCCGGTCCGCTTGCTGCGCCACCGACTACTCGCCGATCGGCGGGCGGTCGGCGAGCATCTCCCGCTCGGTCGTATCGCGTGGAGTGTGTGACGTGTGGTAGAACGTTTGCCCGCTCACGACCCGGGACCAGGCTGAATGCGCACAAGGACGAGAGCGGGTTCCCGTGCCCTGGCCGGACCGGATATCAGGTGTGAGTGAGACAAGCCGGGACGGCGGAGCCCAGCGGTCCCCGTGTCAAACCGGTGTCAAACGAACGGCGCCGAACGGGCATGTCATATGCTGGACCAGCCATCACGCCGCACTCAGAAACCCGTATTTGCCGGGACTTTTTCGGATGCGACATCATTGCCACGGACGATGAGTCATAACTCATAACCCGAAGGTCGCGGGTTCAAATCCCGCCCCCGCTACGAACGAGAACCCTTGCGTCGCAAGGGTTCTCGGCATTTTCGGTATCTCTCGGATCGGCCGTTGTGAACCTCCATACCGCGTCCATACCGCGAACCGACGAGTTCGCGTTGTTTCGAGACCTGGTCCACGGCGTCCCATCGAGGCCTGGGACGGGCATCGACGACTGTCGGGTGTCGATCATCGCGGCTACGTTCGGCGTCCGATGTCGGCCGCGGCCAGCGCACAGACGTGCCTGATTCGTTCCCGTGCGCCCGGCGCAAAGGGGCGATTTGGCGCATAGGCGTTGATCGGCGTGCTGGTCGGTGGCAATGTGCGGTTGACAATTTGGGTCGGCAATCTCGAGGACGAGGAGGTTGTGTCGTGGTGCGCGACGTGGATGGGGTCGTGGTCACCCGGCGTGTACGGCGTCGGCAAATCTTCGCTGGTGGAAGAGATGGCCGAAGTCCTCGAAGGGGCTGGCATGTCGTTTGCGGCGATCGACCTGGATTGGCTCTGGTGGTTCAGCGCCCTCGATGTCATGGGCGCCGGCCTGCGACGTGGAGGTGGTCAACGATCGTCGGATCCGGGCCGTGGCCGACGGAGACCTTGGCGTGGCTGGGATGGTTGGAGTCTCGGTAGGTCCAGGACCGTTGCGGGAAGGGGCGGCTGGCGACGAGCTTGCGGTAGGGCCCTTGGCCTCTTCTGGTGTGTTGCGCCGGACGCGACGATGGTGGGTGGCGTGGAAAGGATGATCGGCGGTGGCTGGTGCTGGTTCGCTGAACTGGGTATCGCCGATTGAGTTGTCGTCGGGAGGGAGGTGACTGCGGCTGTCTCGCGGAATCCTGTGGTGTGTGAGAGGAAGGAACTGAGATGACTAGAAGGCTATTCGTGATCCTCGCAGTAGTTGCCGTTCTGGCCGCGTTGGTCGCAGCGCCGGTGAGCGCAACGAAGCCAGCTCCGACCCTGCGTGGTGTCCAGCTCATGGTTCTCAACCAAGACCTGGAGACCGGAGCGTTCGGGCTCTATGGCTGTGGGGAGTCAGAAGTGGAGCCAGGGGATTTGCCAATCTCGTGGTTCGGGAGCATCGACATCGAGGGCACGACCTACGGCATGGCGCTCTATCCCTTGCCGGGACGGATCACCGGAGATGGCACGATTCTCCACTACGAGGAGGAGTGGAAGGTCTGGACCGGGGAGTTCATCCTCACCGAAGAACTGAGGCTGGCCGACTGCACCCCGGGTGAGTACGTCCTGTCGGGAACCGACACGGGTGTGGGGAGCTTCAGGAACCCCATGTTCAGGTCAAATGGCACCGTCGACGAAGCGTTTGAGCCCTTTGCTGGGTGGCTAGACCGCAAGGTGCACCAGGACGGTGCGACGGGCCCGGTGGACTTCGACGCCCTCGAGGGGGTCGTCGGGTTCCACGGTGATCTCCGGCTCAACTGAGCGTCAGAGGACGCGGGACCGGGATGCTCTCGGCTTCGGCTGAAAGGATCCCGTCGCCTCGACTCCTGTTCGCTCGCCCGCCTGACGGCGCGTTGGTGCCGCAGACCAGTATTCGACGCGCCACCGCACAACCAGCACCGCGACTGGACAGGCCGGCGCGATGCGTCACATGCCGCACGGTGCGACGACCGCACCCGGATGTGCCTGATCTGGTGCGCTCGACACGATGTGCGTTCTCGTCCGGTATTTGGCGATCGGCGCTGGTGACCGGCGTCCGCCGGCAGTGGAGGGCGTTCGCTGGTGCCGTGCCGACGGGGTGTCGTGGTGCAGATTGGGGATTTTCGGCTCTGGTGG
>JAYEIP010000145.1:0-2244 GCA_034660155.1 Actinomycetota bacterium | reverse complement strand
ATCGAAACCATCTCGGGGTGTTCGCCACCCTTGTCCTGATGTCAGTTGCCACCGCGATCACTCCCGCAGCCGGCGCAAAGACTCCCGCAGACAACGAGGTACTCCTGGGCCCGGACTTCTCGACACCGGTGGTCGCACCACCGGACGGTCTCACCGCCCTCACCACCCAGGGCATGCTTGACGACGACCCCCTGGGTCTGGTGCCCAAACTCCCTTTTGTGCAGCGGTACTCCCTCGACACCGATCACTTTGAGGTCTGGCTGTGTGGCAACACCGGGTACACCATGGAAGGGGCGATTGCGGCGCTCGAAGCAGCAAACAGCAACTATTTCGCCGCGCTTTCCGGTGGCCGCTATGACGTCGTCTTCTCTGCGGGTGGCAGTGTCGCCGACCCACAATGCCTAGCCAACCAAACGATCAGCCCTTCCGGTACATCCGAAGGTGTCTTCATCATCGATGACCACACCGCCGGGGGCTATGCCTCACCGGGCACTGTTTGTCTGGGCGACTCAAATTGCGACTGGATCGGGACGACATATCCGGCCAACGGTCGCTATGCGGTGGTCGGTTCCGGCGTCCTGGCGAGCTTGCCTTCGGTGGCGACTCACGAATTGGGGCACACGTTGCAGTGGCCTCACTCCAATTCGGGCGAGTCGGAGTACGACAATCCAATCGACCTGATGAGCGGCAACACCACGATCGGAGGGTGGACCGACGCGGAACCGTATGGCTCGCTCGCTTTCAATCGCTACCAATCCGGCTGGATCGACACGAGTGACGTCGTGATGGCAAGCGTGGTTTACCAGGAAGTGACGTTGCAGCCGTTCGACGCGCCCGGCACTCAGTTGATCGTGGTCCCCACCGCCGCGCCCGGCGTCTTCTACACGCTCGGCACCCGGGTCCAGAGCGCCATCGACCTGATCCCTGCGGAGTGGGAAGGAGTCGAGGTGTACAAGGTCGACCACGACTGCGGAATCTCGGGCTTCGATAACATCTGCCCCGGCATCTGGCGGGAGCAACTCCAGGAACCGCCCAATCCCGACGGTGTCGCACATGTGCTCCAACCCGGTGAAGGGATCGTGCTCGAAGGCATTCAGATCGATGTCACCAGCCGCAACGGATCAGGCTTCACCGTTGCCGTCGGCGACCCCTCCAACGTGTTGCCGTTTGCCGATATCGCCGCGAGCCTCTTTGTTGACGACATCTCGTGGCTCGTCGATGAGTCGATCACCAGGGGCTGTAACCCGCCGGTCAACACCAGGTATTGCCCCACCGGTTCGGTGACCCGGGGCGAGATGGCCGCATTCTTGGTGAGAACGTTGGGTTTGACGGACGACGGTGGCGGCAACAAATTCACCGACGACGATGGGTCTGTTTTTGAAGACGACATCGCCAATCTCGCCGCCGCCGGCATCACCAGGGGATGCAATCCCCCGGACAACACGAGATTCTGCCCGTACGACCGGGTAACGAGGCAACAAATGGCTGCGTTCTTGGTACGGGCCTACGGGTTCACCGACGACGGTGGCGGCAACACTTTCACCGACGACGACGGCTCGATCTTCGAAGACGACATCGCCAAACTGGCTACGGAGGGTGTGACGATGGGCTGCAACCCTCCGGCAAACAGCGAATTCTGTCCATACGAGTCGGTAACCAGGGAGCAGATGGCTGCCTTCCTGCATCGGGCAACCGGCGCAAAATGACCCGTTTCCGGGGATGGCGATAGTACAGGGGTCCGCTACTCTATTGACTGGGCACGGGCGGTAGGACTTTGTTGCGAGGAGATATCCCATGGGTGTAAACGGTGTGTCACTAGCCAATCGGCGAATGATCCTTCTGGCGGTGCTGTCGCTGGTGGCGTCTTTGTTAACGGTGAGCTTCAACGCGCCTGCGGCGAGTGCTGCCGATGAATCGATCTTCTTCACGGACTCCACATCTACCGTCGCCGAGGATACGACGGGTGGAACCCACCCTGTTGAGGTCCAACTTACCTATACGCCCGCCCTGCTTGGTGACGTAACTGCTACGGTCGAGGTGGATCCCTCGAGTACAGCGACCGAGGGAGTGGATTTCACCATCTCCCCCGCCACCGTTGAGTTCCTCGCTTCCGGAAGCCCTCCGACACCCGACTTCAGGGACGTAACGATCACTCTGATCGACGAGGGAGTCTATGAGGGTGACGAGACGATAGTCCTGAACCTCGTCAGCCCAGGTGGCGGCACGGTTGGGGCTAGCTTCGGC
>JAYEIP010000144.1:0-2265 GCA_034660155.1 Actinomycetota bacterium | reverse complement strand
AGACAATCACTTGAGGCACGGACCCCCCCTGATGGACAACGACCCATGCCTGCACCATCTGCAGCGCACGGCCCATCATCCGCACCTTCTCACCCCGCCGATTCAACGCCGAGGCACGGGAGCCCACCTCGATGTGGTTCTCCACGGGTCGGGTGCCGCATCGATATGGGCCATGACAACACAACCAGGTGACAATGTCGCAGTATCCGGGCCGGGCTGGGGTTCACATCGATCCCGACGCGACGGCGTTCCTCCTTGCTGCTGACGAAACGGCGATTCCAGCGATCTGCCAACTCTTCGAACATATCCCCAGCGTTCCGATCGTGGTTCACCTATCGGTGTCGCACCTCGAGGCAATAGTCGATCTCCACCGAGACGTGGATGTCACCCGGCATCTGGCGCCCAACAGAGCACAGTCCCTCGAGTCGCTGTGTGACACCATCCGCGGCAGCGATCTTCAGACTGACACACGGATACGGGCTGCGGGCGAAACGGCAGCCATGCAGCGCATCCGAAGTTACCTGTTTCAAGAGATCGACTTCCCAAGATCCCAAACATCCGTGCGTGGCTACTGGAAACGCGACATTCGCTGATGGTCACAACAATCGACCGATCCGGGAGATGATGGACTCCGATCGATACAATCCCGCGTTGTCGGGGTCTCTTCGTCGGAGCGAGCAGGAATCGACTCTGTGGTTACATCGTCAACACGGCCGCACCATCGACTTCGCCCGTCTTGAGGCGGTTTAGAGCAATGTTGACGTCGGAAAGCGGATAAGGGTCAACGACCGTCGCTATCGGGATCTCACCTGCCAAAGCCAGAAATTCTTCAGCATCGCGGCGAGTGAAGTTGGTAACGCTGCGTATTCCCCTCTCCATCCACAACAGTTCGTAGGGGAACTCAGGGACGCTGTCGAGATGGATGGCGTTGATGGCAACAGTGCCACCCGGCCCTATCGCTCTGAGAGCTTCGACCACGACGTACCCAACGGGAGCAAACGTGATTACAGCATCCAGAGCTACCGGCGGTTGCTCATGATACGAGCCCGCCCACGCCGCCCCCATCTCGAGTGCTCGCCGCTGTTCCGACCGCGACCGCGTTGCCACAAACACATCGCAGCCCCAGTGACGAGCGACCTGGAACGTGAGCAACGCCGACGCCCCGAATCCATACAGCCCAAGGCGACCGCCTGGTTCAATGCCGGACATACGTAGCGATCGATACCCGATGATGCCGCCACACAGCAGCGGCGCCGCTTCAAGATCGCTGAAGCCGGGCGGAATCAGAAAAACGAAATCGGACCGTGCCATTATCGACTCGGCATAGCCGCCATCGCGATCCCATCCGTTGAATTCGGCTCGCTCGCAGAGGTTCTCCCGACCCGCCGCACACTGAGAGCAGTTTCCGCACGTACCCCCCAGCCATGCCACTCCAACGCGGTCGCCGGGCCGCCATTTCTCTACCCCGGGACCCACCGACCGCACCCGGCCAACAACCTGATGACCCGGCACGAGCGGAAGTCGGCGAGCGGCAAGCTCACCCTCGGTGATCTGAAGGTCGGTCCGACATACCGCGCAAGCGCTAACGTCGATGGCGATCTCTCCGGCTGCAGGGCTGAAATCAAGCCGATCCACCGCCTGCAGTGGACGAAGCTCTATCCGCCCCGGCGTGGAAAGCTCGAATGCTCGCGACATGCCACTCCTGACTCCGACACCACAGCGTATCGCCCGTAACTGACGGAATCCGCCTGATTCAGTCGCTCAACCATGAGTGAAAGACCATGGGTTTGGACCGATGCCCCGCAGCAGCCGAACTGGGGATCTACCAGACATGTTCGACGCGGTTCGACATGAGCAGATCGACTGACGAACAGACACGAGAAAACGAGGCCAACGGTTGCGAGATGGTCTCTACGTGGACAATTTTCGAATACGAGCCAGGCAAGTTCGCTAGGTGGACGCTCGACTCCGGGCCGATCCGAGGAACCGGCGGCTAAATATGCGAGCCGGCTGGAGACACAACGAGATTCACACTCGAAGCGCATGTGAAGCCGTCCGGCGGGTATCGACTACTCGGCCCCATCTTCGGAATGATCGGCAAACGGCAGAATCTCGCCGACGTCCACCAACTCAAGACGACCCTAGTGGTGTGTCGCATAAATAGCGCCAGGGTGTCTCCGAGGCATCGACGCCCCCGGCTGCGCCTTCCTCCTCAACGCAGTGCAGTGACTGCGCCTTCGTCGTCAGGCTGTGCCGGATGACGCC
>JAYEIP010000143.1:0-2309 GCA_034660155.1 Actinomycetota bacterium | reverse complement strand
CGCCATAACCGGCAGTATGCACGCTTCTGCCGGGGCTGCAGAAGTGCCGTTATGTCGCTCTCGTGACGTATCCGTGGGCCAGGTATCTAGACGGTTGTCTTCTCCGCCTTCGCCAGTTTCTCAATCTCGCGCTTGCCCCACGCAAGGTTCTTCTTCCATCCCCTTCGCAGCATTGGATCCATGAAGCGGCCAATCACCGGGATGGCAAGGCGGCTGTCCATTTCATGGGTCACCTTCGACCCGCCGTTATCTGGCTCAACAGTCTCCGTTTGGGTTCCCTCCATCGCTCCGAAGTTCTGGAAGACCGCCCGCTCGTTGGGGACGTAGTCGGTGACGACCGTGACCCCCTTGCGTGGCATGCCAAGCATCTTGAAGGTCCATGCGTACGAGTTGCCCACAACATCTGGGCTTTCATGCACAGCCTCCATGGTCATCCCCTTAGGGGTGGCCGTCGAATTGACCAAGAAGGAAAACACCTGCTCCGGCGTCGCATCGACGTGCATGGTTTTGGTGGCTCTCATGGCTCGCGCCTCCTTTGCGCTCCCTCCACAAACCTCCCTGAATGGTCCAGGATCGGACCACTCCACACCCCATCAGACACCCGAGTCAGCTCGCCAGCAAGGGACCAAAGTCACATCCCCGCCCCGTTCCATAACCGGCTGGGGGATAATGGGTCTGGTGGTTTCCACCGGTCGGGCGGTGTTCGCCGGTTGAACTGTTAATGCCAGTTCGGTCGGGTCGCATCCGCCGTCCCGGTGGTTTGCCACCCCTTCGCCTGTAAGCAACAGAAAGGGGCGACGATGAGAATCGTAGAAGTCACTGGTGGTGTCGACACCCATGCCGACAACCATATGGCGGCAGCGGTGGATCAGAACGGCGGATTGTTAGGCATTGAATCGTTTCCCGCCGACCAGACCGGTTATGAGAGCCTGTTGGGCTGGCTGGTCGGTTTCGGTGAAGTGGACCAGGTTGGTGTTGAGGGCACCGGGTCGTGGGGTGTCGGATTATCCAGGTTCCTCGGCGCTCAAGATGTCGTGGTTATCGAAGTGGATCGGCCTATCACTCCCTGTCCAGGTCGGTGATGTGGCCCCTGGGTTCGCTTTGCCGGATCAGACGGGGACGATTGTGACGCTTGACCATGGTCGCCGACGGACCCGTAATGGTGCTGTTCTGGCGTCATTTCGCGTGTGGTTGTGGTGCAGATCGAGCAGTCCGGTTGGATGACGAACTCGCCGATTACCGGGCGACCGGCGCTTCGGTCGTGATCGTTGGTCAGGGACTCCCGATCCAAGCCGCTGCCTATGCCGAGGAATATGGCCTCGACTTGCCCATTCTCACCGATCGAGACCGTTCCACCTATCGCGCCTATGGCCTCCTTGATGCGCTCCTTCCTCAGGTGGTGTTCGACGCGCCGCAATGGTTGTGGTCGTACCCCGAGGAGACGGCACAGCGCTTCATCGAGGAGCGCCGCGTCGCAGGACGAAGGCTGGTCAACAACCCTTGGCTGCTACCACGTGAGTTCGTCGTTGACGGTGACGGAATCCTGAAACACACCCATCGGTATCAACATTGTGAAGACCTTCCTGACCCTCGCATCCTGATCACCGCCGTCACCGACCAAGCCATCTAGCTGCCCCCGAGACTTCAACACAGACCACCCATAAGTGCCGATATGTACGGGTACGCACCATGCCAGGCTCGCTACACCTGGATAGCGACAAAGGCGCAGCAGATGGCGATCGCCAGCGACACAACTCCCCAATATCGCTCGCGTCTCGACCTGGAGGCGAAGTTGGCAAGAGTCCCGAGGACGAAGACTCCGGTGAGTATCCACATCCCTACCTTGCCAGTCCCGGGCACCCAAGTGACCTCAACGACCCGCGCTGTCGCGAGGACGAAGACCATCAGGGCTGGATAGACGAGGAACCCAGCGAAGCCACTCGCGACGCGAAGACGGGTTGGCAGTGTGCCTTCGTGCCAGCCGCCCCAAGCGGCATATCGAGCCGGGGCGCCGAGCGTGAGAGCGATCTGGAACACGGCTACAACTCCCATCAAGGCGGCGGCGATAATCGCTGCGGTTTCCACGAGCGGGAACCGTAGTAGAGGTGCGCTAAGCCAGGTGCGACGCGGCCAGGTCCGACATAAGTGCCTGATTGATACTTGGGGTGGCTGCGGGACGTCGGGTTCCGTAGCTTTGAGGGTTCGACGGGTTTGGCTCTCGATGTGCCTGGTCCACCCTGTGGGGTGGTCTTTGTAACGAACTGCTAGCTCGTTGAACCCTGGGTCGTGGTGTGGCTCGTAAGAGGCGA
>JAYEIP010000142.1:0-2314 GCA_034660155.1 Actinomycetota bacterium | reverse complement strand
CCACTGCTCCGCGATCGATGCGAACAGCACCCGGCCGGCTCTCGGATCGACCCATTCTCCGCGGTCGAGTTTGACCAGTTCGTTGTTCAGCCAACGCTGCGCGTCGATGCGGCGATCGAAGGTCCGGGACCGCCACCTCCGGTCGGGACCCTGGTATCGGGCTCGGTAGCGTCCATTGTCGCGTCGGTCGATGGTTGTCCGGGCCATGACACTCTCCCTCGTGTCGACGTCAACCTCTTTGGCTAACACTACGTCGAGACGCTGACACCGATCCCGTCGAGGTTGGTTCGATCTGCTGTTGGATCCACAACTCAACGTCGCTCCACCGGTAGCGGAGATGTCGCCCCACCCGAAACGCCGGCGGTCCGTCCCCGCGATACCTCCACGCGTAGAGCGTCTTGACCGGCAGGTTCAGGTAGGCGGCGAGTTCCTGGACGTCGACCAATCGATCCTCGGGTTGGAACGTCACGTCACACCTTTCGTCGCTGTCCACCGCCGGGAATGTCGCGTTCAACCCTTGCCCCAGAGTTGACGCAGAGTTGACGCAGAGTTGCCGGCACCCTGATAACCCTTACACCACAACGCTTCGCGCCGCTTCGCCGACCGGTCGAAAGAGCCCACGACCGACGCCGCTCATGCGGCTTGACTCGCGCCCGGAACCCTTGACGGAGAGTTGACGGAGAGTTGCCGCAGAGTTGACGGAGAGTTGCCGCACCCGTGTCGGTGAGTCGCAATGGCCGGGTCAACCCGGTTTCTGCACGTCGGGTGCGCCGGTGACAGGTGGACCGCGACGGCTATGACGAAGGTGACAGCGTGGGGACAGGGATCTCCGGGATCGACATGGGCGTGCGGCCGCGGGATTGGGGACATCTCGGACCGATCCGTGCGTGGCAACGGGATTCGGGTCAACGGCGGGCGTCCCCGAGATGGATGCCGGGATCGGCCGGGCCACCGATCGACCGAGAGGCCCGCTCGCGCACGGGACGTCAGCAACCCGAAAGCGAGGCTTCCAGATCCGGATTCCGCAATCGGACACGCAACAGGAAGCCCTGGTCAACTCTGCGTCAATGGTGCTCCTCCACGATCAGGGACATGAACCAAACCCGAGGAGGAAACCCATGTCCCCCCGCCACCGCGAACTCCACACCACGATCAGCCACCCAGGTCGCCGCGCCACGCGTCCCGGATTCAACCCCCCTCAGCACCACACGCACGTGCAACACAGTTGCCGATGTATACATGTAGACCGATGAGGTGGTTCTGATGGAGCTGGATCGGGGAGCGCTGGCCAGAATCGACCGCAGGATTCTCTCCGGTCATGACCACAACGAGCGCTCCCAGATGGTTCGGGTGCCGGTCTCAGAGGCCATGTGGTCGACATGGCGTCGCTACTGCGAGGCGCTCGGGCTGGCGATGGGGCGCGGGGTCGCCCAGCTCATCGCTCACGAGCTCGGCACCATCGAAGTTTTGCCCACGGGTGGAGGAGCCGAGTTCGCTGGTGAGCTGCAGCGGCGGCTCGTGGCACGTGCCACCCACGTGCGATCTCATCTCGGGCCTCCTTTCTCACAACGGTGATGAACAACCCGCATGATGCCGGGTCAACGATGAGCGGGGAGGCCCCGCCCATTCATCGCATCGCATGTGGGCGCAAGGCCGAGCCGGGTTGGCCCATGGCAGGCGGTGGGATGCGACCGTACAGGGCGAGTTGGTCCGATGAGCGGCCCTCTCTGACTATGGCTCGGAGCGCGGTGATAGTGTGCATGGCGTGGACGCTGAGATTAGGACCATCGAGCGTGAGGAGCTCAAAGCCAAACTCGAGCGCGGCGACAACTTCAGGTTGGTCATGGCGATGCATGAGTGGGGCTTCAATGCGGCACACATTCCCGGATCACTGCACTTCAACACGGTGGAAGAGGCACGACAGAGCCTTGACCTCGACGATGAGATCGTCGTGTATTGCAGCGACCCTGCCTGCCTCGCCAGCCAGTTCGCATACCGTTGGCTGATCGATGCTGGGTACACCGACGTCAGGCGGTACCCGGGGGGCGCCTCCGACTGGGCTGCGGCCGGCTACGAGCTCGAAAGCACCGAGACATCTGAATCGACCGATGGGTTGTTCTTCCTCCCACCGGATGCCTATGCGGATCGCCGATCCGACAGGCAGAGCTAGCTCAAGACTTCGCGCCGGGAATCGACGAGACCGCGCCACAGATCACCAGATACGAGCGATACGCCCGGATCGTCCAAAAAGCGCCGAGCGGCATCACATATGGGCTGCCGGGTGTCTCCAGTCAGGGAGGTGTGCATGCTGCCC
>JAYEIP010000141.1:0-11582 GCA_034660155.1 Actinomycetota bacterium | reverse complement strand
CCTTCCCCGCTGATGGGAGGTCCCCCCACCAACACGATGCTGACAGCAACACGGGCGCGATCGCCGACCGGAATCATGCTGGGGCGAAACGGGAAGAACTCGATCAGACGTTCCTCCAGCTCGATTCTGCTCCGCACCTCGATCATTCCGACATCAGCCGGCGAGAATCGGCAATCGAGTTCTACGGGGCGGTGTCGGGCGAGCGCATCGAGTACGTGTCCAATATCGGGTTGGGGAAGATCGGGTTTGACCGCAAGCATCGCATCTTTCCTAGGTGTGAGCCCTGCGCATGGCAGGGGTTGCCGTACCAGTCTCTCTACACCACTACTAGTCGGCCGGGAAACAGCAGATTTGAGTAGAAAGCAATTCCCTGCCCCGTGGTTGGTCATGTTGCTGAATCGAGAGACCCTGGCTGTTTCTCGAGTCGGCTGGACTAGACCAGGCGAAGGGACCGCAGAGCGACTCCTCGCCAATTGACCTGATGGTGGTCGTCTGTGGATTAGGCCGGTGGAGAGGCCGAATCGTCTTCTTTCCTCGCCCGAGCACTCGCATGCTTCACTCTCGCGGCACGATCGATAATCCCATGCTCGCTTTGGAGATATTGAACCTGTTCATATGGGCCCACGACCGTGATCTTTGATCCCGGCGGGACGTGGACGGTAGGACCGGGATGCCAGGCGACAGCACCGGCACTGTCTGTGAACGTGAGCGTGTTCACGTCGTACTTGCCCCATATGTCCCAAACCGATAGGTGCGTAAGCGAGGAGCCCTCCGGAACCCAGAATGTTGAATGCACGAACAGGACTTCACCGACATAGAAGCTGTCTCGGACGGACGGATCGACGGCGGCGGCGGCGAATGCAGGCGCAGCAAGCGCAGCGGAACTGAACGCGGCCTCAATGTCAAAGCTCTTCACAATCTTCGAGGCCATACCTTGATCAAATAGCCGAAGGACAACACGAATATCCGGGCGAACTTCTCGGGCGTCGAGGGCAATCTCGACATTCGTTAGGTCATTGTCCGTGCACGCGATGACGGCCGAGGCGCGTTCAAGGCCAGCCTTGATCAAGACCTCTGTCCTGCGCGCGTCCTCGAAGAGGATCGGAATCCCTTCGTGAGTGACGGTGCTGACAAACGGTCCTGATGGGTCCAACTCGACCACAGTCACCTCCGTGTCAAAGCGTTGCAGCTCTTGGGAGACTCGATAGCCGACCTGGCCCAGTCCGCAGAGGATGACATGGTTTTGCATTCGCTTGCTCCTACGTGAGTACAACATTGGGAGTCGCTGTCGCAGTATGAAGTCGAGGATGGTGGCCGCAGCAAGCGCCATGATCAGGATCCGGACAAGGGAAATGATCGTGACCATCACCTGAGTGTCGGTTTGTCGTGACTCGAGATCCAAGAGCGAGTGGTTCCCGCCGAGCATGAGGACGACAAGCATGAACGCCCTTGGCAGGAAGATGCCTTCTCTCAGCGAAAGCGCCGCGGTGGTCACAGCGATAACCACGCCGATCGCGACTACCGCCTTTATCAGAGCACGACGAAGGGCGATGTTCCGCTCGTTCACGAAACCAAAGGTAGCGTGCGACCAAGCAGCATGCCCTCGACAGCGCAATCCCATGGACTGTCACGAACGCCGATCTGGCAAACTTGGCAAGCAGGAGGTGCCGTGACCCGATCATGTGAAGTGCGAAAACTTGGTATCAACGACGTCCAACTCATTGCCGAGATCGATCGCTCGGAGCAGGTCGAGTTCGAGTACGCGGTGACCGAGGGTCGGCTCGTGAAGCGGCCGGTGTCGATGAGCGTTCTACCGCCGTGGGATCCGGTTGGGGCGGGGCCGTATAGCGTGGCGGCAAGGATCGCCTTCTGTCAGCCGCTGGTCGCCGGTGGAGCCGTCTTGCTAGGTGCCTTTGATGGCGAAAGTCTCTGCGGTGTGGCTGTGATTCATGGTGCGTTCGAACCTCCGCTGGCATGGCTGGCTTTTCTACACGTGACACGAGCGCATCGTCGTAAGGGCGTGGCGTCGGCACTCTGGAGCGCTGCGGAACAAGTTGCAGTCGACGCTGGCGCAGAGTCGATGTACGTGTCGTCCGTCTCGACCGGATCCGCCGTCGGGTTCTACCGGAACCGAGGCTGTGAACTTGCGGATCCTGTTCATCCACACCTCTATGCCATGGAACCGGACGACATTCATTTCGTCAAGGTGTTGCAGTGACAGAGCCGGGGCTCCTTGTCGAACCGGCACACCCGGCAGCCAACAAGGCACCTTCTGACCGGGCGTAGCTACGGCTCCATCGCGACCTACTGCGCCATCGGGTAACGGCTCGCAACTCGGCGGGGCTGTTTGAGTTGGTACCAGATGGACGGCGGTCGGTTCGCCGGGAGCACCACCTGAGACCTGCAGAGAGGCGCCCCCCACCACGGCGCCTCTCTCGGGTCGGCAGTCGATCAGATGTAGCCGAGCTCTGTTCCAATCGCTACATACTTCGCCATATTGCTCATAAGTTGCTCGCCGGTGACCATGAGTTCGACCTCGAAGTCGCTAACCGTGAACATCGCCTTGTCGATGACATCGCGGACTTCGTCCACTTCGAGGATCTCGTGTGCCTTCTCGACGGTCTCGGTCTTGACGATCATCATCCCGCCTCCGACAAGATGATGGAACACCTTTGGCTCGGTGCACTTGTCGTCTGTCGCAAGATTGCCGAAGACAGTGAGAGCGGTGGCGAAGACCTCCATCGCCTTGGCTTCGCGGCCGGGTATAGGCACGCTGTACTTGATCACGAGAGCTGCATTCCACGTCATTCTTCCCCTCCTTTCTCGCGTGGATGCGTTGCCTCACCATTGGATCAGAATTGGAAACGAAGCGGAAGGTTGAACTTACGGAATCGACGTATCCGCCTCGACTCCTTCCCGCTGCTCGTACAAGCCAACGTGCCGCGGCTAAGCCCCTCTGGATAGCTCCGCGGCCAGCGCTCGTAGCGCGAGTGCCCGGTGCGAGATCTTGTTCTTGGCCGCGGTGCCCATCTCAGCAAACGTCTGGTCACCGACCAGAAACACGGGGTCGTACCCAAAGCCGTTGGTTCCCCGGCGCTCATTCGTGATCGACCCCTCCATGACACCGTCCACAACCAGTTCCGCCCCGGTGTCGTCAATCAGTACCATCACAGTGCGAAAGCGTGCGACCCGGCCCTCAATACCGTCCATACGACGCAACAGTTCGTCAACGTTCTCCTCATAGGTGGCGTCGGGCCCCGCAAACCTCGCAGAATGCACTCCTGGTTCACCGTCGAGGGCATCGACTTCGAGACCAGTGTCGTCGGCGATGACCGCAAATCCCGTATGCCTCCGCACCTCACGCGCTTTTAGGAGCGCGTTGCCCTTCAAAGTGGTCTCGGTCTCCGCCACATCCGGCCAATCGGCATCATCCACCAATTCGATCTCAAGACCCGTGGAGGCCAACACATCGAGGATCTCGACGATCTTGTGCTGGTTCTTCGAAGCGATTACCAGACGACTCAGCAGCATCGTCAGGCCCGCGAGGCCTTCTGCTGTTCCACCAAGGTGGCGATCCCGGCAGACGCCAGGTCAAGCATCCGGTCCAGTTCCGTGCGATCAAACGCCACACCCTCGGCGGTGCCCTGCACCTCGACAAATCTGCCGGACCCCGTCATAACAACGTTGCAGTCCGTATCGGCAGAGACATCCTCTTTGTACTCGAGGTCGAGCAACACGGCACCATCGACGACACCGACCGACACTGCCGCGATGTGGTCGACAA
This sequence comes from Actinomycetota bacterium, assembly GCA_034660155.1. GTDB lineage: Bacteria > Actinomycetota > Acidimicrobiia > Spongiisociales > UBA5794 > JAAETI01. Next base: position 7,798 of record JAYEIP010000141.1, on the reverse strand, counting down.
TCGGTGAGCTCTCCAGCAATCCCTCGTCGACCATCTGATCAAATGCGTCGGCCAGTGCCACCCAGGCGCCGGTGATGGAGGCCGTCCGTGTGCCACCGTCCGCCTGTAGCACGTCGCAATCGACCCGCGCCATCATCTCGCCCATGGCCTCCTCGTCGATAGCGGCCCGCAGCGATCGGCCTATCAATCGTTGGATCTCCTTGGTGCGGCCGCCGCTGATGGAACGGCGCGACACCCGCTGCCTGCTCGAGCCCGGCAGCATCGAGTACTCCGCGGTCACCCAGCCCTTGCCGGTTCCGCGCATCCACGGCGGGACATCCTTTTCTATCGAGACGGTGCACAGCACCCGGGTCTTGCCCATCTCAACCAACACCGACCCTGGTGTCATCTCGGTGTAGCCACGCCGGATTACGACCGGGCGCAGCTCGTCGACCTTGCGCTCATCTCTCATTTGTATCCCTCAGTCTCTATCGCCTCGGTCGCCGAGTGGATGAACGGCTTAGCGAAACCCATCCGCTCATCCATCGCCCGGGGACGCAGTCTTCCCAGGCGAAACAGGGAACTAGGCGGCGAAGCCGCTACTGCTATCCACTGCTGCTCTTCATTGTCACACTTCGAAAACATCGCCGGGGGAAGCAAGCTCAACCGTTCCGCCGAAAACCTCACGAGCCTTCGCCACCGATTGCGCTCTATCCAGGCTAGGCGGCAGGTGTGTCAGGATCAGAGTCTCCACCTCCGCATCATGGGCAATCTGGCCAGCCTCTGTAGCCGTCAGATGATGGATGAAATGATGGTCACCCCGCTCCCCCTCGATGGATGCTTCGCACAGCATCACGTTGCTCCCACGAGCCAAGCCGGGAAAACCGCCACCCGGCCCGGTGTCGGCGGAGTAGGTGAGAGACCTACCATCAGCCTCAAAACGGGTGGCGACCGTCGGTACCGAATGGGCGGCGACCGCAAACCTGAGATCGAACGTTCCGACGATCACATGATTGGTCTCTCCGACCTCGTGAAAGTCGAAGATCCTGTGGAAGCTGTGCCCCTCGCCTGCGCCGACGAATTCAGCAAGCCGCGACGCAAGACCGGGAGCACAGAACACCGGCAAGCCCACCCGCTCATACGGCCCATAAGCCAACGCGTGATGAAGAGCTAGGAAGTCGATGCAGTGATCGGGATGGCGATGCGAGAGCACTACGGCATCCAACTGATCTGGTTCCATCCTCCCCATCAGCTCCGCAAATGTGCCGAAGCCTGCGTCGCACATGATTCGAGTGATCCCGTGGCTGAGCAAGTACCCGGACGCCGGCTGGCCGGAAGTCGGGTAGGTGCCGGAACACCCCAACACATCAAGGGTCAGCGCGGATTGGCGAAGCCCATCCGTGCGGACCTCGCCCGGCGACGCAGTCTTGCCGGACGAAACAGGGAGCTGAGCGGCGAAGCCGCTACTCCCATCCACTACTGCACCTAGTCTCATTTGTCGCTCACCTATTCATAAAGAAAGTGGTCATCCAGATCACCGAGACAAAGATCGATGCGAGTAATGGAACCCACACCGTTCGCTTCCACATAGCGGCACCGACGACGGACCCCGCCAACCACAGCACAACCAGAACCAGTATCCAGCCGAGAGGGATCACACTAAAGGAGGCGACCACCAGGACACCCACCACGACGTGCATCGCGACACCCACCAGACCATACATGGTGAGATGATCCGAACGTTCCGGAGTTGTCACGGTGACTCCCAAAACACAATCTCAGACACCTTCGAGCCCCTGATCCTGAATCCCCTCAAGACGGGACCGCCGTTGCCCATGCCCACGATCACATAGAGCCAGGTTGGGTCCAGCGCACCGGCGACATCACTCGCCGACGGGTACGCAGCAGAATCTGGGTGAGAATGAAAGGACCCGGCGATGACCCATCCCTGTCTCTCGGCGTGCCGTAGTGCCCCAAAGTGCTCATTCGGCGAAACCGTGAACCGGACCGGGGATCGAACAACGTTTGTTGTCGCGTAGACCATCCGGATCGCACCCTCATGGTCGACGGCCATAAGGCCACAGGCCTCCTCGGGTAAACAGAACCGGGCGTGGGCGATCATCGCATCGTGAATCTGGCCGGGCAGCGGCACTGCTTCCATTGTCACGAAAGCGGATCTCGCAAGATGGGCTGTGTCATACACCGGCTGCCACCCCGTCCCCGGCACAGCTCGGAAGCGTCCAACTCGAGTACTTCGATCCCGGCATCCCGCAACCGGCGATTGGTCTCCTGGTTTCGTTGATAAGCGATCACAACACCGGGTTCGATCGCCAATGTGTTGTTGCCGTCATCCCATTGCTCACGCAACTGTCCAATCGCATCGCCCCCGGTTGCCACACAGGTGATCTCGTCGAGGCCGAGAGTCGACCGCAATGCGTCCTCGAGCCCATCAGCACGAACAACCGCCAGGCCGTCCGGAGCAGGAGTGATGACGTGGACATCCACCTCTTCGAGGAGGCCCGGGAAGACGTTGAATACTGTCCTGTCGACCATGGTAAAAACCGTGTCTAAATGCATTACCGCCCGGGCCTGGCGTAGATGGACGACGATGACGTTGCGCACTGCTGAACCAACGAAGAGCCTCCTCGCCAACAACTCGACAGCCGCAGGAGCCGTCCGCTCACCGAGCCCGACAATGACTGTGTCCTCGCTAAGCACAAGGACATCTCCGCCCTCGATGGTTGCCGGATAATGGTCATCCTCGCCGGTACCGAACCACACCGGGAACGCCCTATCCCGGAAGCGTGGATGATGCTGATAGATTTCCTTCATGTAGATCGACTCGCGCTCCCTGGCTGGAGTCGCCAGGACATTCAAGACCAGTCCGTCGTTGACCCATGCCGCGTTGTCACGCATGAAGAGCAGGTTCGGCAAAGGTCGCAGCACGTAGTGGAAGCGGTCGGAAACCAGGTCCGCGAACAGCGGGTCAACACCCCACTCTGGTAGCTCTCGCTCCAGCAGACCGCCGAGTAGCACCTCGACAACCCTGTCACACGACGCCTCTCGCATGCTGGCGCGCAATCGCTCGGCCACACCAGAGCCACATCGTGCAGGTGTGATGATGTCATCGACGATCTGGCCCCGGATTTCGTCAATGTCCAGTACATCCCGTAGCAACTGCTCGAAATAGAGAACCTCGACGCCCCAGTCGGTCATGATCGATGTGAACCGGTCGTGCTCCTCCTGCGCCCGCTCGAGCCACAACAGATCATCGAAGAGCAGCGCCTCTTTGTTCTCTGGTGTTATGCGAGCAATCTCGATCCCGGGACGGTGCACTATTACCGTCCGGAGCCGTCCAATTTCGCTGCTGATCTTCGTATCGGCCATCGTCTCCGAACCATAGTGCCGAGACGGTCACCCGATCCCCATCACACGTGCTTCCACCGAAGACGGACTGCCTTAGGCGCGGTGCGTTCCCCTTCATGTATGCTGCCCGACCGTGAACGACTCCACCCACATCACACAACGGACCCACAGCTCTGGCATACGGTCCCTCCTTATCCGGGCCTCTGCAATAGCCGGCCTTGTGCTGCTGATGCTCGGGATGACACCCCTTGTCGCCGTGGCGGAGGGCGAGAGCGTTAGCGTCCGACTCCGGTACACCGACGTGGAGACCGGCGAGAAGACCGCCGCCGTCGACGTTGCGTTCACCGTCCGCGACGAAAGCGGTGCGACAGTCGGCGAGGGCACAACCGACGACGAAGGCCGGATCGAACTGGCTCTTCCGGGCCCGGGCACCTACGAACTCGAGATCGATCCGGGTTCACTCCCCGAAGGAATCAACCTTCGTGACCCCGACCGGGCGACAGCCACGGTCGTTGTCGAAGAGGGTCAGTCCGGAGCGGCCATCTTTGCATTGGTCCAGGGCGAAGGGTCATCGGGTGACTCCGGGATCACTCTGCGGCAGGTCGCTCAGTTGACCGTCGAGGGCATCAAATTCGGCCTGTTCCTAGGCATGGCCGCGATCGGCCTGTCCTTGATCTTCGGTACCACCGGTCTGGTCAATTTCGCCCACGGCGAAATGGTCGGCTGGGGAATGCTGCTCGCCTACTTGTTCAACTTCTACGGCCTGGCCGGAGCATTCGGATTTATGGAGGGGTGGCCTGCCCCGTTTGGCGATGGCATCAACCTCATCTTCGCCACACTCTTTGCGATAGTCGGCGGGGCGGCCCTCGGCTACGCATTCGACCGGCTCCTATTCGCACCGCTCCGCCGCAGAGGGGCCAGCCTTATCGCTCAAATGGTCGTGACCATCGGTATTGGCATCCTGCTTCGCTATCTCTTCTTGTTCGGATTCCGCGGAACGCCTCGCTTCTTCAAGGATTACACCGCCCAATCCGCCCTCGACCTCGGTCTCATCGAAATCACTCCGAAGGACTTGATCACCGCGATTATCTCGATCATGGTGCTCGCCGGTGTCGGCTTGTTCATACAGCGGGCCCGCATGGGCAAGGCGATGCGAGCCGTCGCCGACAACCGCGACCTCGCCGAATCGTCCGGGATTGACGTGCAGCGTGTCATCCGGTTCGTGTGGACCCTTGGTGGGTCGCTCGCCGCTCTCGGTGGGGTCTTCATCGGCCTGTCCGAACAGGTCAGCTGGAACATCGGCTTCCGCATCCTCCTCCTCATCTTCGCCGGCGTCATATTGGGCGGTCTCGGCACCGCCTACGGTGCGCTGGTGGGAAGCCTCGTGGTGGGAATCGGTATCCAACTCTCCACGCTCTTCATCCCCACCGAGCTCAAGAACGTAGGTGCCTACGCATTGCTGATTCTGGTCTTGATAATCCGTCCGCAGGGCATCCTGGGACGTGCTGAAAGGGTCGGTTAGCTATGCACCTCGCCGCCCTCGACTGGGGGTTCATCTTCGAGCAAACATTTGCTCAGGCCGTGGCGCTCAACGCCGCCGTCTACGCCATCGCCGCCATCGGGCTCAACGTTCACTTCGGGTATGCCGGCCTGCTCAACTTCGGCCAGGTTGGGTTCGTTGCAATGGGTGCATATGGAATGGGCCTAACCGTTACCTATTGGGGGCAGGACAACGTCATCCTCGCAGTCATCGTGGGCATGCTGTTCGCCGCAGCCTTTGCTCTGATCCTGGGGGTTCCCACGTTGCGCCTGCGAGCGGACTACCTGGCCATCGTCACGATCGTCGCGGCAGAGATCATCCGGCTGCTCGCTAGATCTACAGCGCTGCGCGGTATCACCCGCGGCGCCGAGGGGCTCAACGAGTTCGTCGGGCCGTTCCGGGATCTCAGCCCATTCGACCCGAGCCAGACCTACGGCTTTGGACCCTGGCAATACCGGGGTACGCAGTTCTTCTCCATCCTCCTTGGTTGGGCCGTTGTTTTGCTGTGTGCAGTGCTCGTATGGCGACTGATGAACAGTCCGTGGGGCCGCGTGGTCAAAGCCATCAAAGAGGATGAGGACGCGGTGTCCGCTCTCGGCAAGAACGCCTACTGGTACAAGATGCAAGCGCTCATCCTGGGTGGCGTCATCGGTGGATTCGCCGGAATGGTGCTTGCCATCGGAAACGCCACCGTCCAGCCAGACTTCTTTGTCGCACCACTCACCTTCTTCTTCTGGCTGGTGTTGATTCTCGGTGGTGTTGGAAAGGTATGGTCACCTATCGTCGGCGCCGTCCTCTATTGGGGGCTGATCACTTTCATCCGCAACCTCGGACGCGGTCTGGTCGACGAAGGGATTATCCCGACGTCGGTGATGGATACCAGCCAGGTCGACCAGATTCAGTTCTGGGTCGTCGGTATCAGCCTGGCTCTGCTGATGATCTTCCGCCCGCAGGGTATCTTCGGGTCCAAAGAGGAGATGGCCCTCGATGCCAGATAGCGTTATCCCTTCTCAAGAACTGCAAGGTGTGGCTTTAGCGTCCACCCCACACGAGGTGGGTGTCGCCAAGCCAGATCCCATCCTCGAGGTCAACCATATGCGCCGCACTTTCGGTGGCTTGATCGCTGTCGATGTGGAGCATCTCGAGATTCAGCGTGGTGTCATCACCGGGTTGATCGGCCCCAACGGTGCGGGCAAGACCACGTTCTTCAACCTGCTTAGTGGTTTCGACAAGCCGGATACCGGCAAGACCAAGTTCAATGGCACGCCGATAGATGGCCGGTCGCCGCACAATCTGGCCCGTCTCGGCATGGTGCGGACTTTCCAGCTAACAAAGTCGCTCACCAAGTTGAGCGTCATGGAGAACATGAAGCTTGGCGCCAAAGGCCAGGGTGGGGAAACATTCTGGAAAGCGCTGATTCCACCCCTGTGGAAGGGGGAAGAACGGGCGATCGAGAAGCGGGCGTTGGGGCTGCTCGAACGGTTCAAGCTCGATCATATGAAGGACGAGTACGCCGGCACCTTGTCGGGGGGGCAACGCAAGCTCCTCGAGATGGCACGTGCCTTGATGGCCGAGCCCGACATCATCATGCTGGACGAGCCGATGGCCGGCGTGAACCCCGCCCTGACACAATCACTACTCGGTCACGTGAAGGATTTGCGGGATCAAGGTATTTCCATCGTGTTCGTCGAGCACGACATGGACGTCGTGCGTGACATCTCAGACTGGGTTGTCGTTATGTCTGAAGGTCAGATCATCGCCGAAGGTCCCCATCGGACTATCACCGCTAACCAGAAGGTCATCGACGCCTATCTGGGATCGCATCATGACGCTCCCCTATCGATTGAAGAGGAAGAGAAGTTCATGGCGGAAGACGAGGAGCTCTGGGATGAAGAGCTGGAGGAGATCGCCGATGTCCTCCATGAAATCGACGAAGAGAAGCATCATCGAAATGAGTGAACCGCTGATTGTCATTAATGACGTCGTCGCCGGGTACGTCCCGCGCGTCGACATCCTCAACGGAGTCAACCTCGAACTGGGTCCCGGAGAACTAGTCGGCATCATCGGCCCCAACGGTGCCGGCAAGTCGACGATGCTCAAGGCGTTGTTCGGCCTCATCGATGTCCGCTCCGGCAGCGTCACCTTTGAGGGCGAAGACATCAGCGATATGAAGGCCCACGAACTGGTTGAGCGCGGCATCGGCTACGTGCCGCAAGTCGACAACGTATTCCCCAGCATGACGGTCCGGGAGAATCTCGAGATGGGGGTCTTCCTCCGCCCGAAGAAGGCCGCGGAACGCATCGCCGTCGTCTCCGAGTTGTTTCCCCGTCTAGGAGAGCGGCTCAAGCAGCGGACGGGGTCCCTCTCTGGAGGCGAACGTCAGATGGTTGCGCTGGGTCGGGCACTCATGATGGAGCCAAAGGTGCTTCTTCTCGATGAGCCGTCGGCCGGCCTCTCCCCGGCACTGCAGGATGAAGTATTCATCCGCACCAAGCAGATCAACCGCACCGGCGTCGCCATCATCATGGTGGAGCAAAACGCCAGACGCTGTCTCCAAATCGCCGACCGCGGCTACGTACTGGATCAGGGCACGAACGCGTACACAAACACGGGCGCCGCGTTGTTGAACGACCCAAAGGTGATAGAGCTCTATCTGGGTACGCTGGCGCGGGTGGAATGATCTGATAGCGGCGGGGCCATTGTCGGTACTTGGTCCTAGGCACTAGGTAAATACAGAGGCCTTCCAATCCTTACCGGTTTTGGTGACGATTGAGCCATGCACGACTATCAGCAGCTTCGGGTTTGGCAGGCGGCCCGGGATCTTGCCATCGAGACTTACCAGTTCACACAATCACTTCCGCGATGAGAGATGTTTGGCATGACAAGCCAGCTCCGCCGTGCGGCATCGTCGAT
>JAYEIP010000140.1:0-2321 GCA_034660155.1 Actinomycetota bacterium | reverse complement strand
GTCGGCCTTGAGTCGGTGACCAGCGCCTTCAGCGGCGGTCGTTAGCGCCCGCCGCTGATCCAGCGAAGTCCCTATGCGGTCGCCACCTTTGTCCTTTGACTCTACGCGGGGACCATCCCAGATAGCCCTAGCAGGAGGCAATATGGGCGGCCCCCCCTGGGATGCAGGTAGCTCATATGTCGCTCTCCTGTCGTATCCGTGGGTCAGTTTCGGCCTGGGAGTTGGGGTGGGTGGCTGCCGAGGGCGAGTAGTGCGAGGGCGATGAGGGGTTGGGGGCCGTGGAACCCGTAGGCGATTCTGGTGAGTAGCCGGATCTTGGTGTTGGTCGATTCGATGAGGCCTTGGGAGAGGCCGTGGTCGAGGTTGGCGTCGATGGCTTGACGGTGTCTGGTGATCTTCTTGGCGAGTTCGATGAACGCTGGGAGCCGTGACCGGCGGGCCCATGACAGCCAACGGTGGAGTGCTTCTTTGCCTTCTTCTCCTTTGACAGCGAACACGTAGCGGAGTCCTTCTTTGAGGAGGTAGGCCCGCCACAGCCTGGGGTCGGTTTTGGCGATCCATTCGAGCTGGTGACGTTGACGTGGGTTGAGATCATCAGGGTTTTTCCACAGCGCGTAGCGTGACCTGGCGATCTGTCGGGAGTTGCCGGTGGTTCGTCCTCGACGGCCAGGGGATGCTTTGATCTTGCGGCCCTTGGCTTGGTTCCAGGCTCGGCGTCGTTCCACGTCTAAGGCTTCGATCGCCCAGGCGACAACGTGGAAGGGGTCGGCACACCGGATGGCATTGGGGGCACGCCGGGCCACGGTCTTGGCGATCCAGTCGGCCATGTCCGCTGAAACATGGGTGATTTCGGCTGCTCTTTGCTCGCCGAGCTCGTCGAAGAACACGTCGAGTGCAGCCTCAGACCGGCCTGGTCCGACCCAGACGAGCCGACCGGTGTCATGGTCGACCACCACGATCAGATAGCGGTGGCCCCGTTTGTATGAGATCTCATCGATCCCGATCCGCCGCAGACCCTCGAGACGATCAACGGTGGCCTCGACATCGTTGTTAACACGGGTGATGATCGACCCGATCGTCCGCCACGCCACCCCCAACAGTTGACAGGTCGCACTCTTCGACGTCCGCACCGCAAGCCAGGCCGCCATCGCATCGAAGTCGCGGGTGTGGCCCACACCATGTCTCGCCCACGGGACCTGCACCACAGTCTGACCGTGGGTGCGGCACTCGACTCTTGGAGCATCACCTTCGATGAACACTCTGGTTGTCCCAGCATCCAAAGCCCGCCAGCGTCGCCGGCCATCGCCGCTGTCATAGCCCGGTGACCTCCTGCCGCATTGGCCGCAACGCCCCCTTGCCCTGGCGTCAGGTCGAACCGACACGACGATCGCACCGGTTTCGTCGTCGAAACGAACCCCTTCAACAACGGTGCGGGTCAACCCACACGCACGTTGCCATACCCTGTTGTTCTGCACCCTGTTCTGCTCCTCATGTTTTCGAGCCGTTACACAGCGCGAAAACCTAGAAGCAGACAGGGTGCAGCCCGCGTCAACCTCCACCAATCCACCCACGGATACAGCAGAAGAGCGTCATATGTGCCCGCACCGGCCCTGGGCCGTAACGGTCACCTCAATCTGTGGGCCCAATATCGGCGTTGCCCGATGGTCCCTACCGCGAATCGCCCCTATGTCATAGGGTCGCGGCGCAAGCTGGATCGGGCCGGGTGGTGGACACGAACAAAGGTTTCCCCGGCGGTGACCGGACGGCGGCCCAACCAACCGGTCGATCTGATCGGGGCAAAGGGGGGTAGGGGGGACGAGGCAGAATCGGGGTCGGGACACGGCCGATCCCGACTCTGCCGCGTTAGGGACCATTGGCCTCTGGTTTCGGGCATCAAACCGACCGATGCTGAGCGTATGGATATCCAGCCACCGCAGAGCTGTGTGGATATGAACCTGCACGCACCGCCCCCGGAGCCGATCACCGACGAGCGGCTGGCAGCACTCGCCAAGGCGATGGGCAACCCGAATCGGGTGAAGATCGTGCGCTACCTGTCCCAGTGCCGTCCCCACATCGAGAACGACATCGTGGCGGAGACCGGTCTGGCACAGTCGACGATCTCCGAACACATCCGGGCCCTACGCGATGTAGGCATCGTCGTCGTCGTCGACGATCCGCCCCGTAGCTGGTACTGGTTTATAATCTTATAAAAAGGGTGAAGATCTAATGGCTACTAAAAACAGAAAGATGAAACTCAATAAAAAGTTTGAAGTAATTTCAAAAACTGCTGAAGAAGAGTATCATAATGGCTTCTTTTTAAG
>JAYEIP010000139.1:0-2350 GCA_034660155.1 Actinomycetota bacterium | reverse complement strand
TCCCGGCTACCCGTGTTGTACCTTCCGGGGAAGTGTGGTCGCTCTTGATGTGAACACTGGTGAGCTCGTGTGGAAGACTTCCACCGTTCCCGGCATCGACGGTTATAGCGGCAATTCGGTATGGGGCCCCACCCCGGCGGTGGACCCGCAGCGGGGCTCGCTATATGTGACGACGGGCAACAACTACACGGTGCCTCAGGATGTCCTCGACTGTGTCGCAGCTAATGAGGGCGATCCGGACGCCGTTGAGGCGTGCATGGCCGCCGACAATCATTTCGACTCGATCATGGCGCTCGACTTGGGCACCGGGGAGATCAAGTGGGCTACCCGGGCGCTGCCGTTTGACTCTTGGACCGTGGCGTGTCTCTTCGGGGGAGCCAACTGCACCTCACCGTCAGGTCCAGACCTGGACTTCGGCGAAGGTCCGGCGTTGTTTACCGTCAACAACGATGGCAAGCCGACGGATCTGCTGGGTGCGGGCCAAAAGAGCGGTCAGTACTGGACGCTCGATCCGGACACCGGTGACGTGGTGTGGGTAACCAAAGCCAGCCCGGGAGGCGTCCTCGGTGGCCTCATCTGGGGCTCGGCGGTGGATGGCGAACGGGTGTACACGGCCAATGCCAATGCCGGCCGCCAAAGCTGGGATCTGGTCGGCGGCGAGAACATTGACTACGGGTTCTGGAGTGCGCTCGACGCTGCGACCGGAGAGATCCTGTGGCAGACACCCGACCCGATTCCCGGCAACTTGAATCAGGGTCCGGTAACGGTGGCCAACGGAGTCGTGTTCGGCTGTTCTATCGACGTCGACGGGCATATGTACGCCATGGATGCCGCCACCGGCAACGTCCTGTGGGGCTTCGCCAGCGGTGGTTCCTGTAACGCCGGCGCCGCGGTTGTCAACGGCAGCGTCTACTGGGGTTCGGGTTACGCCTCGTTGGCCGATTTCCTTGGGACGACGGGCAACGACAAGCTCTATGCGTTCGAGGTGGGCGAGTAGCGACCGAGTACCGAGCAGAGGGGCCGTCCCGACCGCGGGGCGGCCCCTCTGTCGTATGGCGGATGGCGATCTCGGACACGGAGGAAAGGTGCCGTGTCACGCAAGCACGAGGCCACAAAAAGGGAGGGAGCCGCCCGTAAGCGGCTCCCTCCCGGTTCGAGTGAATACGGGTCTAGGCACCGGGGCCGACGTGCAGCACACGCATCATCTCGTGGTCCTCATGGGACAAGATGTGACAGTGCCACACGTAACGGCCCGGCTTGTCGAAGGTCGCCTTGATCCTGGTGATCTGGCCCGGCAAAGCCGTGACCATATCCTTGGGGGCGTTCTCGACGTACTCCGCAGGTTGCGGAAGCACCGACCCGTAGGTCTTGTTGACGATCCTGAATCCATCGCCGACCAGGCCGTTGTGTTGCAGGACCGGTTGGGCGACGAGGTACGTTCCGTCTTCGGCTGGCGTTGCGTAATCATCGTTGGGGATGAGCCGGTCGTCCTCAGTTGTGTGGCTGTCCCAGACGATTTCCTCGCGGCCCAGCACCTCGAAGTGCACCAGGTGCAAGTGCACCGGATGGGCATCGCCGGTCACGTTCCAGACTTCCCACTCCTCGGTGGAGTCGAGCGCCGGGTTCTCCGTCGTCGGGCTGTGCCACCCGATGGAACCCTCCATCTGCCCGACAAGGCCCGCATTGATGTAATCGGGTGTGTTCGGCCAGTTGATTGGATTGCCCATGTAGTCGGTGGCCGGTTCGGCGGTGCCCAGCAAAGGCTGGAGCCTTCCGAACTCGTCCATACCCTCAAACAGCGCCACCTTGCGGAGTCGGGTCGGCGTTGGGACGACCACCGGAACCGGGTTGCCGCTCGTCGGACTGACGTCCTTTACCGCCGTATCCAAAGGCAGCACGACATCGAATGCCATGATGCGATCGGTCTCTCCGAACACCTGCGGGCCCGGTATGTCGCCACCGAAGGGCTCGTCGCCGCCGATGTTCTTCATGATGACCCTGTTGCCCGCCGTCACGTCCTTGAAGTCGACGATGATGTCGTAGCGCGAGCCGGTCTCGACGAGCAGGGTGTCGACCGTGGTCGGGCTCGAGGCCAGACCCTGGTCGCTTCCGATCACCGTGAAGTCGAGCTGCTGGATGGCGCCGCTGAAGTCTGTTGCGCCTGCCGGCACTTCAAAGAACTGCACCGCCAGGAAACGGCTGTCACACCCGTTGAGCAACCGCAACCGGTAGTTACGCGGCTCCACGTCCATCTGCGGCCAGACCATTCCGTTGACGACCATGTGGTCTCCAAAGAACTCGGCAAGGCCGGTTGGTCCGCCACCCGGGAAGATGTCGGGCGGGAGTACGG
>JAYEIP010000138.1:0-11739 GCA_034660155.1 Actinomycetota bacterium | reverse complement strand
GGCTGCCGACCACGGTGGCTTGCATGTCGCCGAGGGTCACGTCCGCCAACGACGCTTCGAGATGGTCGAGCTCCTCACCGAACTGGAAGGAATCGCGCGGCGGCAGGAATGTCTCGGCGAAGTAGCCAAACCAGGGAGCCTGCGCCTTGCGTTGAATATGGGTTTTCACCGCGCCGAGGATGTCGTAATACTCGTCCACTTCATCGGGGACGCCATCGGGCCGCATCTGCACGTGGGACATATCCCCGCGCATGAAATCGAAATTGCCGATGTGCTGAGTGCGGGCGTAGTGCTGACACACGTACTCCCATACGTGGTGCCGCGGCTTCGCAAAGTCGATCCCCCAGTTAGCGTTGTCATCGAGCCGACCGTAGAACTTGAATCTGGCGAGCGGCGAGAAGACCCGGGACATGTACTCGGGCCGGGTGATGACGAAGTCCGGCCACTCCATCCCGTAGTCGTCGATCACCGTGTGCGACGGGTCGGGGTCGACCATGATGCCGCGGTACGGCACACCCATGGTTGCCGGAACCGGCTCGAGTCCCACCGACTTGAGGTGCTTGATGAGCTCCACCCTACGGTTGTTCCTGCCGTAGACGTCGCCTTTGGCACCAAACATCACAGCGAGCCGCTCGTCCTCATCCGAGCCGAACAAGGAATCCGCATCGGGGGGCACAGCGAGCGGTGCGGCGGCGCTATCGACGTCGACTAGCCACCGGTATATGGATTCCATGGCGACCTGGTTGAGCGACTCCGATTGGTCAACGATCTCCCGATCCCGAACCCGCATCCACTCAAACAGATCGGGGTTGCCCATGGCCACTTCGGAGAACCGGTCGGTGTGGGGGATCACGTCCATCCCGATGGTCTTGCCCATGACGTGAAGCAGGTTCGACGTGGCCCGCAGCTGGCGTTCGATAGTGTCGATATGGGGTGCAAGGTCTCGCAACTCCTGCGAGTAGAACGCAGTGTTGAGGTTCCACCCGGCTATGCCGTACAGGCTCTCGACCACGCCCGGCTCCCAGATCGGCAGCAGGTGTATCGAATCAAACGCGCCTGGAAGCGTGAGAGCGTATTTAACGACACCGGCGTAGTCGCCGACGGTGCGGACATTGATCCCCACCATGTTGCTGGTCTTGAGCCAGGAGGCATCCTGCTCGGTAGCCCTGGGTGATACCACTTCGGCAGGAATGTCCGTGAGTCGCCCATCCAGGTCGATTGCCTCAGGCGAGAGGGCGACATCGACCGCCTCACCAAAACGATTCCGGAGCAGGCCGAGCACCGTTGCCACCGGCAGGGCTATTGCATCTTGGGGACGAAGTCCTGCGAGGAACGAGTGTTTGCCCGAGATGTAGTCGGACTCGCCCGGAAGATCTCTCCTAGTCACACTGTCACAAACTCCACGTCGTAGTCGGTGGTGATAACCACGTCGGCACGACCCCGGTGCTGCGAGATGATCTCATGCTCCCTTTTCAGCACGTCCTCGATAAACGGGTCGAAGTCTTCCCGCCCTCGCTTCATGCGATGCTGCATCGTCTCGAGCCGGTTGCGTGCGATGAACACCCGACGATCCACGTTTTCGCACAACGACGTGTACACCCCCTCGGCGATAACGACATCGACACCCTCGAGCGACAAGGTCTCTTGGGTGATGAGGTTCTCGGCGTAGATGACGAGCGGTTTGACGACCGACGCTGCGCCGCTCCTGGCAGCCCCGAGGTGTTCGTCGAGAAGATCAAGGCGGACCTCGGTGGTGCCTACCCAGCAGAAGTTGGCACGCCGGGCAGCATCGTTGGATTGGGGCGGCAGGACGTAGTAGTCATCTTGCTGCAAGACGACTGCGGTGACGCCGCGTCCGGCCAGTTCGTCGGCCAGCGCCTTGCCGACTTCCGACTTGCCGCTGCCGGACTCCCCGGCCACGGTCAACGTGTACCGCCGCGCCGTGCTCGAGAGCTCACCGAACAGCTTGTCGATGATCTTGCCGGCTGCATCGGTGTGCTCCTCGCCGACGAGGATGATGTCGCCCTTCATGGCAACATCTTATTCCAGCGAGACCGGGATCAAGCGTGGTGATCTTCGGGAGCACTATCTGTGGCAGGGGTGCGACGGATGTCGGGCTCGATGTACATCGGGTGGGCGATCGGCACTACTTCGCGTACGAGCCTTTCAACCTCATTGATCGCATCGGCCAGTTGGGCGAAGGTGAGGTTCGGGTTGAATGCGACCTTCGCCCCGACCAGCAGTTCCTCAGGCCCGAAGTGCTGGGTACGGAGGTGGATGACATCCTCGACATGAGGTGCGCTCCGGATGGCATCACAGATCTTCTGATACTCGCCGGGCCGCGCAGACTCGCCGATGAGTAGCCCCCTCATCTCGATGGCGAGGAGGATGGCGATCCCCCCCAGCAGGACGCCGATGGTCATGGTGCCAATCCCATCCCAAACCGGGGCGTCGGCGATGGTGGCGATGGCAATGGCGGAGATGGCGACTAGCAGGCCGATGAGCGCCCCGAAGTCTTCGAGCAAGACGACGGTGAGTTCCGGCACCGTCGAGGTGCGGATGAACTGCCACCAGGTGCGGCGACCCTTGAGATCCGCTGACGTGCGGACGGCGGTGATGAAGGCCGCGCTTTCGAACAGGAAGCCAAGACCCAGTATGCCGAAAGCCCAGCCGATGTTTTCGAGTTCCTCGGGATGGCGAATCTTCTCGAAACCTTCGAACAACGCAAACAACGAGCCCATTGAGAACAACACCAGCGCCACGACGAAGGACCAGAAGTAACGCTCCCTGGCATACCCGAACTGAAACTCCTCGTCCGCCTCCCGCTTAGACAGGCGACCTCCGAGCAGCAGCAGTGCCTGGTTACCGGTATCGGCAACTGAGTGAACCGACTCGGCCAACATTGACGACGAACCCGTCACCGAGAACCCTGCGAATTTTGCGATCGCTATTCCCAGGTTCGCAAAGAACGCGGCAAGAACGACTCTGGTTGATCCACCTGTTGCCATCCCGAGAATCTAGCCGTGTCGCGGCGTTGTCAACGAGTCCGGCGTATCTGGAGGCCACAAGTTGCGCTCAGCAAAGAACGACGTAGGGGTAACGACCGTAGCTGCGTTGAGTCGCTGAGGTGAGCAGACTCCTTGTGCGTTCACGCCAGCACCATCCCGGTGCCGGCGACTGCTAGGGCCGAGCCCAGCCAGGCACCTGCGGGTGGTCGCTCTTTGGTAATGACCCAGATGATCGGTAACTGAATAACCGGCGCGACGGAGACGAGGATCGATACCAGACCCGGCGGACCGTCGGCGAGGGCGATCAGCATCATTGTCTTGCCGATCACCATGCCCAATGTCCCCGACGCAAGGATCAGAACCCAAAGCCGGGCCGTGAACTCCACCTTGGGTCTGGTGGTGTTACCTCGCTCAAACCATGGCCGGAACATGAATAGGCCGACGGTGCCAACGGCGGCCCGTACCGCGGCCCCGGCCCAGGGGTCAAGGGTTCCGTCGAAAACGGGATCGGCCACCAAGACGGCCACTGCCTGGCCGAGGGCGCCAAGTAACCCGAACACCACGCCTACCCAGAGCGGTCCCCGAATATCCTCCCAGGTGTGTGACTGGCCGGGGCGGGTCCCGTAAGCAATAGCCAGGCTGACCCCGGCAACGACAAGCAGCGTGCCGAGGACGCCGAGCACACCAAACTGCTCATCGAAGATGAACGCACTCAGCACGGCAGCCATAGGTGCGTTGGCGGCGAAGAGCATCCCGGTGCGGCGCGGCCCGAGCCGGGAGAAGGCTTCAAACAGCGCGGCGTCACCGATGACAAGACCGATGAAACCGGAGATTGCCAGCGGCAGCCAATCACTGGCCTCAACCGTGCCCCAGCCATCGACCAGCAGCCCGATGAGTGTCAGGGTGATGGTCACATAGACCATGCGGAGCCGGACGAATCGGGGGCCCCCGAGAAGTCGGGACGGTTCGGCTGCCACGAGCCCACCGATGGCCCACGACGATGCGGCGAGTAGTGCCGCTACCTGGAACGACACTTTGGGTCAGTCCCCGTCTTCTACGGGGAAGCCGTCCTTTACGGAAAAGCCGTAGGGGAGTTCAAGACGGTGTCTCCGCAGGAGCCCGTCGTCGGCAAGCACTTCGGGCGTGGATGAGGTTGCGACAATCCTGCCTTGATCCATAACGATGGCCCGTTCACACATCTCGTAAGCGAACGGCAGGTCATGGGTGACGATCAGCTGGGTGGTGGTGAGGCTCTTGAGGGCAGTCGCCAGCTCACGGCGGCTCGCCGGGTCGAGATTCGAGGTCGGCTCATCGAGTACCAATATCTCTGGTTCCATCACCAGCACACCCGCTATGGCGACCCGTCTCTTCTGCCCGAACGACAGATGGTTCGGGGGACGGTCGGCTAGATCGGCGACATCCATTGTGGCTAGGGCGGTATTGACCCGTTCATCGAGCGCGGCGCCCTCTAATCCGAGATTGCGCGGTCCGAATTCAACGTCATCTCGTACCGTCGGCATGAACAGCTGGTCATCAGGGTCTTGGAACACCACGCCCACTCTGCGGCGGATCTCCATGACGTTGTCTTTGGTCAGTGTCAGGCCGGACACCGAAACAGCCCCCTGCTGCGGCATATGGATACCGTTCATGTGGAGGACTAGCGTTGTCTTGCCCGCACCGTTGGGCCCCAGCAGCGCCACCCGTTCACCGGGATGGATGTGGAGATCGACGTCCCGCAACGCAGGAGTGCCATCGGGGTAGGCAAAGCCGAGGCCCACGACCGCGATGGTCGGCACACTCATAGCGACCACCAGGCCAGGGCGGCGATGACCCAGGCGACGGCGGGAACGATGAGGACCGTTGCCCACTGTTGTCGCGAGGCCTGTTCGCTGCGGCTGCTGGGCATGTGACCTGTGTAGCCGCGTGACGCCATTGCCAGGTAGACACGTTCGCCCCGTTCATACGACCGGACGAAGATTGTTCCCGCAGAGGTGGCATACGGCTTCGCCTGCCCGATCCACGTCGGGTTGTAAGCGCGGGACTGCATCGCCACTCGCATCCGGCGAAATTCGCCGAGGACAACATCGAGGTACCGGATCATGAAACCCATGATGGCCGTGATGACCCTGGGAACCCGCAGTGCATCGAGTCCCTTCAGCATGTTCGAAACTTCGGTGGTCCCGGCCAGCACGATCGACGTCAACAAACCCAGTGTGGCCTTGGCCAGGACGTTCCACATATCCCACAAGCCGGCCTGAGAGAGCCCGATGCCGAGCACCTCGATCGTCTCGCCCCCGGCAATGAAGGGGAATAGCAAGGCCGCCAACACGAAAGGGATCTCGACTGTCATCCTCGTGGCGACGAATCGCACTCCAAGACGGGCGTAGGCCGCCAGGCCGATCAACACGAGTGCATAAATCCCAAACGCCCACACGGCCTCGCGCGGTGTCGCCACCACAGCGAAAACGAAGAGGAACGCCGCTGCGATCTTTGTCTGCGGTCGCAACCGGTGCAGTGTGCTGTCGCCGTGGCGATACAAGGCGTGGACGTGCCCGCCGCCCATCAACTAACTCCGGCCATCAGGTGGAGGCCGACTCGGGATCGTCGCCATTGGTCTTCCGGGCCAGCCAGAAGACACCGGATCCGATGGCCAGCGTCGCCAGAGTGCCGGCAAGGCCGGCGACAGCTGTGTTGGCCCATCCGTTGCTGGTGAGGGTCTCGCCGTAGTTTGCGAGCGGTACCTCGGCGAGGTCGTGGTCACCGGCAGTTTCGAGGAAGCCTTCTTGTTCGGCTACATACTCGAGGCCATCGGGGGATGAAGAGGCAAACTGTGCGAGCACGACGGCGACGCCGAGGGCAAGCACCAGGCCAACCACGAACAATCTGCGGTTCGTCACGCCAGAGCCTCGGTTCTTCGTCCCAGATACTCGGGGGCGCCGTAGACAAGATCGGGCCGGCTTCCCACTACCGCACCGATGACTAGTGCGGTGATGACACCTTCCCCGATACCGATCAACACGTGAGTCCCGAGCATCGCGGTGAACACGGCACCCACCGATACATTGCTGGCACCTCCGATGGCGTATTGCGCGACGAAGCCCATCGCTGCGATTGGTACTGCAATGCCGGCTGCGATTCCGGCAGCAAGGACCAGCCCACGGTCTCCCTTAGGAAGGACCTTGAGCAGCGTGCGGTAGATGGCGTACCCACCGACCGCTCCGAGGAAACCCATGTTGACGATGTTGAGGCCCAGGGCTGATAGCCCCCCGTCGGCAAAGAAGATTCCTTGCACGACGAGGACGACCGAGAGAATCACAAAACCAGCCCAGGGCCCCACGAGTACTGCGGCTAGAACCCCTCCGAGGAGGTGGCCGCTCATCCCGGAGATAACCGGGAAATTAATCATCTGTGCCGCAAAAACGAACGCGGCAACCAGCCCGGCCAAAGGGACCTGTCGTTCACTCAGGTACTTACCGGTCTGTTTGACAGCAGCACCAAGACCACCGGCGGCGGCTACGCCGAAACCTGCGGAGGTGACTCCATTGATGAACCCATCCGGAATGTGCACCGGGGCTCCTTACTGCGAACGACTTGCAACAAAGAGTTTAGCGGCGAGCGGCGCACTCGGCACACAGACCGGTCACTGCGAAGTGGGTCGGGTCGATCTCGAATCCAGTGCTCTCTTGGAGGGTTGTCACCCAGTCGGCTAGATCTTCGGCGGGGATCGAAGCGGTCGCACCGCACTCGTTGCAGACAACGTGTTGATGGGCCGCTTCGGACACAAGGTGATAGACGGCCGGTCCATGACCGAGATGGCTATGTGCCAGTAAGCCCGCATCCTGGAGAGCATCCAGCGTTCGATAGACGGTCGACTGGTCGACCGTTGCCCCTTGCTCCGTTCTCGCCTCCTCGAGAATGCTCGCCGCCGTGAGATGGTGACCATGACGTTCGGCGACGACAGCACAAACCGCCCGCCGCGCCACAGTGATCCGCAGCCCCTGGCTGCGAAGAGCATCAACAAGAACATCCGGCGAAATATGCATCTACCACTAACGGTAGGCCGTTTCTGCTCGTCCGGCGTTGATACGGGCGATATATGGCCCGCGGTATCAACGCCGGAGCCCTTACGGTGGTACTTTCGACGGATGGCACGGAGAGGAGTCACGATGGATTTAGGACTGGCGGGAAAAGGGGTGTTGGTGACCGGTGGTGCCGGGGGTATCGGGACGGCCATCGTCAAGATGTTCGCGGCAGACGGGGCCAAAGTCACCGTCCATTACCGCACCTCGAAAGAGGCTGCGGAAGCGTTGGCTGCAGAGGCCGGAGGAGTCGCGATCGGTGCCGACCTACGCGATGAGGCGCAAGCTGATGCGCTGGTGCCCCGTGCGGTGGAGGCGCTCGGACGGCTGGACGTGTGTGTCGCCAATGCAGGCAAATGGCCACAGCCGGATGCGCCGCTATGGGAGATGTCGCTCGACAGGTGGAACGAGACCCTCGCTTCGAATCTCACTTCCACATTTCTTACAGCCCGCGGCTTCCTCAAGCACGTCACAACGACAGGTACTGGCTCACTGGTGATGATCGCTTCGACCGCTGGCTCGTTCGGAGAGGCCGGTCATGCGGACTACGCCGCGGCCAAGGGTGCGATCCTCAGCGGCCTACTCATGAGTGCCAAGAACGAGGCAGCCCGGATCGGGCCCGGGGTGAGAGTGAATGTTGTCGCCCCCGGATGGACCCTGACACCGATGATCGGTGAGCGGGGCCTCAGCGAGGATCACTTCGCCAGGGTGACCGCCACGATGTCACTCAAGAAGCTTGGTCGACCAGAAGACGTCGCTGCCCAGGTTGTTGTGCTGTCTTCCGATGTTCTATCCGGTCATCTATCCGGCCAGGTAGTGACTGTCGCCGGCGGTATGGAAGGCCGACTGATCTGATCCCAGGTGTCAGGCGTTGATACGGGCGGCAATACGTTGCGCATATCAACGCCGGAGCCCTTAGCGGCGCCAGGGGGAGACCGAAACTCCGCGTTCGCGCAAGAGCTCGTCGGCGTCGGCGCCGAAGCGGGTGGCGGCCGCTTCATCGCCGGATGCCGTGGCAGCTTCTGCGGCGAGTTCCAGCGCCCATGCCGCGTTGCGCCCATCCCCTGCAGCGCTCGACAACGTCGCAGCCTTCTCCGCCAGCTCGATGATCTTCGGATAGTCGGCCCGGTCATGGGCGATCTGCGCCAGGACGGTGAGGGCCCAGCCAGTCGCCCGGTTATCGCCCAGGTCACGGAAACCACGCAACGAAGCTTCGCCCGCGGCCCGGGCACCAGCAATATCCCCCATCCCCAGCAGCGACAGCCCGTCGTGGTTGTCTGCCCACGCAGCCAGCCACCCGTCTCCGATCTGCTGCGCGACCTCGCGTATATTTCCATCGATCTTGACGGCATCCGCCGCGTTACCATCAACTCGCGCCTGGATCGCAGAGTTCGTTAGGGCTATCGCCCGCCCATAGTCGTCGCCCTGTTCGGTAGCTATGTTGACTGCGCGGGCAATGAGATCTTCGGCCCGGTTCGTCTCGCCAAGTTCCCAGGCGAAGTAGCCGGCCCACGAGACAAGAATTGCAAGGGAGGGCACTGTCTGATCGTCGACCGCTTCTATGAAGCGATCGGTCCACGTGACTGCCTCGGCCAGACTCCCTCGCCAGTCCCAGAATCGTCCCGCCCTCGCGGCCACCATCACCCCCGGCCGGAAGCGGCGAGAGTCAAGGCTCCACCCCATGGCGGAGCGGAGGTTGTCCTGGTCGGCGAGCATCCCCTCGAACGCGACTGATTGCCCGGGCCCCGCCAGCGCGATGTCGTACTGCAGCGTGCGTTCTGCGTAGTGGTCCAGATGCAGGTTGCGGGTCGCATCGAGTTCCCCGCTCTGAGCGAGTTGCTCGGTGCCGAAGATTCGTAGTGACTCGAGAAGCCGATACCGCGATTCGCCG
The DNA here is from genome assembly GCA_034660155.1 of Actinomycetota bacterium. Taxonomy (GTDB): domain Bacteria; phylum Actinomycetota; class Acidimicrobiia; order Spongiisociales; family UBA5794; genus JAAETI01. The sequence goes on along the minus strand of JAYEIP010000138.1, from coordinate 2,761 downwards.
GCTGCTGCAGACGAGCGAGTGATGAGAGATCGCTGCACCAGCATTCCAATCAGCGACAGTGCCTGTGTCCCGCTTGTAGCAGTCACGGCCGCCGCAGCCGTGACGTCGAAACCTCCCGAGAAAACACAGAGCCGTTCGAAGAACGATCGCTCGACCGGGTCGAGCAGCCCCGCGCTCCACTCAACGGTGTTGCGCAATGTCCTTTGTCGGTGTGGGGCGTCCCGGGGACCGCTGTCCAGGATCTCAAAACGATCGGCGAGACGGCGGGCGATTTCGGTCGGCGTCAACAGGTCGGTGCGTGCCGCAGCCAGTTCAATGGCCAGGGGAATCCCATCGAGCGCTTGCACGATATTGGCCACTGCCGCGACGGAGGTCGGTGACTGGTCGATTCCAGGGTCAATCGCCGATGCCCTCTCCATGAAGAGCTGAACGGCTGGAACCGTGGCGATGTCGTCGAACGGCGACCCGGAGTCACCGGGGAGCTGGAGCGGGGGTACCGGAAGACGCTGTTCACCGTAGATATTCAACGGCTCCTGGCTCGTCGCCAATATGACCAGCGATGGGCACCTGTCCAGCAGCTTCTCACCGAGCCTGGCGACGGCGTCGATCAGATGTTCGCAATTATCAAGAACGAGAAGTGACCGCTTCTCGGTGAGATGTGTAGCAAGTGTTTCGATCACCGTTCGATCACGATTCTCTGGCATTCCCACGGCATCACCGATCGTGGCCGCGAGGAGGTTGGTATCGGTCAGGTCATCCAGGCGGACCAGCCAGACGCCGTCCGGGTAGCTGTTGACCACTCGATGAGCCGCTTCGATCGCCAGGCGGGTCTTGCCGGACCCTCCCGGCCCGAGCAGTGTGGTGAGGCGTGCGGATGTTGTGTACTCGAGAACCTGAGCGAGGGCCTCGTCCCGACCCACGAGGCTGGTCGTGAACGCGGGAAGGTTGTGCCGGGTGGTGCGCCGTTTCGTCTGCTCGAGCAGGGGGTCCTGGAGCAGGATTTGCTCTTCGAGCTCGCGGAGCTCAGGGGAGGGGTCGATGCCAAGCTCGTCACCCAACACGCGGCCAGCCTCCCGGTACACCCGCAACGCCTCGGCCTGACGCCCCGTTTGATACAGAGATTTCATCAGCCTGCTCCAGAGACCCTCCCGATAAGGGAACTCCACCACCAGCCCTTCGAGTGTCGAGATGACCGTCTCCGGGCCACCAGCTGCAGAGGTCGCATCAATCAGAAGCTCGCGACATTGAACACGCAGCTCGTTGAGCCGTTCGGACTCGGCTCGGGCAAAGTCCGCGTACGCGAAGTCGGCGTACGCCGGGCCGCGCCATAACGCCATCGCGGCGGTCAACCCATCGGTTGCCTCGCCGGGCTGGCCCTGGTCTAGCAATTCCCGTCCTCTGTCGACTGCTTTCTGAAACTCATTCATGTCGACACTGTGACCCTCGAGATCGAGTCGGTAACCAGCACCCTCGGAGATGAGGACGCGCGGCGGATTACTGCGTGACCGGCCCGGTTCCAGGAGCTTGCGGAGTTGCGCCACACCGTGTTGGAGGGTATTGGTCGGGTCAGATGGCAAGTCATCGCCCCACACCGCCTCAATCAGACGATCCGCGGAGATGGCGTCTCCTCCGACAATGAGCAGGTTTGCCAGCAACGCTCGTTGCCGGCCACTCGTCACGGGGATTGGTTCACCGTCTCGCTCAATTCGCAGGGGGCCGAGGACCTCAAATCTCATCGCAGGAAACTGTACAGCGCGCTGTGGGGCGGATTCACGCGTCGCACAGCCAGCCCACAGTGAGCCCACAGTGGTATCCGCCAGAGTCCCCAGGACCGGCTCGACAAGCGAGTCACAACAGGGACACCGCAGGTATGGCACAGGTCGAAAACAGCATCGAGATATCGGCGGATAGGGACGCCGTTTGGGCGGCTATCGCCGATCTTGACAGCGTGGCCGTGTGGAACCCCAACATTGAATCGGCGACTTGTGACAGCGATTCTGCGGGGTTGGGAGCTACCCGAACCTGCCATCTCTCGCGGGGCGGACTCATCGAGGAGGTTGTCTCTGCATGGGACGACGGGCGTCGGTTGCAGTTTGCGATCGGCAGCCATGGTGGGATCCGCTCGGCCGACATGGGCCTGGACCTCGCGTCGACGGGTGATGGGACGCGGGTTACCGCGACAGCCGACTACCACCTGGCTTTCGGGCCCATCGGTCCAGTCATCGACCGCATCGCGGTCAAGCGACAGATGGCCCGGATGCTCGAGCAGTTGCTTGCGGGCCTCAAGAAACACATCGAAGGAACCAGTAGCGCAGCGTCGCTGCACTGAGAAGGGAATGTCATGACTGACAGCAACACAAACAAAACCGCGCTCGTGACCGGCGCAACCTCCGGCCTCGGCTTTGAAGCCGCAGCTCAATTGGCCGAATCCGGCTACTCCAGGGTGACCATTACCGGGCGTAGCGTCGACAAGGCCGAGGCAGCCCGAACCAGGCTCACTGCCCGTACGGGCCGGGACGTGTTCGAAACGCTGCAAATGGACCTTGGCAAGCCGGGGAGCGTGCAGATTGCTGCAACGGAACTGGCGAGCCGGGGGCAGAAAATCGATTTCTTGCTCCTCAACGCGGGCATGGTCAGTGGAAGTGACCTCGTGAAGACCGACGAGGGTATCGAGATAACCTCGGCGTCCTCGTTGATCGGACACCACCAACTGACGATGCAGCTACTCGATGACAAGCTGCTGTGCGACCACGCCCGCATC
>JAYEIP010000137.1:0-2361 GCA_034660155.1 Actinomycetota bacterium | reverse complement strand
AAGGATTCGTCGTTGCCCAGGCTCGCCAAGAGCTTCCGGTCGATCCTCGCCAAGGTGCCCCGATCCAGATCCATCAGGACCGCCTGCGATGTGGGAGGAACGACAGGGTTTCGAGTCCACCGGCGTCTGTCAATGGCCATTGGTTTCTCCCCATAGACGGCCATCAGATCTCCCCGCGTACGGTCACGGTTTCTCCCCGCGTACGGTCACGGTTTCTCCCCGCGCACGGCCACCAGAATTCCCCGCGTCGTTTCAACTGGGTAGTGGTATCACTCCTTTGCCTCTGGTGGCGTCGGCGAGTCGTATTGATTCGCCTTCGGTGACCACGACGTGTGCGTGATGCATGAGACGGTCGACGAGTGCCGATGCAATGTTGTGGTCGATGAGCTGATCGAACCCGGAGGGGTGCAGGTTCGAGGACACGGCTACGGAGCGTTGTTCGTAGCAGATGTCTACAAGCCGGTAGAGACCCTCAGCTGCGTCGGCGGATATGGGGAGGAGCCCGATGTCGTCCACAATGACGAGGTCGGCTTTGAGTATCGGGGTGAACGCTTTGGCAATGGTGTCATCAATGCGGTGCCGACGGATCAACGCTCCGAGGTCCTCTATGGAGTACCAGACAACGATCAGTCCGGTTTCGGTGGCGTGTTGGCCGAGGGCTTCACAGAAATGGGATTTCCCTGTCCCTGACGGTCCGCACACGACCAGGTTCTCGCTGCGGGTGACCCACTCGAGGCTGCGGAGCGCATCCTGGGTAGGTTGCGTGATGACGCTGCGTGTCGGGTCCCATGCGTCGAACGTTTTGCCTGCGGGGAACTTCGCCTTTTTGCGGTGATGCTCGATCGTGGCGCGGTCTCGGCCCTCAGCTTCGGCGATCAGCAGGACCCGCAGCGTCTCGGCTGGGTCCCAGCGTTGCGCTTTGGCGGTCAGCAACACCTCAGGCATCTGCTCGCGAACATATTTGAGGCGTAGCCGGCGACACAGACGAGTCAATTCGTCAAGGACCGGTGGAGCGGTCGTCGTCACAGCAGCTCCCCGTTCCCGTTCCCGTTGTTGGTTGTGGTGCCGTGTTGGGACCATTGTTGGGTGCCGGGTTGGAGCGAGAACCCGACAGGTACCGCTATCGGGTCACGGTGACGATATTCGAGTATCGATTCGAGGTCGCCGTCGGCGAAGCGGCCCACAGCCGCCGCGGCGCGCAATGCGTCGTCAACTACGGCGGGGTCGTGTATCTCGGTGAGCGATACAGCGTCACCCATCTTGGTTTCGATACCCCGTATCCCAAGGGCGGCGGCTTCGATGAGCCACACCTGGGCGCCTTCACCAATCTCAAGGAAGACAGCCTCGAAACGGCTGGTCGGCTTCGGTTGCCGCACCGGGGTGTCACGCCTGGGCGGGTAGTGGGCATCAACAATGGATGCCTCACCGGAACCGACAATGCTGTGGCGGGCAATCTCGGTTGCGCCATCATCGACCTGGGCGGTGATAATGATCTCGTCGCCTGAGACTCGGACCCAGACCCGTTTCCCCACCCAGGTGTGGGGCACCGAGTAGCGTGCACCACGAAACGAGATCGTTGATGACCATGACACAGCCCTGGTTTCACCGAACGCTGCGGTATAGGGCACCTCGGGAACCCGATGCAGCACCTCTAATTCCCGTACGAGACGATCGGCTGGTTTCTCCCTGGTGACGGTGTGGACCCTGGTGTTGAACCGCAGCGTCGCAGCCGCACATGCCTCCTCGAGCTGCTCGAATGTTTCATAGTCGTCCAACAGATTCCCGGCTGTGGGTACCAGATCAGCTTTCGCGATCCTCACGGTGGCCTCGGAGCCGCCCTTGGACTCAGGATCAAACGGGACACACGTCGCGATCGTCACCCCGTAATAGTGTCCTGCCGCGACGATCTGAGGATTCCGTACTGCGACACGCGCAATATGGGTATCGGTCACCGTCTTTTCGTTATCTGTCAACAGATACGTCGGGATCCCACCAATAATCCGGAAACACCGATCCAACACCGTGATCACCGACGGCAGCTTCTTATCCCACATAGGCAGGATCACCCGGAACCGTGACCACGCCAACCATCCACAAAACAGATGCGTCCTGACACCATCGATCCTGGGACCCTCCCCGTAGTCCCACTGCAGCCACAAACCAGGCTCAGGGATCCACGGCTTGTATACCCGCCGATGATCAGCAACCCAGTGTTCCTTCAACGCAGCGACCACCCGGCGGGTCGTACGTTCAGATCCCTCATACCCCATCGCCTCAAGTTTTCGGTGCACCACATCAGCACGCACCCTGCCCTGAGACGCCTCGATCCACTCAACGATCTTGTCCGAGTACGGATCCGAC
>JAYEIP010000136.1:0-11780 GCA_034660155.1 Actinomycetota bacterium | reverse complement strand
GTCAGCGTCTGGAGGATGACATGGGACGGACGCTGACGAGCCGCCGCCAGGACGGCCCGAACATCTTTGACGCCCGCGGCGGTGGCCGAGAGCTCAGCGAAACGCGCTTGCACCGCCTTGGCAGTGAGGCGGGCCAACGTTGTCTTGCCCGTGCCTGCAGGGCCCCACAGGATCAGCGATGTCAAGCTCCCCGAATCGAGAAGGGCGTGGAACGCGGTGCCGGGGCGAACGAGGTGATGCTGTCCCGCGACTTCATCTAGCGACCGGGGCCGCATTCGCGCCGCCAACGGCGCTGCGGAGAAACGCCGTTCAGCGCGCTGGTCGGCGAAGAGATCGTCCTGTGACGTCATGGGGAGTCGGCTGATTCCGCCCAAGAAGCGCGAACCTCAGCCGCGATTTCGATACCCAACTCATTGAGTTGATCCGACTCCACCCTCCCCGGAGCGCCGGTCAGCGGATCGGCACCTGTCTGGGTCTTCGGGAAAGGCATGACCTCGCGGATGTTCTTCTCGTTCTGCAGGATCGAGATCAGCCGATCAACTCCGATAGCAAAGCCCGCGTGCGGCGGAGTTCCGTATCGCAGAGCTTCGAGGAACCATCCAAAACGTGATTCCGCGTGTTCCTTGGAGATACCTAGGATTTCGAACACCTTGGCCTGGACTTCTGGATCGTGAATCCTCACGCTGCCCGATCCGAGTTCGGCACCGTTGAGGACCATGTCGTACGACCGCGAAACTGCGGTTTCCGGCGAGTTCTGCATCTCGTCAACACTCAACGGTGCAGTGAAGGGGTGATGGGCCGCAACGAGGCCTCCATCGGCAGTCTTTTCGAACACCGGGAAGTCGACGACGAACAGGAACTGTAGGTCGTCGTGATTGTCCGGTTGGCCAAGGTCGAGTCGTAGTTGGCCCAGTACCCCCGCAGCAACCTCGACCTCATCGGCCACGATCAGGAGGGCGTCACCCGGGCTGCCCGCCATCGAGTCGGCGATCCCTGCGAGCTCCACATCGGTCAGGAATTTGGCCACGGGCGAGCGAAGACTGCCGTCCTCCTCAACCACCATCCACACCAATCCCTTGGCGCCCAGGCTCTTCGCCTGGTCGACAAGCTTGTCGAAACCTGCCCGGGATAAGCCCCGGCTGCCCGCGTTGATGCCGCGGACCGTCCCACCATCGGCGAGAGCACCAGCAAAGGCCCGGAACTCGGAATCCGCAAAAACAACGCCAAGGTCGATGATCTCCATCCCGAATCTCACGTCCGGCTTGTCGGTCCCGTACCGAGCGATGGCGTCGTCATAGGTCATCCGAGGAATCGGACGAACGATGTCGACGCCGCGCACGTCGTGTACCACTCCGGCCACGATCGCTTCGAGTGTCTCCAAGACGTCGTCCTGGTCCCAGAAGGACCCTTCCAGGTCCAGTTGAGTGAACTCGACCTGCCGGTCGGATCTGAAGTCCTCATCCCGGTAACAGCGGGCCACCTGGTAGTACCTCTCCACGCCCGCAACCATGAGGAGTTGCTTGAAGAGTTGAGGCGACTGCGGAAGGGCATAGAACTGGCCGGGCCGGAGTCGGCTGGGAACGAGCATATCCCTGGCGCCCTCGGGAGTGGAGACGACAAGCGTCGGAGTCTCCACTTCGAGGAAATCCATATCGTCGAGAACGTGACGCATGGCTCGGATCGCGGTCGATCTGGCGCGCAGATTGGCGGCCATCCGCTCCCGTCGTAGATCGAGATAGCGGTACTGCAGACGGCGCACCTCGTCGGCATCAAACCTCTCGTCGATCTGGAAGGGCAGTACCTCGGAGGAGGAGAGTACGGTGAGCGCGGACACTCCTACCTCGACTTCACCTGTCGACATCTCGGTATTGATCGTGCCTTCCGGTCGGGCTCTCACAACACCCTTCACCATGATGCAGAACTCGTTTCGCAGGCTCCGCAACACGTCCTCGGGAGCAGGCACCTCATCAGGGTTAACGACGATCTGTACTATCCCGGATGCATCGCGGAGGTCGATGAAGATCACCCCACCGTGGTCGCGGCGACGGGCTACCCAGCCGGCTAGATGAACATCTGTGCCGATGTCGCTCGCGGTGAGGGTTCCCCCGTGCGTGGTCCTGTAGGTCGTCATGCTTTCCTCGCTAGAAGTTGATACCTCACCAGCCCGACTCTCGGGCCGACCATCTCACAGATCAGCCAGGAACGGATTGGTGAGGCGTTCGCGCGAGATCGTAGTCGCCGGACCGTGGCCGGGAAGAACCGCAGTTTGGTCATCAAGGGTCAGTACCCGGGTTGCCATCGACCGCATAAGTTGCGCGTAATCGCCGCCCGGCAGATCGGTCCGCCCGATCGAGCCGGCAAAAAGCTGGTCACCCGAAAAGAGGATCCCCTCATCGGCCAGGTGGAAACAGCAGTGACCCTGGGTGTGGCCCGGTGTATGCAGTACCTCAAAGTCGATCCCAGCCAGGGTGAGCGTCTTGCCGTCTTCGAGCGCTGACCAGCTATCGGGGGGCTCGAAGCCATCATCGAGCCATCCCGGGAGCGTGCCCCCGAACAGAGATCGCAGTTGTGCCATCGGGTCGGCCGCCAGCCATTCGTCGTCAGGGTGCAGGTAGGCGTTTATGGCCCAACGGTCGACGACCTCCGCCGCCGCCCCCGCATGGTCAATGTGCGCATGGGTGACCAGCAACGCTTGTGGGTAGAGATCATGGGCAGCAAGCAGCCCGACGATCCCCTCCAAATCACCGGGCGCATCGACGATGACGCACGGTCCTCCGCGTTCGGGAGCCACCACATAACAGTTCGTCTCGGCCAGCCATAGCGAACGGTTGTCGATTAAGAGGCTCAACGCGCTGGTCCTTGAGGAACCAGCCGGTATGCATCAAACACCCCGTCAATCCGTTGCGTTTCGGCGATGATCCTCTCCAGCTGCTGCGGGTCGGATAGCTGCACCTCAAAGCGAAGGATGGCGACTCGGTCGCGGCCCGTTGCCGACGAGGCGGCCTGGATGTTGCCACCGTGATCCGAAATGATCTCGGTGACGTCACGGAGAAGCTTGGGACGATCGAGCGCCTCGATCTGTATCCAGGAGAAGAATGACCCGGCATAGTCAACATCCCAGGAAACGTCGATGATCCGCTCCGCCCTCTCCCCCAGAGCCCCGATGTTGGCGCAGTCGGCCCGATGCACAGAGACCCCCCTGCCGACGGTGACGAATCCGATGATTTCGTCGCCGGGAACCGCAGCGCAGCAGCGGGCAATCCGGACGAGCATGTCATCCATGCCCTCGACAGTGATCCCACTGGTCGGCCTTCTCTCTCGGGGCCGGATCGGCGGACTGAGTAGGTCTTCTTCTTCCTGACCAAGACCGTGGAGCTTCTCCAGCCGCGTGATAATCGTGAGCGGGCTGTGACGCCCGTCGCCGACCGAAACGTAGAGAGCGTCTACATCGTGAAACCCACACTCTTGTGCTACCGGCAGCAGCGCTTCGTCGCGCTTGAATGCATCGACCGGAAGTCGTGACCTGCGAAGTGCCCGAACGATCGCGTCCCGGCCGTCGCTCAGTGCTGTCTCCCGGCGGGCCCGGGTATACCACTGCCGAATCTTCGATTGAGCCCGCGATGATTTGACGAACTCGAGCCAGTCCCGGCTGGGTCGAGCATCGGCCGCCTTGGTCGTGATGATTTCGACAATGTCGCCCGACTGCAGCTCGGAGCTGAGTGGGGCGAGCTTGCCATTCACCTTGGCGCCCACACAGCGGTGCCCGACATCAGTGTGGATGCGGTACGCAAAGTCCACTGGCGTTCCACCTCGCGGAAGGACGTGAACGTCACCCTTTGGCGTGAGCGCAAAGACCTCATCAGCGTATAAGTCGAGTTTGAGATGCTCCAGGAACTCCTCGGGGTTCGTGGATTCCTCCTGAAGGAATCTCAAGTCCGCAATGAGCCGGGGATCGGTGCTCTGATCACCCTCCTTGTAACGCCAATGGGCCGCGATGCCATGTTCGGCGCGACGGTGCATCTCATGGGTGCGGATCTGCACCTCCAGTGCCTTTCCGTCGGGACCCACCACCGTGGTGTGCAAGCTCTGATAGAGATTGAACTTGGGCATCGCGATGTAATCCTTGAATCGCCCCTGGATCGGCGCCCACAACGTATGCACCAAACCCAACGCGGCGTAGCAATCGCGCACTTCATTGACGAGCACCCTGACCCCGATGAGATCGTAGATCTGCTCAAACTCGAGACCGCTGGCCATCATCTTGCGATAAATGGAGTACAGGTGTTTCGGCCTGCCGGTCACCGTTGCCTCGATACCTTGCGCGGTGAGCTCGTCCCTCACGTGCGTCATGACCTTCTCAACATCGGCCTCTCGCTGGGGTGCGCGGCGTTTGATGAGATCTTCGAGTTCCGCCATCCGCTTCGGGTAGAGCTCCCGGAAACAGTGCTCTTCCATTTCGTGTTTTATTTCCTGCACGCCGAGTCGATGTGCCAGCGGTGCATACACCTCGATCGTCTCGATCGCGATGCGTTCCCGTTTCTCGGGCGGCAGTGGAGCGAGCGTCCGAATGTTGTGCAGCCGGTCTGCGAGCTTGATCAGTAGAACGCGGATGTCCTTCGCCATGGCTATCGCCATCTTGCGGATGGTGGCAGCCTGATGCTCCTCGCGGGAAGAGAATCGGATCCTATCGAGTTTGGTGACGCCATCAATCAGCTCGGCAACTTCCTCTCCAAACTCGTCCACCGTGTCCTGCAGGGAGATGTCGGTGTCCTCGACCGTGTCGTGCAGGATTGCCGCAATCAGCGTTGCCTCGTCCATGCCGTAGCTAGCGAGGATCTCGGTGACGATGAGCGGATGCGTGATGTAGGGGTGACCTGTCTGGCGGACCTGACCCTCGTGGGCCCGGGAAGCAGCCTCGTAGGCACGTTCGAGCGTCGCAGTGCTTACGCCGGGATAGTGCCGAGCGAATTCTTCGAGAATTCTCTCTAGATGAATCGCCGGATCGGTCTCGGCAGTGTCAGGAAGCCCCATACCTCACCAGCGCATGGACATCGACACCCCCGAGCCGCTCTCTGCCCCCGAGGAACGCGAGTTCGGCTAACACCGCGAACCCGACGACATGTGCGCCGAGCATACGGATCAGATCGGTCGTTGCCCGTCCCGTACCGCCGGTTGCAAGCACGTCGTCGACAACAAGAACGTTGTCTTCGGGAACGGCCGCATCGCGGTGAATCTCGACACGATCGGTGCCGTATTCGAGGTCGTAGACCTGGTGGTGAATGTCATACGGAAGCTTCCCAGGCTTGCGCACCGGCACGAACCCGGCTCCGAGTCGCATGGCGATCGGGGCCGCGAAAATGAATCCGCGTGCCTCGACACCGACAACTTTCGTCACCCCGCTATCACGGAAAGGCTCGCTCATCGCCTCAATCGCCTGGTCGAACGCGGCGTAGTCTCCCAATAATGGAGTGATGTCCTTAAAGACAATGCCGGGTTCGGGGAAATCCGGAATGTCACGAATAAACGAACGCATTGTTGATTCAATCACTTCGACAGTCTACCGGCGCTTTCCCCGCTGCTTGGGAGCTCGCGGTGCGGCACCGCTGCTCCGCAGCTCGGAGGCAGTCCCCGTTGTCGTTTCAGCGGCGGTGAGCACGGTCTCTCCAGACCTGCGGGCAACCCGTCGCTGCATCCGTGTCCATTCCGGCTCTCGCTCTTTCCACTCTGTCAGGAGCGGTGTTGCAATAAAGATCGACGAGTAGGTGCCCGCTGCGATACCGATGAACAACGCTAAGGCAAACTCGCGCAAAGTGGCAGCGCCCAGCAGGTAGGAACCGATGAGCAGCAGGCTGCCGATCGGGACCAGCGAGGTGGCCGACGTGTTCAGCGACCGCATCAGAACCTGGTTCATTGATAGGTTGGCGATCTCGGTGAACGTATGTTTGCTGCCCAGTTCGTGCACGTTCTCGGTGATCTTGTCGAACACGACCACGGTGTCGTACAACGAGTAGCCGAGGATCGTCAAGATGGCGATGACCGTTGCGGGAGTGACTTCGAAGCCGATGATGGAGTAAATCCCCGCGGTGATGAGAAGATCGTGAAACAAGGCCGCGAGCGCAGCCATTGCCATCTTCCATTCGAATCTCCAGGTGATGAAGAGCGCGACGACAATGAGGAAGATGACGAGTGCCTCGATCGCCCGGCGCGTTATCTCGGATCCGAACGTTGGCCCGACCGCGTTGATGATGGTGTCGTTCACGTCGATGACGGCCACCGTGGCAACTGCGCCCACCAATTCGTCGCGGTCGGCCACGGACAATGCCTCGGTCTGGATGACGACGATTTCCTGCCCATCGCGTTCGGTGCGTATCTGGACCCGAGCGCCTTCTTGTCCGATGGACGCCAACTCGTCACGGTACTCGGCAACATCGGCCGCCGACTCGTTGGGCGCCTCGACGATCGTCCCCCCGGTGAAATCAACGCTGCCATCAAGCCCACGCACCAAAAGGGACAACAGGGACACACCAATCAGCACTGCGGAGATAGTGAAGAAACGCCGACGGTTGCGTACGAAGTCGAACTCGGTCTCGCCGCGGTAAAGGTCGCGCCACACGCTCATGTCGTCACCCCTTCTGCCGCCGACCGACCCATGGCACCGCGGACGCTGAAGGCTCCACCTTCGCCGAAACGGGTTCTCACCAGGAGAATGGCCGTCGGTCTGGTGAAGAAGTAGGCGACGATAACGTCAACGACGGTCGCAATACCGAGTGTCAAAGCGAAGCCTTTCACCGGACCGATTGCGAGGAGCCAAAGGAGAATCGATCCCATGAATGTGACCGTATCTGCAGTCACGATCGTGTGGAAGGCACGCTTGAACCCATAGTCAACGGCGGGGCGCAAAGCGCGGCCGCGGCGGTGTTCTTCTTTGATTCGCTCGAAGAACACGATGTAGGAGTCGGCAGTGATACCGATCGAGACGATGATCCCGGTGACACCTGCCAGGGTCAACGTGGTCCCCTGGAAACGTCCGAGAAGAATGATCGTGGACATGAGCATCGTGCCAAACACCGAGAGGCCCACCACTGCGATTACACCCAGGGCCCGGTAGTAGGCGATGAGGGCAATGGCCACCACCAGCAGTCCGGCAACTCCGGCGTAGAGACCTGCGCGCAATGAATCCGAACCCAGGCTCGCGGAAACAGATCCTTCGCTTTCGCGCTCGAACGTCGTTGGCAGCGACCCATATTGAAGGACCGTGGCCAGGTCTTCTGCTTCAGCTTGGGCGTCTTCGGTGCTGCCAAGGGTGATGACGACGTTGTCGGCAGGAAGCGCTTCGCCTGCGGCAACGTCGGCAGCGATCTGTGGGGCTGAGATCACGACGCCGTCGAGGACGATGGCCATCTGACGCCGCGGATCCCCCGGCGGAAAGGTGGACAAGAACGCGGTGGCCTCCTCGAACTTGTCGCCGCCCTCGGAGGTGAACGAAGGATCGACGGTCCAACCGCCGCCGCCTTGGCCAAGGCTGACGCCGGCAAACCCTGCCTCGGCGCCGGTCATGTCGGCGCCGGTAAGGAACGCGGGTCCCAGGGCATAGAACAGGCCGCCGTCGTCCCGAAGATAGACAATGGCGAAGGGATCATCGACGAGGCTGAGCCCCGTTTCCGGATCGATATTGTCCGGGATCGCCGGCGGTACGGTCGTCGTCGTGGTTGTGGCGGTCGTCTCTCCGTCCGCGGCAGATGTGGTGGTGGTTGCGGTGAGTGACTCCGGCAGCGGTAGCGTCCCATCCAGGAATGCCGGACTGATCACCTGGGCATCAAGCACCGGGCGAAATGACAGCTGACCGGTGGTGCCAACTGCCGCCAGGGCACGTTCACGATCTTCGACACCGGGAAGCTGTACCAGAATGCGACGGTCACCCTGGACCGAAATCTCTGGTTCCTGGACGGCACCAAGATTCTCGATACGACTTCGCATAGTCTCGACCGCCTGATCGAGCACGGCAGGATCGGTACCTTCTGGGGCTGCGAGCACAACTGCGAAACCGCCCTGCAGGTCGAGGCCCAGCTTGGGCTCCCATCCGGCGGCAAACATTGCCGCGGCGGAACCCCAGGCGATCGCAAGTATGAGGACCACTGAGGTCCAAAGAGGTCGTCGGTTCACGCTTCAGGATCTCCGATTCTCTCTGCAATGGCACGCACCGTGAGGTTGAGCGACACGCCACCACCGACGTCGACGGTGGCATCATCGCCATCGATGTTCGTAACTGTTCCGAGGATGCCGCCGATGGTGCGAATTTGATCGCCCACGGCGATGGCGTCACGTAGGTCCTGCATCTGCTTCCGCCGCCGACGCTGTGGAAGAATCAGGGCAACGTAGAACAGACCGCCAAAGATGACGAGTGGCAGCAGCAATCCGAGCAGCGAACCGCTATCGGTCTCGGCCGCGTCATCTGCTGCGAGAAGCAACCCGCTAAGGATCGCGTGGTATGGCACAAGAGCCTCCGTTGGTGACAATGGCCCGACCCACGAGGTGGTATCGGGCCGCCATAGGTTAGTGCGCCCTGCAACAAGCGGGAAGTCAGCCGTGAGCGCGCCGCGCCGCAAGCGTCTGGGCGCTGAACTCTCGGAAGCGACCAGCGGCGATCGCGCCTCTGATTCGTTCCATCAGATTCATTGTGTATGTCAGGTTGTGGATCGATAGCAGCCGGGGCCCGAGGAACTCTTTCGTACCGAAGAGGTGTCTGATGTGGCCCCTGCTGTAGCGGCGACAGGCAACACATTCGCAATCGAGATCTATTGGCTCGACTGACGTCCTCCACTCGGCCCGCTTGATCGAAAAGTCGCCGGTCGGACTCAGAGCCTTGCCGTGACGGGCGAGACGGGTCGGCAGGACGCAGTCGAACAAATCGACACCGCGCGCCACGCAATCGAGAATTCCTTCCGTGTCGCCGAGGCCCATCACGTAGCGTGGCGTTCTTTCCGGCAATTCCGGAACGACTGCCGCGACGACTGCGTTCCGCACCTCCGGGGTCTCCCCCACCGACAGGCCACCAATGCCAAATCCAGGGAATCCGATGGCCGCCGTCTCCCCGGCCGACCGGACCCGTAGGTCGATGTCGGAGCCACCCTGAATGATTCCCCAGAGAGCACGATCGTCACGTTTCTTGGCCTCGACGGCCCGTTGCGCCCAGCGCAGCGTCCGTTCCATCGCCGCGATAGTTTCCTCCCGTGACGCCGGTAGGCCGATCAGCACATCGAGCACCATGGCCACATCGGAGCCGAGCTCTTCCTGCACCTGTACCGCCCGTTCCGGAGTCAGCTCCACTCGTGATCCGTCGTAGGTGGAGCGAAAGACGACTCCCTCCTCCGAGATATCCGGGTTCAGACTGAAGACCTGATATCCGCCGGAGTCGGTGAGGATTGGCCCGGGCCATGCCATAAAGCCGTGGAGTTCACCAAGGGCGGAGACAACGTCGGACCCGGGTCGCAGCATCAGGTGGTAGGTGTTGGCGAGGATCATCTCCGCCCCGGCCTTGTCGAGATCCTCGGTGTCAACCGTCTTGACGGTACCCCGGGTGCCGACGGGCATGAAGGCAGGCGTTGCGACGTCACCGTGTGAGGTCGTGAGCATACCGACCCGGGAGGCGCCGCTCTCAGCTGTCTTGCGCCAGGCGACACTCATCGGGCGTTCACCGGCCGCTCTATCAGCATCGCATCTCCAAAGGACAGAAATCGGTAGCCATAGTCAAGGGCGTGTTGGTAAATATCACGCCACTGGTCGCCGAGTAGCGCCGCGATCATCACGACCAACGTCGTGCGGGGTGCATGGAAGTTGGTGAGAACAACATCGACCACCTGGAGCCTGTATCCCGGGCTGATAAACAGATCAGTGTCACCGCTTCCGGCCTCCACCAGACCTTGCCCCACCGCGGCGCTTTCCAATGTTCGTACCGCGGTGGTGCCGACGGCGACGACTCTGCCGCCACGTTCTCTCGTCTCTGCGACTACTGCCGCGGTTTCGGCGGGTACCTCCCAGGCCTCCCGATGCATCTCATGCGAGTAGATCGTCTCGGTTGCGATCGGGCGGAAGGTGTCGAGACCGACCTCGAGGTCAACCTCCGCGAAGGTCACGCCGGCGTCGGTAAGTTCGTCCACCAGCCGCGGGGTGAAATGCAACGCGGCTGTCGGCGCGGCGGCCGAGCCCACGGTCTTCGCAAACACTGTCTGATAGCGGTCCGCGTCATCAAGCGGGACCTGAATGTACGGCGGCAACGGAATCTCGCCATCCATAGCGACCACGTCTTCGATGTCACCTGCGGAAGTCTGCAGCGCCACAACGACTTCGCCGCGCACTGGAGCAGTTACCACTTCACCTGTGATCCGACCGAAGTCCAGCATCGCCCCAGCACGGATCCGCCGTGCCGGACGGATCAGCGCCTCCCACCTGCGTTCATCGAGACGGCGGGTCAAGAGCAGTTCGACGGCGCCGCCGGTCTCCACCTTGGCGCCGTGCAGCCGCGCAGCCCGTACCCGGGTGCGGTTGACAACGACAAGGTCTCCCGAGCACAAGACACCGGGGAGGTCGGCGAACGTTCGATCCTCTAGGGGATCCGTTCGCAACAGGCGCGCCGCATCCCGCGGTTCGACAGGTGTCTGTGCGATAGCCGCTTCCGGGAGGTCATAATCGAAGAGACGGGTTTCCACGGTCGACGAGAGTAGCGGCGAAACTGTGCATCGAAGTCTCGGTCAAATGGCGAGGACCCTCCCGCAATCGGTACTCTCGGTAGCCGTGAACACCATCCCCACTGCGCCCGTCACAGATCCGGAACCCAGTTTGCTGCGTTTTGTTCGCGGCGAGACCATCGCCGAGGGACTCGATCGAGTTCTGGCCATCCAGTTCGATATCGGGCTGGCACTCGGCGCGGCAACTCGACCCGAGCAGGCCGCTGCGGTCCACGCAACGCGCAAAGCGATCAAGCGGCTCCGCTCGATGCTCCGCCTGGTGCGTGATCAGTTGCCCGACGTTGTCTACTACCCCGACAACGCCACACTCAGACTCGTGGCGGCCGAGCTCGGAAGTATCCGTGATTCATGGGTAATGGCCAACACTCTCGATCAGTTGGTGACAGACGACCCGGACCTCTCCCACGCGGCCGCGGCCCTGACCGAGAGGCTCACTCACCGCTACGAGGCTGAGTCGCAAACGTTGCTGGAAAACGAGGCATCAATCGCCTCGATCGTCGAACGACTGGGCAACGTCAAATCGCGCTCCGCTCGCTGGACCGTCGTGGCGGGCACCGCGGACACTCCGCTCCCCCATGAATTTGCTTCGATCGGTCCCGGGCTGCTCCGTGTTTACAAGCGAAGCCGCCAGGGGATGAAGATCGTCACCCATTCTCCAACCATCACGCTACTTCACGCCTGGCGGAAGAGAGCGAAGTACCTGCGACACCAGATCGAGGCCCTCAACGTGCTCGATCCCCCTGGGCTGGCTCCCATCGAGGCGGACCTCGAGCTACTGACGGACCTTCTCGGCGACGACCACGATCTTGCAGTGATGGGGGCTCGACTCAACAGCGACGGGCCACTGACCCGCGGGATCGAGTTGGATCTCATCCTCGATGCGGTCGGCGACAAGCGGTTCCGGTTGCAGGCGGAGGCGGCCGAGTTGGGCAGTGCCCTGTTTACAAATCCGGCGTCGGGGTTTCTGGACCACATTGGCGGTTTGTGGGTGTATGCGCCCGACTCGTCAGAACGTGTCGCCATCCCCCCACAAAC
>JAYEIP010000135.1:0-2365 GCA_034660155.1 Actinomycetota bacterium | reverse complement strand
CCCAGGTACGGTGGGATCTCGAATCTGACACGTGCGGCTTCATCACCGACATGGCCGCGACCATCTTCTTCCCCGGCGGGTAGATCACACCCAACACCGGCCACTCCGGCATCCCGCCACGCCCATTGCGGGCGCTGTCCGGCGGGCGCGAGGACTTGACGTGGCCGACCGAAACCGTATAGCGGCCGGCTCTCCACGATCCCGAGCACATCTGTAGTCGATGCTGCGCGGTCGTGTCCAGCAACCATCCGCGGCACATGGGCTGAGCAAACACGCGCATCAGATGCCGTGACATCGCTTGTACTTGAAACCCGATCCACACGGGCACGGCTCGTTGCGACCGACCTTCACCCGGATCGACGATCCGAGCGGGGTGGTTCGTGCCCGGAGCCGCCGTTCGGATGCCTTAATCGACCGTTCCCTGGCGTCGAGGCGGCTTCTCGAGCATAGAGGCCCTCGGAACGCGTCACCAATCGTCGCTGCATCTCAGCTGCGTATACGGTCCCACCGTCGGTATCCGGATCGGCCACAGCGCCGAGCTCGTGGGCGACGAGTCCAGCGATGCCTCGACCCATCGACACCCCACCGCCTGGCAGTAGCGTCGCCACATCGACCACACCGCGTCCGAAACCGGCACCCGGACCATCCAGTAGCGCTCGTCGTGACCGAGACCGGCAAGCACCTTCCGATCGATCTTCGCCAGCCTGCGTCGATCCAGATCCATCACGACCACCTCACCTGTCTACATGTAGACATCGACAACTGTGTTGCACGTGCGTGAGGTGCCGAGGACGGTTGAATCCGGGACGCGTGACATCGCCACCTGGGTGGCTGATCGTGGTGTGGAGTTCGCGGTGGCGGGGGGACATGGGGTTCCTTCCTCGGATCTGGTTCATGTCCCTGATCGTGGAGGAGCACCATTGACGCACAGTTGACCAGGGCTCTCTGATACGGGGTCCGGTCGGGCAATCCGGGTCCGGAACCCACGGTCGGGGATCCAGCTGGCGGCCTGTGTACGAGCGGGCCCACTACGCCGATCGGTGACCCGGCTGGCCCCGACATCCGGCTCGAGGGGACCCGCTGCTGGCCTGAATCCCGTTGCACGCACGGATCCGCCGGGACGGCCCCCGATTCTCCGGCCGGACACCTTCATCGATTCCGGGGGACTCCAGCCGTCACGCTGTTGTCTTCGTAGCCGCCGCTTTCGATCGGTCGCTGGCGCACCGAGCAGAGCTGAAGGTTCGTAGCGTCGATGCGCAGAAACCGAGCTGATGAGGCTGCTGCGACTCGCCGGCGAAGGCTCCGTCAACTCTGCGGCAACTCTTGGTCAACTCTTGGTCAACTCTGCGGCAAGGGTTCAGGGCGCGGGTCGAGCGGCAGGAGCGACGCCGGTCACGGATGTTTCGACCGGTCGACGAAGCGGCGCGAAACGTTGCGGTGCAAGGGTTCTCAGGGTGTCGGCAACTCTCCGTCAACTCTTGGTCAACTCTGCGGCAACTCTGCGGCAAGGATCGGATGCGACCTTCACGACGGCGAAGCCGGAACTTGTCAACATTCTTGAGACAGGTGGTTCATTGTTTCATTGGGTCGGGGTGTCCTCCTCTGGTTTGTTGATCCACGCTGTTGTGGGGAGCGGTGGCGGTGTTGGCGGCTTACGGACGAACCGTTCGGGGTGGGCCTGGTAGGCGGCGTTGAGAACTGCTGCTCGTTGGGTCTGGATGGCTTCGGCTCGGCCGTAGTGCACGTCGGCGGGGGTGTGGAACCCGATACCGGAGTGGCGGTGGTCGTTGTTGTACCAGTCGAAGAAGCTTCTCGTGAAGCTCTGGGCGTCCTCGAAACTGCCGAACCGTTTCGGGAACTCGGGCCGGTACTTGAGCGTCTTGAACTGCGACTCTGAGTAGGGGTTGTCGTTGGACACATGGGGCCGAGAATGGGACTTGGTGACACCGAGATCACCGAGCAACAGCGCGACCGGTTTCGACGCCATCGAAGCGCCCCGATCGGCGTGGATCGTCAACTCGTTCCGGGAAACGCCTTGCTGTGCAATGGTGTCGGCGAGGAGCCGTTCGGCGAGGTGAGCCCGTTCGGCGCGGGCCAGCATCCAGCCCGGGATGTAGCGGCTGTAGATGTCGATGATCACGTACAGGTAGTAGTAGGTCCACTTCACCGGTCCCAACAGTTTCGTGATGTCCCACGACCACACCGCATTGGGGCCCGCAGCGACCAACTCGGGTTTGACCCGAGCCGGGTGGGTGGCCTGGCGGCGACGCTCGGACACCTCCCCGACGTCACGCAGGATCCGGTACATCGTTGACGTCGACGCCAGATAGATGCCGTCGTCTAACAGTTTGGCGTACACCGTGGC
>JAYEIP010000134.1:0-2371 GCA_034660155.1 Actinomycetota bacterium | reverse complement strand
GCAATTGTCTGGGACTTCAGCAGCGGCACCTCAATGGCCAGCCCCCATGTGGCCGGCGCTGGTGCATTGTTGATGCAAGAGCACCCAACATGGACTCCGGCTGAGATTCAGTCGGCTCTCATGTTGACGGCGAATACCGCCATGCTCGACTCAGACGAGGTAACACCTGCCGGCCCGTTCGACATGGGTAACGGCGGCGTTGTCCTTGCGGACGCAAACACGGCCGGCCTCATCATGGGCGAGACCCATGCCAACTATGTGGCGGCAGACCCGGCAATCGGCGGCGACCCGACGACGTTGAACCTCCCGAACATGGCCAATAGCGCTTGTGTTCTCGAGTGTTCATGGACGAGGACCGTTACCGCGACCACCGGTGGCACCTGGACCGCAGCAGCGGCCGCAACGGGCGGTGTCGTCCTTGATGTCTCCCCGACCG
This sequence comes from Actinomycetota bacterium, assembly GCA_034660155.1. Classification (GTDB taxonomy): domain Bacteria; phylum Actinomycetota; class Acidimicrobiia; order Spongiisociales; family UBA5794; genus JAAETI01. Next base: position 1,935 of record JAYEIP010000134.1, on the reverse strand, counting down.
GCTTCACGCTGGCCGATGGCGAAACTCAGGTACTCACTGTGACGGCAGACGTCAGTGGCGCACCCAGCGGGGTGTGGGCTTTCGGCGAGGTCACCATGACCGCCGCTGGCGTCCCCGACTCGCATATGCCGGTGGCTGTACAGCCTTCGACAGGGTCGGTCCCGGCATTGGTCGATATCGATGCCCGTCGTGATGCGGGTTCAGTTGTCGTCAATGATCTGACGGCAATCGAGATCACCGAGCTCACGATCGAGACCTTCGGCCTTGTTGCCGGAACTCAGACTGAGATCATGCTCGACGAGGATCCGACCAACGGCGATCCGTACGACAACTTGAACGATGGCACGGTCTGGTTCACCACGGTTGACGTCCCTGCGGGGGCCAAACGCCTGGTGGCGGAAACATTCCTGACGACATCGATCGACCTCGATCTCTATGTAGGCACCGGCGATACCCCGAGCGCAGCCACTCAGGTGTGCTTGAGCGCAACCGGTAGCGCCCTCGAGTACTGCAACATCGACAACCCGGCAGAGGACACCTACTGGATTCTCGTCCAGAACTGGACGAGTTCAGGAGTGACCGACAGTGCCATGGTTTCGATGGCAGTTGTCGGGGGCGATGAAGGCAATCTCCTTATCGAAGGGCCGGCGCAGCATCCGCAGCTCGACCCATTCGACATACGAGTCCTGTGGGACGATCCGGCCATGGAGACCGGTGACCTGTTCTACGGTGCCTTCAGCATCGGTACCGACGCGGCCCACCCGGGCAACGTTGGGACGGTCCCGGTCGACCTCGACCGTGTGGGCGACGACGTGACGAAGACGGTTGACAGCGCGATCGCGGAACCAGGGGACACCCTGACGTTCACCATCACGGTCGAGCCAAATCCGACACCGGTCGCATTGACCTACGAGATCGAAGATCAGATTCCCGCCGGCTTCACCTATGTGCCGGGTTCCGCCACTGGAGGATTGACCCTCCGTAGCGACAGCGCCCTCACCTGGACTGGAACCATGTTGCCACCGGTCGCCCCGTCATGGACGATGACGACCAGCGCAACGGATGCGTTCTGCGATACCGGCTTTGGAGGGTATGTCGATCTGGAGGGCTTTGGCATCCTGGCACAGTCGGGCATCGCCGGGAACTCGTTCGACTTCACGACCTTCTCAGGTATGTCGAACACGTTCTATGGCACGGAGTACACCGGACTCGGGTTCACCGATGATGGCTTTGCATACTTCGGTACCGGCAACGGTGGTGACCCGTTCACCCCACAGACGATTCCGGATCCGTTGGCTCCGAACAACGTGGCGGCCGCTCTCTGGCACGACCTCGAGGTTGTGTACGACCTGGGGACCAATACGGGTGTTTCGATAGCAACAGCCGGACCGACACTGGGAATCCTCGAATTCGACGATCTGCAGCTCATGGGCGGCAGTGCGTCAATTGGTGACTTCGAGATCGTTGTTGCAACGCTCGATGACACTCCAGGGTTCTACGAGATTGTCTTTGCCTATGACAACCTGAACTTGCCGCTGCTGGCAGGCGACGGGGCGACGACCATCGGTATCGAGAACTCCGACGGCACTGAGGCGCATCCGTTCCTCAACGCCGGCGATCCCACCGGGGCTATCAGCGATGGCTTCCAGGTCTGTTATGACTGGGCTTCACCGCCACGTCCGGCGAAGGTCTTCACCTACGACGTGACCGTGGACCCGGGCACAGAAGGCACCATCATCACCAATGATGCGGTGCACAATGTGAACGAGCCGGGCGCCCGGGAAGAGATCTCGAGTGTCGACATCTCTATCGGCGATACAACGCCACCGACCGACGGTGCCAACCTGTGGGCAACCGACGTTCTGTCGTCGAGCCTCACTCTGACGTGGGATGCCGCGACCGATGACCGTGCGGTCACCGGCTACGGGATCTATC
>JAYEIP010000133.1:0-11903 GCA_034660155.1 Actinomycetota bacterium | reverse complement strand
CGCGTTCAGGACGCGATTCATCGAAAACCATTGCGAACTGCCGACGACTGATGAGCAGGCGAACTCCCCGGTCAGGGGCATTTCGGAGCGTCTCCCCAGGTCGACCGCCACTACCGGAACGGATTCTTAATCCGTTTGTTGCGAGTGCAAGTCTCGCCCCCGGAGCCAGTTTCATCCTTGGTTCGCGTGCGACGTTCGGCTCCAAGTCCCAACGCGTCCTCTCGGGTGAGAATCGAACGTCGTCATGTCCACCAGAAGTGGCGGTACTGACACCAGCATTGTTGGCGAATATCGGCAGTAGTAGCTGGGATGAGAATTCCGATGTCGGGACCCAAGTCATGGCAGAATCGAGGGATGTCCGATTACACCGCGGTGGTTGTTGGCGCCGGCCCGAACGGCCTCGCGGCCGCCGTGGAGTTAACAAGATCCGGTCGACGCGTGCTTGTCGTCGAAGGATCAGATGTCATTGGAGGGGGCACCCGTACGGAGGCCCTGACATCTGCGGAGTTCCTGCATGACGTGTGTTCCGCAATCCATCCGCTGGGTGCCGCCTCCCCCTTCTTCCGCTCGATCGATGTCGGCGATTGGATTCAGCCCGACATTCCGCTCACACATCCCATCGATGGGGGTCGTGTGGGCATTCTTCACCGTAGTATCGATGAGACGGCTCGGGGGTTAGATACCGACGAAAGGCGGTATCGGAGGTTCGTCTCCGGTCTCGTCGATCAGGCCGATGACGTGCTCGCTCAGATCCTCGGACCGCTGCCTGTGGCACCATCTCATCCGATCACGCTTGCGAGATTCGGCCTACCCGGCTTGCTTCCGGCCTCGGTGACCGCGAGATCCTTCAAGACCGATGAAGCGCGGGCTCTGTACGGAGGTCTCGCTGCCCACGCGATCGCCCCGTTCAGTGCCGTGATGACGGGAGCAATTGCGGAGATCTTCGCTATGACGGCCCACGCCTACGGTTGGCCCCTCGTGCGCGGCGGATCCCAGCGTCTCGCAGAGCAGCTGGTAGGAATCGTCGTTGACGGCGGCGGATCGATCGAGACTGGCCGAATGGTCACTTCCCTGAGCGAAATACCGCAAGCACCGATCGTCCTTCTCGATGTGATGCCGGATGCTGCTGAGCGCATCGTCGGGGATCGTCTGGATCGGACCGCCCGCAAGAGACTGCGCCGATGGCGGAGCGGACCGGGCGTGTTCAAAGTCGACTGGGCTCTCGATGGCCCGATTCCGTGGAGCGATGGCGCAAGTGCCCGGGCGGGCACCGTCCACGTCGGTGGCACGTATGAGGAGGTCGCGTCCGCCGAGATGGCTGTGCACGCGGGAGACCACCCGGATCATCCGTTCGTCTTCGTTGCGCAACAGTCGCTATTCGACCCGAGCCGTGCGCCACACGGTAAGCAGACCGCATGGGGATATTGCCACGTCCCGGCACGATCGGATCGGGACATGACGACGGCCATCGAGGCACAGATCGAGCGGTTCGCGCCGGGTTTCCGCGACTTGATCCTTGCCCGACATACGATGGACACCGCCGCCTACGAACGCCACAACCCAAACCTCGTCGGCGGTGATATCGCCGGCGGTGCATTCTCTGCCCGAAGACTGCTCCAGTTCGGAAACTCGCGACCGTATCGCATCGGGGACGGTCTGTATCTGTGCTCCTCCGCAACGCCTCCCGGTGGCGGTGTTCACGGCATGTGCGGGTACCACGCCGCTCGTGCCGCTATCTCTGATTCTGAATAGTGGGGATGCCCGTCGTCCGAGAATTGTCGGAAGTACCATGCAATGATGGCGCTGCGGGTAGTTATTGCAGAAGACAGTCTCCTCATGCGAGAGGGCATCAGCTCAGTTCTTGCATTGGACGATGACCTCGAGCTCGTGGCCAGCTGCGGGGACCACGACGAGCTCCTCGCCGCCGTTGACGAGCATCTGCCAGATGTTGTCATCACCGACATCCGCATGCCTCCGACCCAAACCGACGAGGGCATAAGGGCTGCCAATGTCATCAGAGTTGATCATCCCGGAATCGGTGTCGTCGTCCTGAGCCAGTACGTTGAACCCGAATACGCCGTGAGCTTGTTTGAGGAAGGTTCCAATGGGAGGGCATACCTCCTCAAGGAACGGGTGGCAGATACCACAGAGTTAGCCGTAGCCGTCAAGCGGGTGGCAGATGGAGGCTCGGTCGTGGATCCGAAGGTCGTTGATGCGCTCATCGATGCACGTACGGGCGATGTGCCGTCGGTTCTCGACCGGCTCACCGGCCGCGAAACAGAAGTGCTTGCTGAGATCGCGAGGGGTGGGAGTAACGCCGCCGTTGGAGAGGCGCTGTTCATTTCGCCCCGATCTGTTGAGAAGCACATCAACTCCATATTCACCAAACTCGACCTGTCCCACGAGGTAGACAGCAATCGCCGGGTGCGGGCGGTGCTGTTGTATCTCGCGGAAGCGGATCGGTGAGGTAGTGCTACCCCCACCTGTGGACTTGGGCAAGCACCCTTGGCGTCTTGTTGGCCACGATGGATGATGCAAGAGTGGAGCCAGTGACAACGACCTCAGTTCGGGTACTCATCGTCGACGATCAGTTGCCCTTTCGTGAGGCTTCCCGCATGGTCGTGGAGATGACGGATGGGTTCGAGGTCGCCGGAGAGGCCGAGAACGGAGAACAAGGCCTTGCGATGATCAGTGAGCTCCACCCAGATCTCGTCTTGGTGGATGTGCAGATGCCCGGTATCGATGGCATCGAGACCACCCGCAGGATCAGTGTTCTCCCCGATGCTCCCGTCGTCGTGGTCATGTCAACCCACGAGTCGGGCGACTATCGCGGCGCGGCGGTTGCCGCTGGTGCAGTCGACTTCATTCCGAAGTCTCAGTTCGGCATGGACACCCTCGTCGAGGTGTGGACACGCTCCCGGGCTGGCGCCGATTAGGCGCGTGCGGGTTCGCTGACGGGCACTGATCCTTTGACGACAGTGCCCGATCCCGGGGAGGACTTGATTCGCCACGAGCCCCCGACCGTGTCGATTCGATCTGCGACTCCTGTGAGACCGGCGCTCGAAGCAGTAGCAGTCATGTTGAATCCACGGCCATCATCACTCACGGAGAATCCCAGCGTTCCGTCACGTTCCGTGAGGTTGATACGAGCTTCGGAAGCCCCGGCGTACTTCGCGGTGTTCTGCAGGGCTTCAAGGATCGTGAAGTAGACCGCTGACTCGACGTCCCGAGGGTATCTCCCTACTCCGTCCACGTCGATGGCAACGGGGATTGCCGCTTTGCGTGCCTGGTTGGTGAGCGCGACGGCCAACCCTTCGGCTTCGAGGAGAGGTGGGTAGACGCCACCGGCGAAATCACGCACCGCCTGAATGGCGTCCGCTGCCTGTTTCTCTATGTCCTCGAGCACGGTTGCCGTCCTTGCCGCGCCTTGCTGGAGGGCGAGCTTGCGGGTGGGACCCAACTTCACCTTGATCGCCACGAGCTGTTGCTGGGGACCGCTGTCGAGGTCGTGCTCGAGCGATCGTCGAGCATCGTCTGCGACCCTGACGACCCGATCGCGTGATCGCTTGAGGTCCCGAACCTTCTGGCGGAGGCGTTCCGTCAACAGAGTGTTGCGCAGAGCGAGACCCATCCCGCTCGAGAGTTTCTCCAAGAGTTCGATTTCCGCTGGTCGCATCGGCTCACCGCGGGCCTTCACAAGTGAGATGCCTCCGAGACATTCGCCTTCGTGGTTTGCGGGCAGTGCGTAGTCCGCATCCGGGTCGGTGAAGACACCGTGTCCTCCAGCGGTTCGGGCGAGTGCCGAATCGGGCCACTCTGACACGGTGCGGAAGCGATGCCCCGAGCGAACCCACACCGAGGCCGATGAAGCTCCTGTCCCGTCGGCGATGAGGCGCGGAATGCGTTCCAGGAGCTCATCATCAGACATCTCGGCAGACCTCTGAGAGAACCGGGAAAGCACCTCGTAGGGAGTTGCCCGCTCGCCGTAGACGAGTCGGTTCGCTGAGCGCTCCACTCGTAGACGAACCGGCTGGAACGCAAAGGCTACGAGTGCTGTCGCGATGATCGACAGTCCGAAGCTTGTGTTGTCTCCCCGACCAAGCAGCTCTCCGATCCCGACAACGATCCCTACATAGACGAACCCGATGAAGACGGCGAGCGTGCCGTAAGTCAGCGATCGGCTGATGACGATGTCGATGTCGAAGAGATTGTGCCTGAGAATCGCCACAGTGATCGCAATGGGAGGTGCGAAGAGAGCGATCGGGAACAGGAGTTGCAGCACGATGACGTCGCTGTCCCAGACAGCAGAGAAGGACGAAACACCGGCGAGAACAACGAATACCACCGCTGACAAGAGAACCAACTTGATCTGGGTCTTGCCGACATAAGTAGATCGGCGATATCGCACGAGTACCGCAATTGGGGCCCCGATGGCGACGGTTACCAATGCGACTACGACTAGGCCGCCAACGACGTTGAGAGCTCCAGGTCCAATGAATCCGTATGGATTGGTGAGCGTCCACGAACCATCGCCGGGCCCGATCTCGGACTGAAGCGGTGTCACCATCACGGACGTCGCAGCCATGGTGATTATGAGCATCGGCGCCCAACGCCAACGCCGGGACACGAGTCGTCCGTCCGGGAAGACGTAGAAGACCGATATGAAGCCTAGAAGGAAGCTGACCCACGTGACGTTGTCCAGAAAAAGCACGAGGAGGACGTAGGGGGTCACCGTCGCGGGTGCGACCTGGAGCCCGTCCAACGCAGCTTCGGTTGGGCTGGTAGCAGCCATGAGCGTCCCGAGGAACAGAAGGAGCCACCCTACGCGATTCCCGGGTTGCTGTGTTGAGATCAGAGCACCCAGGACCACCATAAGTATCACGAGGCTCCCGATCGCGAGACTGAAGACGACGTCCTCCACGGAATCGGCACTGGCAACGAACATCAGCATCATTGGGATTGTGATGATGGCGGCTGCAACGGCAACTATCCATGGCCACCTCGGTGGTTGGCTCCGGACGGCATGACGTCTGGTCACGAGAGCACCTGTCGCGCAGCGAGCAGTCCACCGGTCTTCTTCGAACTGATGGGATCTCGGGTTGTGGCCGGACGATCTGAGGATGGCAGGGGCTGTGTGGTCGGGACCTGTCCGGAGACGATGACACGCTGGGCATCTCGATTGACTGTGATCGTGCCACTGGACGCATCGATGCGGTCCTCGACTGCGATGAGGTCGCTAGCGGTCCCATCGTGGGTGACGATGAACGTGACGTCGTGGGACTGCGCGGCAAGGGCGATCGCGATTTGGGTTGCTCCGGTGTCTATTGCGTGGTTGACGACTTCGAGTATGCAGAAGTAGAGGGTTTCCTCGACAGGCCGGTCGTATCGCGTGAGGTCGGTGACCTGGACGTCGATGGGGACACTGGCAGTGCGAGCAAGTGCACCGAGCGCTGCGCGGAGACCTTCGGATTCCAGGAGGGGCGGGTAGATGCCGTGCGCAACAGAGCGCATGGCATCCACGACATTCTGGGTGTCGCCTACAAGCGCTGCGATAGTGGTCCCAACGTTGTTCGCGTCCTCGCGCTCAGAGAGCGTCTTGGCGATAGCAAGCTTCACCTTGAGGGCGACGACCTGTTGTTGGGCCCCGTCGTGGAGGTCACGTTCGAGCCTGTGGCGCTCAGCATCGTGAGCTGCAACGAGACGTCGACGTGATCTGCGCAACTGCTCAGCGCGTTCGGCGAGCTCAGCGTTGAGACCGATGTTGCGGAGGAGGAGACCCAATCCAGCTGCGACATCGGCCAGTACCTTCTCATCGGCGCTGGTAACAGTCTGTCCTCGCGATTTGGTGATACTCAACGCTCCGAGAGTCTCGCCCCGGTGGTAGGCGAAAGTTGAAGTGTCACCGGGGATTGCCGGGACCTCGTCGGGGTTCATCCTGATCGGAACGAGACCGGTCAACGCCTCGGGAGGAGCTGCCGCGTGGGGTTGCAGGTTCCTGCCGACTCTGAGCCAGATCACGACCCCGGATGCCCCAGTCCCATCTGCGACAAGCTGAGCGACGTTGCTCAATGCCTGCTCCGGGTTGCTGGTTCCGGCGAGACGGGCCGTGGCCTGCGACAGGACCTCATACGGTGTCGCCCGCTCACCGAACACGAGACGGTTCGCCCATTGCTGCACTCGATTCCGCAACGGTTCGAATGCGACCGCGACAATTGCGACAGCAGCAATCGACAGCGTAAGACTCGTTTCGTCCGACCCACCGAGCAGAGAGCCAACGCCAACCACCAGTAGCGCGTATACCGCGGTGATGAATAGGGCTAGAAGACCGTAGGTGACGGTCTTGGAGATGACCACGTCGATCCCGTACAGCCGGTACTTCAGGATTGCGACGGTGTACGCAACAGGTATGAAGAGGATTGCGAGCCACGAGACAATGTCAAATATGTACGAGTCGACGCCGTGACCCAGCGCGATTTGCACCAACGAATACGTCGCAAAGAAGAAGAAGGCGAAGCCAACCCAGCGATACTGCAGCCGGATATCGCCGCGCGCCCTTCTCCACTTCACGACATAGCCAACAATGGCGGCCACAGCGAGCAGGATGAAGAACGTTGTCACGGTACCAGCGACAATCCCCGCGACGGACTCGTTCTCTGCCACCACTGCGTACGACTCGGAGCCCCACGGGCGGTACTGCCAAAGGGTCGTGATAAGCCCAATCGACATCGTCGAAAGCGTGAGAATGCCGATCCAACGCCACCGTCGCTCAGGTGCGGGAAATCGGCCATTCGGGAAGAGAAGCAACACCAGAGTCGGGAGGAGCACAAAGCTGGGAATCCACATCGACATTGCCATTTGCAGCCCGATGGACGCCGCTAGGGGGAGATCAGAGGGGGCAGCATCCACGGTGAACGCGTTTATGTCCTCACTCGAAATTCCGACGACGACCTCAGCAACGGTGTTTCCGAGTACGTCGAATCCGAGCGACAGGCCAACGACCGCAAAGGCCCAAATGCTCCCGTTTCGAGGGGCGCGAGGGATCGCGACGAGCACGATGACCGGCACGATCAACGTGCCAGCGAGCTCTTGCAGCCGGTCGGCCATCGAGCTGTCTTCCAGCCCAGCCATCATGAAGATGAGAACGCTCAGAATCCCACACAATGCAGTAGCGACAGCCACGGTCCGACCAGCAAGGATCAGTCTGTCGTTCGTCACATAGCGCCGGAAGGCGCCTCGTTGGGTCACGACGGCCTCCTGGGAAATCGGAATGCGGAAACCAGTGCATCACGTCCTTTGACCAGGGACGGCTCAAGAGCCTCGGCATCCGGACGGTGGTTCAATGCCAGCCACGTGGGTTCGCTCACCACTGTCTCACCGGGTTGAGCCCACTCCTGAAGCCGTTGCGTGAGGTTCACCGTGTCCCCAACGACTGAGTATTCGAGACGGTCTTGCGACCCGAGAAGTGCCGCAGCGACGAGACCTGTCGATAGTCCGATGCCGAGACCGAACGGCGCATGACCTACCACCTCCCAGATCCCGTTGAGATCTTGCTGCGCGGCGTGCATTGCTCGGGCAGCATCCACCGCTCGACCTGCATGGTTTGCTTGGGGAACGGGTGCGCCGAAAACGGCCATCACCGCGTCACCGACGAACTGCATGACCGTCCCCGAGTTCTCGATGATCGCGTGATTCATGGCAGCGCGGTGTTCGTTGAGTTGGCCTGCGAGGGTGCTCGGATCTGCGTGCTCGGCGATCGTTGTGTATCCCCTGATGTCCGACATGAGCACCGTGACAACCAACTCTTCGGTCTCGCCGGGACGACGCCCCTCGTCAAGGATCTGAGAAGCAATGCCACCCGGCAGCAGTCGACTGAGCGACTCGCCCTGTTCCTTACGATCCACGATGGCCTTCTGCAGCATTCGCAGGCGTTGGAGGCTGTCGTGTCGTCCCGCCGCAAGACCTTCGGCCAATGTCATGAACAGTGCTTCGATCGCTGCGTCGACATCGGCGGGTGTTGTCTTGCGTTGAGCAGCGATGGCTTTGATCGTCCTGCCCTCGGCCACCTGCTGGAGAAGGTTCTCCTGTCCGGTTGACAGACCTGCATCTTCCCTTACCGGATTGATGAGTCCCTCCACGATGCTGGAGTCGAGCACCGAGCCGCCTGCGGCAACCTCACGAACCGCACGGATGAGCTGATTTCCTTCCCCCACCTTGTCCTTGAGGAGATACGCATAGCCTGCGGCGCCCTCGGCGAGCAAGGAAACTGCGTAATCGGGATCGTCGAACTGGGAGAGGATCACCACGCCGGTGCCCGGGTGCCGCTTGCGGATTTCTCTAGCTCCTTCGATGCCTTCTCGGGAGAAGTCGGGAGGCATGCGGATATCGGTAACGATTACCTGAGGTTGCGTTTCTTCGGCTCCCGCGATCAACTCGTCGTAGTCAGCGGCTTGGCCCACGATCTCGAGATCGTCCTCGAGGTCAAGCAACGCCTTTACGCCTTCACGCACGATGAGGTTGTCATCGGCGAGAAACACTGAGATTGCCATCTGATCCTTCCCGATCGACGAGTCTACGTATTCGTAGTCTGCCGCGCGGAGTCATGCGGAACCACGGTGTGGGCACGACGTGTGGGGTGGGGAAGACACCACTCGCAAAGGGTTGCCTGCACGCTGGTGCGGTGTATGTCCGTCTGGCACGCTGCTGGCACCTTCAGCAGACATAGAAAGGTGCCCCCCATGCGCATCGAAGTATCGGTTACGTCAGTTTCATGGATTCCATCGGAAGCTATGACGGGACCGCTTCGCGTTCCCGTGGATGTGGGCATCGGGCACTATGACGATCCGCTTCCCGATCACATCGACGATCTCGAGGCCCTGCGACAGGCCGACCGATTCCGGTTCGCCAATGAGCTGCGGGCATGGATCGACGTCGAAGACGGTCGCGTAGTCGACGCCGGATACTCGGCAGGCGGACATATCGGATCGACGACCCTGGCGCTCGGTGTTGGGAGCATCACGATTCCGGCTGTGTCGTTCCCTGACATCCAGCGTGACCCCGTCATCACGGCCACCTCCGCAACCTTCACGCAGACGACGGGCGGTCGGACCGGTGCTCCGCTGCCGAGGCGTATCAACCGGCCGCCGTTCCTAAGAATCGTCGCTCCAACCGTATGGACGACGCTCACACTCACGATTCGCGCAGACGGGACGTACGATTTCGAGGTGTCTGGGGCGAGCAAGATGCCGCGGCACTTCATCTACGACGACGGTCTCGATCTTGTCGCCAAGAGTGGGATGATCGATTTCAAGGGCTGGACGCAGGAGAGCTTTGGCGACAACACACCCTGGGGTGACACCGACTCACCGGCGATCGTCACGGTGGTGGAGACCGCGCTGGAGCGACAACTGTCTCTTCAGATCATGAGGGAGGGCAAGAAGCCCAGGATCCGCAAGCTGACAGATGGACAGACCCTCGTAAATCAGGGAGAGCCGGGAACGGAGTTGTTCCTCCTGCTTGACGGGATACTCACCGTGGAGGTTGATGGTGAAGCGATCGCCGAGCTCGGACCGGGCTCGATCCTGGGAGAGCGGGCGTTGGTCGAGGGCGGGGACCGAACCTCGACGCTCCGCGCGGGTACTGCCGCAAAGGTCGCGGTTACTCGCACCCCCGACATTCAGACAGAGGCTCTGGAGGAACTCGCTAGCCATCACCGGCGAGAGGACGCGGCAACAGCTGGGCTGGATCGCTAAGGATGGCTGGTCAGCATCGAAACACATTCGAGAGGGATACCACCACATGACCGATAACGAACGAACAGCACACGCAACCACCCAAACTCTCGGCCTCGCTCTTGTTTCGGCGGCCGGACTCGCGGCCGTGGTAGTGATGCTCCTTCTCTTCGATGGGGATGACATTGTGATCTTCTTGGTGTTAGCCGCGGTGGCCCTCGGGGCGTCCTTCGTCACATGGCGATTCGATTGGCCGACAGGGATGGCACCTGATTCGGCTTCCCGGGTACTTCGAATCTGGCTGGTGTTCCTCATGGTCATCGCCGCTGTTGCCGTCGTCACGCCGTCCGACGCGGCGGAGCCCCTGCCAGGGATACCCGTCCGGGTCTCTCCGGCGAGCCTTAATCAGGTCGAGCCGTCCATTGCGATCAATCCAACGAACCCACAAAACCTCGTGGCCGGTTACATCCACAATGCCCGATGTGGAGTCGCTTGGTCGGACGACGGCGGGATCACTTGGACGACCGCAGTTCTCTCCGAGTCAACCGACGCGGCCTTCACGAACGCCGGTGATCCCGTCGTCGACTTCGCCGCCAACGGCACCGCTTTCTTCCTGTGCATGAACACCGCCAACAGCAACGCCCAGAAGTCCCAGTACGTCTACCGCTCCGATGATGGCGGGATGACCTGGAACGACACCACCCCGTCCCTGGCCATCGCACCAACCTTCGCGAACGACGACAAGGGACACCTGGTCGTCGACAACCACCCCTTGAGTCCGTATTTCGGGAACGTCTACGTCGCGGCGACGGCACTCGGTAACGGGCAGGTCCGGTTTGCGCGATCGACCGACGGAGGGTCGGTCTTCTCGACGCCGATTACCGTCAACGACGCCGATATCGGTTTTGCGGTGAACCTCGCCGTCGGCGCCGATGGCGCCGTGTACGCCGTGTGGGAGGTGGAGCAGCCGGCGCCACCCGCTCCGCCTGGTGTGCCGCCTCCTGTGCCTATTGCCGTCCGGATCGACCGCTCCGACGACGGTGGACAAAGCTTCGGAGCCCTCACCGGCGGTATTGATGCCGAGATCCAGAGTACCGGCATCACACTCGGTGGCGTGCGACCCATCCCGGGTCGTGGCAATGGCTTTCCCTATATCGGCACCCATCCGACCGACCCGAACCTGGTGTACGCAGTCTGGGCAGAGAGCGGACCCGGAGCCGACGACAGCGACATCCGGTTCTCTCGCTCGACCGATCGGGGGAACACCTGGTCGCCCTCGGTACGCATCAACACCGACGTCAACCCCGTCGGTGACTTCTCCAGCCAGTTCTGGCCGACGATGGCCGTCGACCCGATCGACGGTGACATCAACATCATCTGGTACAGCGACCAGAACGACCCGGACAGGACCGACGGCACACCACTCATCGATCTGTACTTCACCCGCTCCTCGGACAATGGCCTGAATTTCGACCCAGCCGTCCTGGTAACTCCTGCGCCGAGCTCTCCGTCCGGTTTCTTTGGCGACTACTTGGGCATCGACGCCTACGGCGGCGTGGCACATCCGATTTGGATCGACACGACCCTCGGTACCGGCACCTTCGACGCAGCAACGACTCAGATCGGGGCGGCGAACCTGGCAATCACGATGACGGACGTGAGCGATCCGGCCGTGGCGGGTACGTCCGTCACCTATGCGCTGACGATCACCAACAGCGGACCCGCCCAGGCACGCGACATCGTCGTGACCGATCAGCTGCCGGCCGGAACAACACTCGCCTCGGCGAGCCCGTCCTGCACGCCCACGACGGGCAACTCAATCGAATGCCCTCTGTCCGACGCGCTCCCGGCCGGGATGTCGACAAACCTGCAGCTGACGCTCGACATCGTTCCCTCACTCGTTCACGACGCAGGCAGCACCGTGACACTGACCAATGCGGCATCGGTCACGTCCTCACAGCCTGATCCTGTGCTGGTCGACAACAGCGACACCGAATCGACGACCGTCGTGGCCGAGGTAGACCTCGCCGTTGTCTCCCTCACGGCCGTCGGCCCCGTGGTAGACCCGGTCGTCGGCGCGTCCACGACGAGAGACCTCACTGCGGCGGTCACCAATTCTGGACCTTCGGGACCCGTCAACACGCTGGTCGCCTTCTCGGCCACATTGAACCCCGG
>JAYEIP010000132.1:0-11987 GCA_034660155.1 Actinomycetota bacterium | reverse complement strand
TCGCCGGATCACCGTACATACCGACAAAGGGCACGACTCGTTTCTCCTCGAACCCCGGCTCTTCGCCCCGCACCTCGTCGACACCCTCACCAACTCGTGGCACGACTAAACAAGAGCGCCCGGGCAACGCTTGGCTCAACGCAACGCACTTGTTCGGAGACGACCTCCACGAGCAGGTGACACGCCTCGAGGCTCGTGCCGTGACCGAGCTACTTCTCCGGTGAGTCCGCAGCTCTCCCCTTGCGCATCACCAGCCGTGGGCCATCTGCGTCGACAAACCGGTGGTGGCATCCATGGCATACACTGAGGGCTCGATCTGCGATCTGGGGGGTAGGATCTGCGATCTGGGGGGTAGGATCTGCGATCTGGGGGGTAGGATCTGCGGACTAGGACAGCCAGCAATGAGACGACATTCACGCGACCATGAGGATAAGCAACGTCCGCGCGTCCTGGCCATCGCCTTCTCCTGCGGACCCGGCGTCGGCTCGGAACCTGGGGCGGCCTGGGGCATGGTGAAGTCGATCGCCAAAGTGGCCGACGTCACTGTCCTTGTCACGAGCGCTGAAATCGGCGCCATCGAGCGACATCTGCAAAACGAGCCCGACGAGCGGCTTACTTTCGTTGCGGTATCGACGCCGAACACGGGGATCATCCACCGGCTTATCGGCATACATCGCCAACTGTGGTTCTTCAAGTACTTGTCGTGGCTGACGCGGGCAAAGCAACAAGGCCTACGATTGCAGGCGGAGCATTCGTTCGACGCAGTGGTGCACGTGTCCTACGGCTCGTACTGGCTCCCCAGCCCGGTAGTCGACATCGGACCACCGAGCGTATGGGGCCCGGTGGGGGGCGCAACGACTACTCCTTGGAGGTTGTGGCCCTATCTCGGTTGGAGAGGGGCGCTTGGCGAGATCGAGGGGAGAGTCGCCATTCGCCTCGGGACGTGGCATCCGGCAACGAGACGAACATGGCGTAAGGCGACGATCCGGATCGCCGAGACGGAGAACACCCGGCGTGCACTGCCGATAGACCTCCGCTCCGAGACCCGAGTCCTCAACCGAGCCATCCTGTCGCGCGTGCCGTCAACCGAGCACAGCAACCGGTCGAGCTACGTGGTCTTCCCATCCTCGCTCCAAGGGCGCAAAGGCCCGCGGCTTGCTGTTAGAGCCTTAGCTTTCACTCCACCCTCGGTTCGGCTGCGCTTCATCTCCGACGGATACGAAGACGCCGCGTTGCAGCGGCTGGCCAACCGGCTCGGCGTCGGAGACCGGGTCGAGTTCCTCGGAAGGGTGTCGCGCGACGAGATGTTCAGAATGATGAATGAAGCCGCTGGCGTCGCCTTCACTGGCTTGCGCGAGGAAGGAGGCTGCGCCCTGAGCGAGTCGATGCTCGTTGGGGCTCCCGTGATCGTCCTCGGTCATGGCGGACCGCGCCTCATCGCGGAGACCAACACCGACCCAAGCCGGGTGAAGATCGTCGCCCCCTCCGGTCGAACTGCGACTGCGCGGGAGATCGGCGCCGCGATGACTGTTTTCAGCACCAATCCCTCGCAGGCCAAGGGGTCCTATCTTGATCGAGCGTCCGTGGAGCGGGCCCTCAACGAGACCGTCCTTGACGCCATCGAGATTGGTCGCAGGTGATCGCACCACCTATACAGACACGAGGTCCGGCGACAGGCCTAACTCCTTGAGTTTGTTGGCAATCTCGTTTAGGTAGACCGGGTTCATCACGATGACCCGGTCGGGACGGTATTCAACGAGGAACTCTGGAGCCACAATTTGCTGACCGGTCCCCGCCATGAACATCCCGTGCTTGTAGGGGTTGATGTCGACGGCATACTCGATGTCGTCATGCAGCCCGAGTTGAGTCAGGAAGGCCACCCCCTTTGAGCCGGCACCCCAGATGACAGTTCCTTTGCCCTCCGATCGGAGCGCGGTGACCTGTCGGCGCCATCTCTCCTTGGTCCTGCCGTACCCGCTCGCGAAGCTTTGTACCCCCGCCGCAAGCTCTGCTAGGCCAGCTTCCTGAGGAGAGGGTGCTGTGTCTTGCGCAGTAGAGGAGGGCCGGGCCTCGATCAGTAGATACTGATTGTCGTATGCCAGAGCGACGTCGAGGACCTCGAAGCCCGTCGCCCGGAAGAGCCTGGCGAGCGAACCCAGACTGAAGTACGAGCAGTGCTCGTAGTACACATCCCAAAAGGCGACCTCACGAAGCACTCGTAGCACATCGGGCAGCTCGAAAAGGACGACCATATCGGTCCGGTCACCGATGTTGGAACGGATCATCCGCATGAAGTCTCCCACCGGAGAGATGTGCTCAAGAGTGTGCCGACAGACAAGCGCATCTGCCTCGATATCCCTGTAGGCGTCCGAGTAGAAATCGGCGATCCACGTAAGCCGATCCTTTGCCTCGCTACCGATCCGGTCCGCCTTGACCCCGGGATCAATGCCGATGCCGGTTCCGGCACCTTCTTCCACCATCATCGTCAGGAACTCGCCCTTGCCGCATCCCACTTCGAGGACGGCCTTGCCCGCCAGGTCATACTTGTCGACCCAATGCTTGGCGAGGCCCCGGGCAAACTCAAGGAACACTGGAGAGAATCCCTGTGTTTCCTCGTAGCGACCCGAGTACTCGGCCATGCCCTCGTCAAAGTCGACGTTGGAAATGAAGCCACAGACGTGACAGAAGCCCAGCCGAATGCGTCCGGTGGGAAACGCCTCCGCCTCGGCCCGGCTGGAGAGAAGCAAACAGCTGTTGGTGGGGATCTCCGCCGCCGAATGGAAGACCTCCATCCCGCCGGAGCCGCAGGCAGGGCAGGTGTCCCGATTACCGATCACGGTAGGATCGCGGGGCTTGGGATCGGAACGATGAACCGGCCACCCTGGGCGACGTACCTCTCCTGCTGGGCAACGATCTCGTCCTTGAAGTTCCAGGCGAGAAGGAGCACGTAGTCGGGCATCCGTTCCAGGAGCGCCTCAGGGGGCAGGATCGGCTGATGCGTCCCCGGCATGTGCATCCCTTGCTTGTGCACGTTCCGATCGACGACAAACTCGACGAGATCCCGGCCAATTCCGACGTGGTTGAGGAGGGTGCTGCCCTTGGCGGCGGCGCCGTAGGCGGCGATCGTCTTCCCTGCCGAGCGCAGCTCACTGAGGAGCCGCAGCAACTCTCCCTTGATAGCGGCCACCCGCTTGGCGAAACCTTCGTAGTACGCCACCGAGGTGAGCCCGGAGGAGGCCTCCTCAGCGAGGTAAGAGTCAAGCGTGGGGGTGCGGGCATCCTCATGGCCGATGTGATAGCGAAGCGTGCCGCCGTGCAGCTCGGGGAAGTGCTCGACGTGGTTGAGGTACAGCCCGTGGCGCTGCATGAGGGTCGCTACCCCGGTGCAGGAGTGGTAGAAGATGTGCTCGTGGTAGATAGTGTCGAACTCGGTGTGGTCGATCAGGTTGCGGACGTACGGGTTCTCCACGGTGATGAGACCGCCGGGCGCCAGGAGCGCGGCCATACCGGCCACGAAACCATTGAGATCGGGGATGTGGGCCATGACGTTGTTGGCGATGATCACGTCCGCCTGGAAGCCGTCGGCAACAAGCTCCTCGGCCAGGGCATCACTGAAGAACCGGCAAAGGGTTCTCACTCCAACCTCGTTGGCAGCCCGGCATTGTTGAGGCGTCGGGTCGATTCCCAGGACGGGGATGCCCAGATCGACAAAGTTACATAACAGGTAGCCATCGTTGCTGGCCAGTTCCACGACAAGGTTCGACTCACCGAGTTTGCGGGTCTTGGCGAGCCGCTGGGCGTGCCGTTGCGAGTGTTCGAGGACGTGATCCGAGAACGACGAGAAGTACGGGTAGTCGGAGGGAAACAACGTCTCCTGAGGGATTTCCTCGAGGACTTGCACCATCGAGCAGGCCGCGCAGAACGCCACTTCCAGCCGGAACTGAGCCTCCGGGCCTGCGAGGTCCTCCGGCCGAACGAGCCGGTCCGACAGCGGCGTCTTCCCAAGATCAAGAAACACATGGACGTCGCACGACCCACAGGAGCGACAGACGCCGGCGGCTCTTGTCATCGGGGTGCCATCTCGTTTTCGCTCGTCCAGCGCAGTTCTTCATCGAGCCTGCCGGCCGTCCTGAGATCTCGCACACGCCGCACCCTCCCAAAGCGGCTGCCCTCCAGGTCGTCGAGCCTCAGCCCTTCCTGAACGTACGCCCCAAAGAGGTCCGTTACACCGCGTCTCACGTTCCACTCCGGGAGAAAGGCCGGAAGCGTGTTGGCCAGCTTGTCGCAGTTCACCCGGTAATTGCGAAGATCGTCGAAGGCTTCGTTCGACAGAACAACCGAGCTCCCCGGCACAACACTGCGGACGATCTCCGCTACGTCACGGATACGGTAGTTCTCCTCCGATGTGCCCACGTTGAACGCCTCATCATGGATTCGATCCCGGTCGGCTTCCAACACGGCGAGAAACGCCCGGGCCACATCCTCCACGTGAACCAGCGGTCGCCACGAAGTCCCGTCGCTCTTCAGAAAGACTCGGCCGGTGGTGACCGCAAATCCCGTCAGGTTGTTAACCACGAGGTCTCCCCGCAGCCGCGGCGATACTCCGTAGACGGTGGCATTGCGCAGAAAGGTCGGCGAGAAGTCGTCTCCCGCAAGCAGGCTCAGATCGTGTTCCGCGAGCACCTTCGATCTTCCATAGGGGGTCACTGGACGAAAGTCGGCAAGTTCGTCGACGGGTGCATCACCGTGTGATCCGTAGAGACTGCACGATGACGAGAACAGGAAGCGGGTCACTCCGGCAGCCTTCGCCGCCGCGGCGAGGTGGACACTGCCGTGGTGGTTGATCGCATAGGTGCACTCCGGGTTCAGGTCGCCCAGCGGATCATTCGAAATCGCGGCGAGGTGGACAACCGCGTCAAAACCCTCGAGGTCACCCGGGCGGACGTCCCGCACATCGCCACGGATGGACTCCACGGGAGACGCGTCCGTCCCAAAGACGCACCCTCTGTATAGGTACGTGTCGAGGCCGACGGCCACATGCCCCGCTTCCTCGAGCATCGGCATCAGCACCGTCCCGATGTAACCGTCGTGGCCGGTAACCAGCACGCGCATCTTCACCACACCTTCCATGGGATGTCATCCGTCTGCCAGATCTTCTCGAGGACATTTCGGTCGCGCCGAGTGTCCATGCATTGCCAGAAGCCCTCGTGCCGGTAGGCCATCAACTCACCGTCCGCCGCAAGCTGCTCGAGCGGATCTCGCTCCCACGAGGTGTTGTCCCCATCGATGTAGTCCAAGGCCTCCGGGTTCACGACAAAGAACGCTCCGTTGATCCAGCCCTCCTTGGTCTGCACCTTCTCGGAGAACTCCACAATGTGGTCGCCATCAAGCTCGATATGACCGAAGCGAGCTGGAGGCCGCACCGCGGTCAGAGTGACGTGCTTGCCATGACCTTGGTGGAATCGCAGGAGACCATGCAGGTCAACGGTCGAGAGGCCATCGCCCCAAGTGAGCATGAAAGGCCGATCGAGCATCTCTCCGATGCGCTTGATGCGTCCGCCGGTGCCGGTGAGTCGCCCCGTATCGACTAGTGACACTTCCCAATCCTCGACTTCGTCTCCGTTGCCGTTGTGCAGGGGAACCACCAGGCCCGCCTTGGTGTGCACGGTGAGGTCAGTCGCCAGCGACGCGTACTCCGAGAACCAACGCTTGATGTACTCCCCCCGGTATCCAAGCGCCACGTTGAAGCGACGAAAACCGAAGTGGGAGTAGTACTTCATGATATGCCAGAGGACCGGGCGACCACCGATCTCCACCATCGGTTTCGGCTTCGTCTCGGTCTCCTCCGACAGCCGGCTTCCCAAGCCACCGGCGAGTAACGCCACCGGCATCGAAGCAATCTGCTCAGCGAGATCTGCCGGAACGCCACCCGGCCCTACCGTTCGGTCACCCATCACTCGCCCCAGTCTCTAGTGCACACAAGTAGCCCCCAAGTGCAAGATCGGAACGGGCCCGCAATTGCCAGCCCAACTACCGCGACGATAACTCGCCCATGTGCTCACCGGCCTGCGTCTGCCCCGACATGCGTTGGTTCTTACCCAGTTTTGTGCCATCGTCGAAGGGGCGCACGCAACTCGGAACCATGCCAGGCGAGATCCCGAGGAGACTGTGGATCAACATCGCCCGTCTCGTCGACGCCCAGGTGGGCTTACGATCTGGCGTGTCTTGATCCGTTTGCCCGGCCTCCCGTGGTCGGGGGCACGCTTCAGGGGGCCTGTGCGGTCTCCTGCCTCGATTCGGTAGATGATCCACAACCTCGAGCAGATTGTCGCCATCCAGTCAGACGAGGCCTTTGCGGGCGGCGATTACTACGAGACGCTCCCTGGGCCCGACAACGGCCTCGCTCTGGCGCGGATGATCGGTCACAAGACGTTCGTGTCGCTGGAGTCGATGGAAGAACGAGCCCGTGCCGAGATTCTCGCCAACGACGGATCCGATACCTACGGAGGAGACAGCCCGCTCGAGTCGTACATGTTGCATCAGGGCCGCAAGTTCATCAGACGCTTCGACGCCAACAGCTATCTGCGGATCATGCAGGCCTGGCAGAGCTTTGACCTCGCAGCCGAAGCTGGCGTCGACGACCTCTCGGAGATGTTCGCTGCGTCCAGACAGCACCACTACATGGTGTTCTCCATCGACAGCGACGTGTGTTTCTACCCCGAAGAGCAGGACGACCTGGTGCGGCACCTGAAAGCCGCAGATGTGCCCCATCGCCGGATCACCGTACATACCGACAAAGGGCACGACTCGTTTCTCCTCGAACCCCGGCTCTTCGCCCCGCACCTCGTCGACACCCTCACCAACTCGTGGCACGACTAAACAAGAGCGCCCGGGCAATGCTGGCAGTGACCGTGGGGGTTCAGGGTGCGCCGAACCAGACGGCAGAGGTGGGACATTGGTCTGCGATGATGGCCGGAATCTGGTCGGGGGTGGCTCCCTCGTTGAGGCTGATGCCGCCGCCACCAATGAGGAGCTGGGGGGCGCCGCCGGCATTGATGGCGGCGATGACGTCTGCCGCTTCGTCGATGCGGTCGATGTGCCAGATGACGATGGTGCCGTCGACGACAAGGCACCCGTTCACGACATCGGCGGTTCCGCTATGAAGTGCATCGTCCCACCCCTCGGGGTTGTGCTGGAACACCCAGACACCATCGATCTGGAACGCTTCGATTCCGTTCGCGGTGCCCGTGAGATCGGTGGCGGCGATTGCCTGCTCGAGCGCGAGGGCCGTCGATTGGGCGAGCTCGGCATCGACGCGGGTGGTGAGGCTCCACAGGAGTCCGCGTTGGATCCAGAATGCCTGCACGGTTTCACCGGAGCCGCCGATGACCATGGGACGTTCGGCTGCTGTGACCAGCTGGGAGCCGGGAAGGCCTCCGAGGAGATCGATCAGGTCGGTGTTGGTCGCCCTGCCTGCGTGGAGCGACATCCGGTCCGGTTGATCGCTTCGGGCGATCACAAATACACTTTGGAACGACCCATCCTGCTGCCGAGTTACTTGAACACTCTCCTCAGGAGCGAAGAGTTCCCTGAGTTGGGTCTCGCTGAAATTTTCAACAACCATCGGTGTTTCGTAAGTCGGGATCAGGGAGCCACGGTTACCTATGGCGGGCACCGATTTCAGTATCGCCACCACGTTGTCGAGGTCAAGGCCGCTCGAGTGCGCCCGGAGCCGCCACGACACCGCAACCGGAACGTGAACAGTCAGCTCGTCCCGATCGCCGGACATCGTCCATCCGATGGCCCCGGGCACGGGTTCGTCATCGGAGCTTGACGGGGAAGACGCGTCCAAAACATCCAGTGTGATTCGGTTCTCCCCGGCACCCGGGTCACAGAAGGAGACGCGGGCCACTGGTGGATTGATGACTTCTTCACAGAGAGCCCAACCCGCGGGGAGGATGGTCGGGTAATAGAGCACTGCGCTATCGAGACCCGCCGCGGCCAGCGTTTCGGCTCCCGGTGATACGGCTGTGGTCGGCGGCACCGTCTCGACCGGCGGCGGAGTAGCCGCCACCGGTGGCGACACCGGCGTTGAGCGAAGTAGGAACAGGACCGAGCCAACGGCGACCACGGCGAAGAACACTCCCAGAGCAAGCAGTGGCCCCTGTTGCCAGCGAAGAAGTGGCGGCGCCGCCGGTACCGGCTGCGGGGCGTGCTCAACACGTTCGGCCTCGGCCTCGAGCGTGGAACGAATCCGATCCTCCAACCTCACTGTTCACCTCCCAAATCGTTGGCGAGGCGGCGCAATGCCCGGCTCAGCCGGCTCTTGACCGTTCCCGCCGGGATACCCAACGCATCTGCCGTCACCGCGGTCGACCAGTCCAGGTACAGGCGAGCGACCACGACGACCCGGAACTTGACCGGCAGGCGCGCCAGGGCAGCCGCCACCTCGGGATCCGGGAGCCCGTCCTCAGCGGAAGGCTCAACCAACAGTTCATAGGCCTCGCGACGGGTCTTCCGCCACCACGATGTAGACCAATTCAGCGCCACCCGCAGCACCCAGTAGTCCGGACGGTCGTAGGAGGCGATCCTGTCCCAGCGCTCCAAAGCTCGGGTCATTGCCTCATCCAGAGCCTCTCCAGCGAGCGACGGATTACGCAACGACAGCACGAGAATCCTGAACAGGCGCTCATGGTGAGCCCTATAGAACGCATCAAATGACCGGCCGTTGCCGGTGACCTCCACCCGATCAGCCTGGGAATCCAAGTAAGCATTATCCATCATCAACCATCACACGCACAGACCGGCCCAACGGTTCCATCGGATTTCAAGCAGAGGCCCTCGCCGACCGGCGCCATACGGTCTGCCAAAATGCGCAGACGGACATCAGCCGGACACGCGGCTCGAGATCCTTGTCCGTGCTCGATGTCAAGACGCAAGAAGCCCCCTGTGACCTATGCAAGGGGGCTCTCGAAGCTCCGGGGACGAGACTTGAACTCGCAACAAACGGATTAACGGTCCGATTCAGCGCTATTCGCTGACCAGGTCAATGAGCCCGAAGCTCAGGGGAAATACGTCACGGCCGAGTCCCCTCCTGAGGCCACGCTGGGTGACCACCCCCAACACCAGGAGGGCACCTCTACGACGGACTTGGCTCGACAGCCCTCGGCGCCCAAGGCTGCGATCTTGGCGGGGGCGACCAAAACCTGGGTGTAACTGCGAGTCAGGTGATCGCAGCTTGCGGAGCAATTCCAAACTCGGCGGTTCATCGACCAGTCGGGCTACGGTCACGTCAACAATCCTGCTTGGTTGTCATCACGCGGTCCCACGTCGCTGGACATGACTTAGGGGACACACCGTACACCTCGGGTCCGAGCCTCAGCCGCGATCGGGCTTATGGGACAACAATGTTGCCGCCTCCCAGCGTGGCGGCGTTGGTGGGTGCGTCGTCGGGCATCGAAGAGTCGACGATCGTGACGCCGGCCTTGTCGCGTACCTCGATCCAGAAGCGATCAGCCCCGGAGCCGGGGGCACCGTGGTCCTCGACGTAGACGACGAAGGTGTGGTTGCCTTCGGGCTCCAGCCAGCCGGGCTCGAGGTAGGTGGCCTTCCCCGCAAAGGACGCCCACCCGATCGCCCCGTCGGAGCCGAGGGCCAGCCCGTGGAGCGCGTTGGACTTGACCCGGTAGATCGAGCCGTCTGGCATGTGGCGAATGAGCAGCAAACTCCCCTGGACCTTGGCGCCCTTCTTGTTGTGCTTCATCGTGTACCCGAAGTTGGTCTTATCGCCGACGTAGTCGATCGACTCGTCATCGCTGCCCGGCCAGTAGAACCAGCCGCCGCCGGTGGTGAACCCGAGGCTCGGGTCGTAGACGACGAGAACGTCTTCGCCCGACCCGGTGTAGAACCCAGGGCCGTTGACCGTGACTGTTGCGACATACGTGTTGACCGGGACGGCGTCGAATGTGCAGTCGACTGTCAGCACCGAGTCGTAGCCGGAACCGGTTACGTCCTGGGGAGCGCACGCACCGTCGAGGGGCGACCCCGGCCCGATCGGCACAAGCGACATCGTGACCGCTGCCTTCGAGATGTCACCCGGCATTGCCCCAGCAGCCGGGTCGTCGGGCTCCGTCTCCTCCACGTGCACCCGCAGTGAGAATGCCGGGCTGTCCTCACCCGGCGCCGCGACCAGGCACGAACCAGCGGCACATTTACACCTATCCGTCCAAGAAATCGCTTCAAGCAATCAAGGACAAGATCCGTGTGCTCACCCGCCGCAGCAATCATCGAACGCTCGCCGACCTATTGCACCGGTTGAATCCGGTACTACGGGGATGGTGTAACTACTTCCGTCACGGAGTGTCCAAACGGACGTTCGGCTACATCGACCAATTCGCCTTTTGGCGGGTCATTGGCTGGCTACGCAAACGACATCCCGGACTCAACTGGGGAACCCTCCGACGACGCCACTTCCCACACTGGGAAATCAGCGCCGACAGATACGACATGTTCCGGCCACGATCGGTGACGGTCAGCCGCTACCGATACCGGGGCACCAAGATCCCCACACCATGGACAAGCGCAACAACGACAGGATCGCCCGCACCAGCGACATAACACATGGAGAGCCGGATGTAGTGAAAGTTGCACGTCCGGTTCGGAGGGCGGGCCGGAGAAACCCACCAAACGAAAGCTGGCAGGGCGCTCCGGTCCGACCCCTACACCGAGCACCCCACACGGGAAGGCAAGGTATATCTGGCTGCGGTCATCGACGCCTACTCGAGGCGGGTGGTCGGCTGGTCAATAGCTGATCATCTCCGCACCGAATTGGTGCTCGATGCGTTGGATATGGCTTTGTGGCGACGCCGACCCGAACCCGACTCGGGGCTGGTTCATCATGCCGATCACGGCACCCAATACACCTCGTGGGCCTTTGGGCAACGACTCCGTAAAGCCGGCCTGTTGGGCTCGATGGGAACCGTTGGTGACGCCCTCGATAACGCCATGGCCGAGTCGTTCTTTGCCACCATCCAGCTTGAACTCTTCGATCGGAAACAATGGGACAGCCGACGACAACTAGCACAGGCCATCTTTGAATACATCGAAGCTTGGTACAACCCGCGCCGCCGCCACACATCACTCGGCGGACTGTCACCAATCGACTACGAAACCCGCCACAACCCGCTCAAGGACGTGGCATGAACAACCAACCAAAACAGTCCGGAAAACCGGGGGAAGATCAATTGAGGATCGTCAGCGCGGTAGCAGGCCGATTTGGTCACAACCGATGAACTGGAAGGTCGATCCCTCGTACCGGAACGTTCCGCGAACGCAGAGCTCGGCAGTGCCCGGATCGATCACTGTCGCGGCCGTGGAGAAGTGAAGCACCAGATCGGTGTCGCCGTCGTATGTCACTTCGTCGAGTTCGAGGGAGTCCTCGAGGTGGCCTTGCTTGTGCACCGCGGGAGCGCCCGATCCGCTTTGGAGTTTATCGACCGATCCAAAGCGCACCGTGTCCACGTCGATTGACGTGGCATCGAAAGCCACCGGGAGTCCATACTCACCAACCTCAGTGGTGAGCACCGCCACGGGTACAGCGCCGGCGGACCGCACGTTGATCGGGTTCTCGCTACTTCCCGGGTGGATGTTGACTGCAACCGGCGCCAGGCACTCGACCGTCACCGTCTGGACCGCTGTGTTGTTGCCCGGAGAAGGGTCGGTGGTGGCTACCTCATCCGGCGCTGCAGTCGCATCGAATGTGACCGTGTGCGTTCCCGGGACCTCGCACGTGATCGTTGCCGTTTGCTCTGCGGTCCGCAGCTCTCCGACGCCGAGCGCCTGGATTGTCGACGGAGTCGAGGGAAGAACGACTGACACCCCGGGGTTCAATGTGGCCGAGAAGGCGACCAGCGTGTTGACGGGTCCCGAAGGTCCAGAATTGGTGACCGCCGCAGTGAGGTCTCTCGTCGTGGACGCGCCGACGACCG
>JAYEIP010000131.1:0-12032 GCA_034660155.1 Actinomycetota bacterium | reverse complement strand
GCCGCGGTAGCCACCCAGGGCATCGCCACCCCTGATGCGGTCGTCCGGTGGAGTATCCCCGCGGCCGCCATCATCGGTGGCGCGATGCTGGGAGCACTACCGAGCAGACGCTCCGGGGTCTAGCGGAGTCGGCGCGGGATCACGCGATCGCTTCGCCACCTCCAATCCCGGGGACGCAAACAATCTCTATCAGCGAAGCCACCTGGAGCTCTCCTAACGAACAGGGCAGAACGCGGGCGGGCGGCCGCCCGCGTTCTACAGGAGGGCCTTGGCATGAGGGGAAACCTGACTCACGGCGACCGATTGCGGTGGCCGCTGCGAGCGATGTCGCTTGCCGGCGCCCTGATCCTCCTTACCTCCATGCCAATCCTGCCGAGGACGTAACCGTGAACCCTGTGTATCCCACGGATGCGGCAACGGTGGAGTTCGCCATCGGCTCTGAGAATGGCACGCTGTTCCTGACACCGATCGACGTGTCCGCAGTGCCGGAGAGCGAAGCCGAGGATTTGGAGAGCAGCAACCAGTCGGGTCATCAGCCCATCGTTATCAGCTGGATGCCCGGTCGAATTCCCCGGCGATGGTCAGGCGTTGATATCGAGCACAGTCACGTGTGGGTACGAAGCGCTCAACGCGGTTAGATCCTCAGGATCGCCGGTGAGGCACACCCCACCGCCGGACTCAACCGCGGTAGCAACGACATGGGCATCAACCATGTGCTCGGAACCCGCTCCGGCCCCTGCCAACACGCCACCGACGAGCCGGGCGAGGGTTCGATCGGTCTCGCGGATCAGCAGTCCGGTCTCCCGAGAAAGGCAAGCGTCGACGACCTGATTGTCGTGCCGGCCCCGATACATCTCTGCAAGTACAACGGCTGGAACCACGACGTCACGTTGCAGCCGCACTGCGGCGGTCAGGGCTGCCCGAACGGCTTCCTTGACCGGCCCCCTCCCATCGGCAAGCGCGGCCAGCGCCGCGTTGTCGAGCACAACAGAGCCACTCATCGGAGCAGCTCCTCGAATCTCCCGACCAACGCTTCATCAACGGGGCCATCCGAAGCGTCGAGCTGGTCAAGCCAGTCTTGTAGTAACCGGTGCCGGGCACGGCGCGCCACCTCCACCCGGACCGCCTCGTTCACCTGGCCGGAGAGGGTTTCGTCTCCACCTTCGAGCGCGGCGACGAGTTCCTCGTCGAGCGTCACCGATATCTTTCGTTTCTGTGCCATGTCGTGCATCCTACCAATATGCGACACCGGTAGGACAGAATGGTTCAACGGGTGATTCCACTGATCCACCTCTAGGCACCTCCGCCACCGAGCGCGAAAATGGAGGGTGGACTCGATCGGAGGTCACACAATGCGCCGCTCGGCCGCAATGCTTGCAGCAGTCCTCTTGTTTGTCG
The DNA here is from genome assembly GCA_034660155.1 of Actinomycetota bacterium. GTDB lineage: Bacteria > Actinomycetota > Acidimicrobiia > Spongiisociales > UBA5794 > JAAETI01. The sequence continues at coordinate 10,634 of JAYEIP010000131.1, read as the reverse complement.
GATGCACGACCGAAGGCACGGTGGTCGAAACCGTCGGGCGGGGCTCTTCCCCGCTTCCACCACCATCGACGACGGCTACGCCCATCACTCTCGCTGCCGCTACCGCGACCACCGTCGTTGCGGTGGAGACGACCACCCCACCGACAACGGCCACTCCGACCACAACATCTCCTCCGACGACCACCATCACGACCCTGCCACCAGTCGCTGGTCTTGAGGGAGGGTTGTTCTGCCGTGATCTCGTCGCGATGGGCTACGACTACCCGACCGCGGTCACCTACTGGGTACGGGAGGGCAGTCCCGATCGCATGGACGCCGACCGCAACGGCATTCCTTGTGAGACAGTATTCCCGGAGTCCGACGTGTTGGCGTTCTGGGGTAGTCCGCTGCCGACGACGACCGTGGTGTCAATCGTGTACCGGCCCCTCGACCCGGAACTGTTCCCGGTCCCGTTACCCGGGAGCGACGACGCTGCCGGTTCGGGGTGTGCCTCTGGAACCGATTGGCTCCCCGACGGCGTCTGGTTCGGGTACGTCACCGGGCGGGCCGACGATCATCTTGATTTCGATCTGGCCTGCATCTGGACGGGTGAGGCGGCGGTGCGCGAGGCTGCCGAGGACGGCATTGAGAACCCGCTGTCGTTCTACATCCGCAACCACAGCGCCAAGATCCGCAAGCCGGCGATGGCCGGCGACGCGACGGTCTATCACCTCGGCATCAGCCCCTGGTACACGTCACTGTCGTACGATGAGTGGCGCGCCGGCGCTTGTCACGGTTTTGAGACCGGATCCTGCCCGGTGTGGCTGTACGTTAACGGCGGGAAGGTGACGGCCATCGTCGAGCAGTTCTTTGCATGAGACCCGGGGCACTCTGCGGAGGAACGAGTCGGGTCTTGGCGATCGCCGCGGTGATGGTGCTGAGCGGCTGTGCCTCCGATGACCCGGCCGCGACCACCGCCGGACCGCCCTCGAGGACACCGGCACCGGCCAACTCAGCAGTGACGACTGTGGCAACAACGACCATACCCACCCCTCCGCCCACGACGGTGGCAACGACAACCCTTCCACCCACCACCTCAACAGCCGTCGCGGCGCTGGTTCACGTGTTCCCCCTCAACCCGTCGGACGCCGGTTCTTACTCACCCGGAGGACATGCCTATCCCGCCACCGACATCTTCGCCGCGGCGGGGACCCCCTTTGTTGCCGTGACCTCTGGCGTGATCCAGGGTGTATCCCGGGTCGACGTCTGGGATCCTGAGGTCGACGACGGCGCCACCAAGGCAGGCCTCTTCGTCTCGCTGATCGGTGATGACGGGGTCCGCTACTACGGCTCACATCTGTTGGCGGTCGCTGGCGGTATTGAAACAGGCGTCCGAGTGGACGCCGGCCGGTTGCTCGGCAATGTGGGATCGTCGGGCAATGCGGTGGGCACGCCTCCGCATCTGCACTTCGGGATATCGCGTCCCACCACGGTGGACGACTGGGAAGTGCGCCGTGGCGAGGTCGACCCGGTGCCCTTCCTCGATGCGTGGTTGGCGGGCGATACAACGGCTACCCCGGACCTGCCTGGGGGCTGAGCGGATCTGCCCTAACGCCGAGCCCGTTCAGTGAGCTCGATGAAGTCCGCCACCGAGTGCGCGGCGATGGCTTCACCGATGAGCTCGAGTGGTAGGTCGTCGATCTTCTTGAACCGCACGCACGACTTACCCATGTCCATGCGCTTGCCGGTCGCCTTGTAGGCCGCGGTGAACCGCGTCCGGCTGTCTTCGTCGGCATAGACCCCCGTGAGGTACACGGCCATGTGGTTCTTCTGTGAGGCCAAAGCAGCCAGCATCAGGGGTTGCTTGTTGTAAGTGTCCGGGTAGCGGCTGAGCGGCACTTGGTAGGCGATCATCCCCCAGTTCATCGCTTCTTCGAACCCGTCGGGAAGGTTCTCCAGGATCACGTCACGGGCGGCTTCGATTGCCTCCAGCCGACCGTCGGGGAGATCGGACAGGTACTGTGCAACGGTGTCTGCTTTCGATTTCATGCCTTCACCCTATCGGGCGCGGCCGACGCCACTGGCGATCGCTGCCGATGCCGGCCTCCGCAGCAGGGCCGAAAAGCTGGCCGCCGGGGAAGCGCCACAGCGCCACTATCTGGGTGTCTCGGTGGTTCCCGGCTTCGTGGCTCGCAAGATGCGCCGAGCCGTTGGCCTGCGGCGACACCCCGGGAACCATATTGCGTACCAGTGGCGTCTCAACACCATGAGGATCTTTTTGGGTGCTCTCTTGACGGCGCTGGTCGCCGTGTCCTGCAGTGGCTCAGACTCAACGAATACGCCCTCCACTCCCGCGCCCCTTGTTCCGTCGGACATATCACCGAGGGAACGCGTCGGCTCCCATGCTGATGGTGATTGGCGGTTGGTCGACGGCGTTCCGGCGGCGTCGGGATTCCCCATCACGCTTTCGATCGCGGGCAGCGACGTTTCGGGAAGGGCGGCCTGCAACGCATATGGTGGGACGGTGGACTTCGACTCCGGAACGGTTTCATTTGACGACCTCTTCCAAACTGCGATGGGTTGTGAGCCGGCGGCGATGGAGGCTGAGGCCGCCTTCATGATGGCGCTTGCATCGGTCGACGCCTATACGGTTTCCGACACCAGCCTCAAATTGTCTGGATTGGACGTCGACATGGTGTTCGAGCGGTGACCCCGGCTCTGACCGCGGCTCTGGTCGCCACCCTGTGGACACTGGAAACGCTCATCAAAGGCGAGACAGCATCGACTGTGGGCGGAGACCCCGCCACGCTGGTGCTTGCCGCCGACGGCACCCTGGCGGCATCGACGGGATGCCGCACCCTGAGTGGGACCTGGGTCGAGAATGGGGGCGTGATTGTGGTCCCCACTCTGTCGGCCGATGGCGAGTGCCCCGCCGACCTGTCTCGCCAGGATTTCGCTGGTGATGACCGTGGTCGGTGACGAGTTCCGCGCCGAAGTCGACGGCGACCAGTTGACGCTCACTTCGATGGGCGGCGACGGTCTGGCGTACCGGGCCGAAGGCTGAGCCGCGGACGGCTCAATCCCGTGCTTCGGCGGTAGTGATGAGCGCGGCGATCCGGCGGCTACTCACGATGGGGGCCGCCGCCAGGAACACCCGCCACTTGCCCACTTGATACCCCTATCGGGCGCGGCCGACGCCACGACGAGGATTCGCCAAGGGGTATCCTCCTCCGCCATGCCATCCACCGATCCCCTACAACCCGCATTCGAGGCTCTGGATTCTTGCCAGGCGGCGCTTAACAAGCTCGACGCGTTGTGCTGCGAGCCGGGACGGAGCCCTCGTATGAAGACCCTCGGCGAGACTCTGGCACATGCCCGCAATGGGCTCGGACAGGCCGGTGTCGACTCAACCCTGGCAGATGCCGTTCTTGCCAGTCTCGAGGACGCCGGTGCCCAGGTCGGCAGCCTCCAGGTGGGCTGTTGCGCCCCGGACCGCCTGCCGCTGTATGTCACTTTCCTCGAAGGGCTGACCACGGCCCAGCTATCGGTGAACCGAGAGCTGGGCCGCGGCCACTAGCGATCGCTCCGGCGTTACCGGAAGTCCACCGCCGGATGCTCACGGATGCCGTTCGTACCCGTTTCGAGGACGCCAGCGCGCGGGTTGGCCGTCGGAGGGAAAACTCCTCTAGATGTCCCAGGCTTCTTCGGATTGCGTCGCTTCCCGATCACAAGTGGGGCAGTACCAACGCACCTCGAGCGGGGTGCCACACAGCCCGTGGCGGGGAACCTCGGCTTCATCGCTATGCCCTGAGCCCCACGCCGCAAGCAAGCTGATCGCTCCCGCAAGCTCCTTGCCGGAGGCAGTGAGGGTGTACTCGAATCGGGGCGGACGTTCGCTATAGCTGCGGGCGATCACCAGCCCCTCGCCTTCGAGCGCCTTGAGCCGTGAGGAGAGCGTGTTGGGGGCTATGCCCGCAACATCGTCTTGCAGATCACCGAAGCGTCGTGGCCCGGCGAGCAGGGAATCAATGACCTGTAGCGTCCAGCGATCGCCAACCTTGGACAGCGCGACATGGAGCGGTGATTGTGGATTTGGCATCAACAACACGGTAGCTCCGATCTTTGTCATCCTCAGCGTACACAGGGTCTATACTTGTAACTTGCTACTTGCAACTGACTACTCACCATGGAGGAAGACCAATGATGACTGGCGTACAAGAGACAATCACTGATCTTGCCGGAACCGTCGGGACCGCCGTCGTTGGGGTGGGTCGCCGCCGCCACGTTGGTTCCGGAATCGTCATCGATAAGGGAACGGTGCTCACCAATGCGCACAACATCCACAGTCGACAGGTAACCGTGACCTTTGCGGACGGCCGCAGCGCGACAGGTGACGTCAAGGGAGTCGACACCGACGGCGACATCGCGGTCGTAGCTGTCGATACCCAAGAAGTGACGCCGGTGGTTTGGAGCACCAACGAAGCCGATCTCGGTAGCCCGGTGGTCGGACTCTCCAATCCAGGCGGGCGCGGCCTACGGGTGACGGTGGGTTACGTGTCTAGCGTCGACCGCAGTTTCCGTGGTCCCCGCGGCCGTCGTATCAGCGGCAGTATCGAACACACCGCTCCCCTGCTGCCAGGGTCTTCTGGTGGGCCGATTGTTGATGAGGCAGGCAAGCTGCTGGGGATCAACACGAATCGTCTTGGCGAAGGCTTCTACCTGGCGATCGCTGCCGATGCCGGCCTCCGCAGCAGGACAGACAAGCTGGCCGCCGGGGAAGCGCCTCAGCGCCACTATCTGGGTGTCTCGGTGGTTCCCGGCTTCGTGGCTCGCAAGATGCGTCGAGCCGTTGGCCTGCCCGATACGAATGGAGTCTTGGTGCGAGGCGTGGCCGATGACGGCCCGGCGGCTGCTGCTGGCATCACCGAGGGTGAGATGATCGTCAAAGTGGGCGATCTCGATATTGCCGAGGTCGATGACCTGCACGATGCTCTCGATGCAGCCACAGCCGGAGAGCCTATCGCAGTAACGGTCTTGCGTGGCATCGACGAGATCGAGCTGACTGTGGTACTGCCCAAAGCCTGAGGCGCCACCCCGGAACACGCCTCCTACCCAATTGTGGCGTCTCCGACATTCCCATGACAGTTGCCGGCTATCCGCTGCCCCCGAGGGCACGATGGAGGAAGGCTGCCATCTGGCCGCGAGTCACATAGTTCTTTGGGCAGAAGCTGTCGTTCGTAGGCGGGTTACACCCTCTTGTGACGCCGGCCGTAGCCATGCGATCGATGTCGGATTCGAAGATTGAACCGTCATCGTCGGTAAATAGGTCACCGCCACCGTCGTCGACGTAATCGAGGGCGCGCACGAGGAATGCCGCCATCTGCTCACGCGTCACCTTGCTGTCGGGACAGAACCTATCGTTGGTGGGCGGATTGCAGCCTCTCGTGATACCGGCAGCGGCGAGCTTCTCAATATCAGCCTGGAAGATCGAATCGTCATCATCGATGAACGGATTGTTCAAGGAGTCGGTGAGCCCGAGCGCCCGGACCAGGAATGCTGCCATCTGCCCACGAGTCACAACACCGTCGGGACAGAACAAGTCGTTCGTCGGCGGATTGCAGCCCTTGGTGATCTCCGCTTCTGCCATCCAGTTGATGTCGGACAAGAACGCATGGCTTGTCCCGACATCGCGGAAGCGTGGAATATCCCCGTTTACTTCGACGACAAATCCGTCTTCGGTGCGCTCGAGAACCTCGAGAGAGAAGGGACCAATTTCAAGATACTCACCGACACCTAGGACATGGTCCGTACCGTCGGGCGACGCAATTCCTTGAAGATGGAGACGGTCGATCCCAAAACACCATCCGTACCCCGTCGGGAAACAGGCATCGCCGGTCTGTGCGATGAAATGGACGGCAACACCTTCGTACTCGGTAGGAATTGGATCCCAATCCCGTTGCCGACGCGCCTCAAAAGTCATCATGATGCCCGGCTCGTCGTTCATGGCCACCATCTGTGCCCCGGCGCGGTCATAGGTGACTAGCTCAACAATCTGATGATCATCCGGGCTAATGACATCAACGACCTGATCCGGGTCGATCCACCCTGCTGCGTATCGGTTCACTGCAAGTGTCAGAAACGGGTAAAAGGAGAGATTCCCATTGGGATAAACATTCCCGCTCATGATCTCGATCGGATTGTCGTACTGATCATCCGACGCGCCCGACTTTGAATGCGGAAACTGCAGCATGTGGCCCAACTCGTGCACGGTCGTAGCAACGTCGGGAATGCCTTGCGGAGTCACCTTGACTATGCCTCCACCGACCACAGCAATCCTCCGGTTGGTGGGAAAGGTGCAGTCGTCGCCACCTGCGCAGGCTCGATCGGGAGAGGCCCACCCACCGCTCCCGAAGCCCGACACTGCGACAATCGCACCCTCCGAGATTGCAGGATGTGAAACGGCAGCGACCTCAACCGCGGACATGCAGAGGTTCGAATCCGGAACAACAACGATGCCGCCTTCGATGAAGCTCGCGTTGTACCGGCCGTGTGAGATCTCGTCGTAATACGATCCAATCCAGGTGTCCATCGTGGCGACGACGTCAGCGACGGAAGCACCTAGCGGCACACCCGCCGCCTCGCAGACCCAGACCTCAATCGTGTCTGTTCCCAGCGTGTACGTACGCACCCATTCGGCACCAATGAGATAAAGAGGGTCCCACTCGAAGGGATCTATGGGGTCGGCGTTCGCGGTGACTTCCCATCCCTCGCCCTCCGGCCGGTCGATGATGTGATCCTCGCCAACCAGAGGCGGATCCCATAACACGCTTGGTGTCGCCCCGACAGCCGGTGATGACATGACGCTTAGGGACAACGCGATTAGTACAACCCAACGACTCCGCATCACCCTCCCCGGTGTGATCCCTCACGGCAACGGTACAGATCGGGAGGTCGTCGCTGCAAACGATGCGGCGGCGTGGAAACACCGGCGGGTTGGGGTCATGATCCACCAGGGACCAACGGGCGTGTGGTCCCATGAGACCAGACCGATTAGCCGCGAGCCGTGGCGGCGGCAATCAGCGCGGCGATCCGCCGGTTGTTCACGATCCCACGGCCGATACGAGGATCGCGGCGATGATGAACGATCCTGCGTCGAACAAGAACGGAAGCATAGGAATACCGTCACCATGCCGCGCGTTAATCCCTTACCCTGGCTCTACGCATCTAAGGACGTGACATGCCAACCAATCCCATCATCGAAGTTGTCGAGCTTGGTTTCCCGTGGGTGGGTCTCGACCCATTCATCATGACGGTGCACCACGTGGACGAGTACCCCGAGGGCAACGACCAGCTGGGTCCGCTTGCTCCGCTGGCGGGGCGCAACATCGGTTCCGACTTCTCGTATCAGGATGGGTGGTCGATGTATCACGGCGACGTGGTGCCGGGCTTCCCGCAACATCCGCACCGGGGTTTCGAGACGGTGACGGTGGTACGGCGTGGCTACGTCGATCACTCGGATTCGTTGGGTGCTACCGCCCGGTATGGCGGAGGCGATGTGCAGTGGCTAACCACGGGGTCCGGCATCATGCATTCCGAGATGTTCCCGCTGATTCAGGAGGACTCGGGCAACCCATTGGAGCTATTCCAAATCTGGCTCAACCTGCCGCCTGAGTCAAAGATGGTGGACGCTTACTTCGCAATGCTGTGGAGTGAGACGATCCCGACGATAACTCCCGCGTCCGGAGTCAGCGTTGATGTGATGGCCGGTTCCATCGACGGTGTCACCGCGCCCGCTCCCCCGCCTGATTCGTGGGCGTCGCGCAAGGATTCGAACCTGGGGATCTGGCTGATCCGACTCGAACCGGGTGCTCGCTGGGAACTACCGATGGCCCCGGCAAGCGTCAACCGGATGTTGCACTGCGTCGAAGGGGACGAGGGGCTTGTCGCCGATACGAGGGTACGAAAGGACATCGGCGTCCAGCTCCGCCCCGAAGTCGCGACGACCCTCGAGAACCGTGGCGAACCAGCCGAGTTCCTGCTCTTGCAGGGTCAGCCGATCGGCGCACCGGTGTTCCAGATGGGCCCGTTCGTGATGAACACCCCCGAAGAGCTGCGTCAGGCGTTCGACGACTACAACCGCACCCAGTTCGGCGGCTGGCCCTGGTCAACCCGCAGCCCGGTCCACGCCCGCACCGACGGTCGCTTCGCGTTGCATGCGGACGGCAAGGTCGAGCATCGGGATATGCAGCCGAGCCGGTGAGGGAGCAAAGCGGACGCCTCACCCGTCAGCCGGCAGCAGCCGGAATGGGTGTCCTTTGCTAGTACGCATCGCTCTGAAGTGCCGGTCGTCGAGCGTCAGGATGTCAGCCGTTCGGTGTCGCTCTGCCAGGAAGACGAGCGAGGCATCGGCGAGACCAATCTTGAGATCCCGATACTGCTCGACCACGGCCCGGGAAGCAGCGACATCGCCCGCGCTCATCGAGGCGAGTAGATACGCCCCAGCCGCGATGTCGTCGAGTAGCAGCAGCTCGGCATCTACCCCGAGCTTACGCGTCACGAGGTAGTCGAGCTCACAAAGAACGAAGGGCGACACGACAAGTGGGGCGGTTGCTTCCTCGACGACCGTACGACAAGCGTCGTGGTGCACCTCATCCGGGTCAACCGCGGCCAGCAAACCCGAAGTATCGGCGATTATCACGACCGCCCGAACCCCTCATCGAGCAGTTCATCGACTCGCTCTGCCCAGTTGGAGGACCGACCCGTGGGTCTGACCAAGGGTAACTGCGGCCGAGGTGGGGTCCGCGAGTCAAGGGCGTCCGTCAACGCCTCACGGATCACATCAGCCTCGGTCCGCCCTTCGGTGCGGGCTGCTGTCTCCAGCCGTGCTTTGAGATCGTCGGGTAGATAGATCGTGGTTCGTTTCACGCCATATATCATGCCATACATCCAACTCTTTCGTCTAGTAGCTCCAGCAGTCGTTGACGTCCAGATGTGGCCACCTACGGTCAGGGTGTGACGAGAATCGACGAGGCAGGGAACCGGAGGGGATCCCGGCAACGTCTCACCGGCATGAGACTTCTTATTGTTCCCACATTGGCAGCGCTCGTCCTGGCGGCATGCGGTGGAGGCGAGGCGTCGTCCGACGTGTCGTCTCGAGGCATCCCCGATGGTGACTGGCGATTGGCCGAGGGCGTGACCGTCGTCGCAGACTTCCCGATCACCCTCTCGATTGCCGGTAGCGACGCATCGGGAAGGGCGGCCTGCAACTCTTACTTCGGGACCGTCGTCGTCAACGGCTCCGCCATATCGTTTGGCCAGCTTGGCCAGACGCAGATGGCATGCGAGCCCGCCGTGATGGACGCGGAAACGACGTTCATGACGGCACTCGGAACGATCGAGCGTTTCGATGTCAGCGGAGATCGCCTCACGTTGTCAGGGACGTCACCAGACCTCGTGTTCGAGCGTGTGGTGCCGGTCCCGACGGCCGATCTGGTCGACACGCTATGGATATTGGAGACGGTGATCGATGGTGATACCGCATCCAGCGTCGGCGGGGACCCCGCGACTTTGCTGCTTGCCGGCGATGGCACCCTCACCGCATCCACCGGCTGTCGTACCCTCACCGGACGCTGGCTGGAGAACGGTGGTGTCATCGTGGTCCCCGAACTGGCTGCCGATGGCGAATGCCCCAGCGACCTGTCCCGCCAGGACTCACAGGTCGTGACCGTCATAGGTGACGAATTCCGGGCCGAGATCGACGGCAATGTGTTGACGCTCACATCCATGGGTGGCGACGGCCTCGTCTACCGGGCTGAAGGCTGACCCGAGGACGGCGGCTCATGACGTGCACCGGAGGGACGAATACACGACGGGCCACGACCCGGATCCCGTCCACTTCTATAGGATTCGGCGAGCCGTCAATCTGTTGATACCCTCAACCGCGGGCTGACCATGTCGGGGGACGCGGATGAGCGCACTCAGATCGTCAAAGGGACGACTCGCCACCCTCCTCGCCGCCCTCCTGCTCTCACTGCTGGCGCTGCCCCAGCCGGCCCCCGCCCTGACCGGAGATGCTTCGGCCGGCCGGTGGACCCTCGCCGAGACAAACATCAACCCCATTGACGCTCCCACCGAGTTCGTAGTTGGCGTCACCCCCGACTACTACGAATCCCCGCGCTTTGACGGCACCTTCGACCGCTACACGGTGGCCTGGAACGAGATTTCGCATGCGTCGCGCTCGGTTGAGCGTGGCTTCGAGTTCTGGAACGTGACTTCGAGTGTTGCCTTCCAGCCCCCTCCGTCGTTCCTCATCCCGGGAGAAGTCATAACGCTGCACGCGTCGGGGTCGGTCAGCGGCTCGTACGTCGATGACTGGAATCCGTTCGACCAGTTCGAGATTCGTGCCGACGGTGTGCAGCTCGAGGGCGATACCCTCTTTTGGCTGGGCATCAACCCGAACCTCAACCCGTCCAGCGGATCTATCTCGCCACAGTTCACGGTGCCGGACCCGTGGAGTGAAGATGCGGAGATCCGCATCAACGCCTTCTATTGGAACTGCGCGGCGTGTGTGGTGGAGTGGGTATTCCAGCCCGAGGCGGCCGCTCCTACAACCACGACCACCTCCACCACTCCCGCTACTGCGCCACCGACCACCG
>JAYEIP010000130.1:0-2412 GCA_034660155.1 Actinomycetota bacterium | reverse complement strand
CTACCCCGAGGTCACATTTCGCACCGTCTGTAGCACCGGAACGTATGTCCGCACGCTTGCCGATGACCTTGCACGGTCGCTCGGCGGTCGGGCCCACCTAAGTGCATTGCGACGGATCCGCAACGGATCTCTCCTGGTTACCGATGCCATTGAGATCGCCGATCTTGAAGGTGCTGTAGCCGAAGGGACTGTTGAGAGCCGGGTCTTACCTCCTGCGAAGGGCTTGCCCGACTTGCCAAGGGTGAACGTGGGAGAGGACATCGCAGCCGGTGTCCGCAACGGTTTGTCGTTCCCTGTGAGTGCCTTCCGGGCGGAGCTGCCGGAAGGTGGACCCATCCGGATCGTCGACGGGGCCGACAACCTGATCGCGGTCTACACCCTCGACAATGGCAGAGCATCGCCTGAGGTGGTGTTGACGTGAAAGTTCTCGAAGGCGATCACCGTGAGTGGCTTCCCCTCGACCGACCGACCGCGGTGACGATCGGTGTTTACGATGGCGTCCATCTGGGTCATCAGCATGTGCTGCGATCCCTGGCGTCTACCGGACTTCCGGTGGCCGTCGTCACCTTCCGGGATCACCCCGCGAATGTGATTGCCCCCGGCACCGCCCCGGCTCTATTGACCCCTATCGAGGAACGGCTCGAGATTCTTTCGGCAGCCGGTGTCTTTGCGACGGCAGTCATCGACTTTGACGACGATTTCCGGCGCCTGCCGGCAGAAGAATTCGTGGAGAAGCTGCTGGTCGCCACGTTACGCGCCGAGCGGGTTGCGGTTGGGCGGGGCTTTCGCTTCGGGTATCAGCAACTGGGCGATGTGGCGTTGCTCCGTGTCCTCGGGAAAGAACATGGCTACGAGGTGGAGGACATCGACATTCTCGAAGAAGGGGTCCCGGTCCGGTCGACGGTAATCAGGGCACTGCTCAAGGAGGGTCATGCTGTTGCCGCTCATCGTCTCCTCGGCAGGCCGTACAGACTGTTCGGCACTGTGGTTCCTGGGGACCAGCGGGGACGCAAGATCGGATTCCCGACGGCCAATCTAGAAACAATCGGTGAGGCGATGATCCCGGGCTCCGGGGTCTATGCGGTGACGACGATCATTGCGAGCACCTCTCACCTGGGGGTCGTCAACATCGGCAGACGGCCTACCTTCGGCGGTACCGAGTCGATTGTCGAGGTACATGTCCTGGACTACTCGGGCGATCTCTATGGGCAGGTACTGACGGTGGACTTCATCGAGCGGCTACGTTCGGAGCAGAAGTTCGACGGCGTTGCGCAACTGGTGGCAGCCATCCACAATGATGTCGCCAAGGCACGGCGAGTTTTGGAGAACGCAGATGACGCGGATGCACGTTGAATCAGGATCACCGTATGAGAAGTTGTACGGGTTCACGCGAGGTCTCCGCAGGGGGAGAAGGGTCGAGATAGCCGGTACTGCACCGATTCCGGAGCCGGGTGAAGACGTGGCGTTTTCGGCCTATGAGCAGATGTTGCGGTGCGGGGAGATCACAATCAAGGCGCTCAAGCAATTGGGAAGCTCGGCGGAGGAGGTCGTTCGCACCCGGATGTACATAACGGATGCGGCGAATGCCGACGAGATCGGGCGGGCACATGGAGAGCTGTTCGGTATCGCCCGGCCGGTTGCGACCATGGTGGTAGTCGCTGGTCTTCTCGATCCGGCATGGAAGGTCGAGATCGAAGTCGAGGCACTCACCAGCGACGACCATGGCTGAGTTCCAACTTGTCATCATCTCGACCGGCGGCACGATAGAGAAGACCTATCAACCTCGTTCGGGCGAACTACGTAACGAGAGCAGCGTGCTCGAGCACATGCTGACGCAACTCGAACTGCCTGAGCTGCGGATCGAACGAGTCCACTTGATGAACAAAGATAGCCTGGACATGACCGAGGCAGATCATGCTCTCATTGCGTCCGAGGCGCATGAGACAGCCACCCGCTCGAGAGGTGTGATCGTGGTCCACGGCACCGACCGACTTGCAGAGAGTGGTGCGGCCACCTGTGCCCTCAACCGCCCGCCCGTCCCCATAGTCTTCACCGGAGCGATGCGCCCCTACGAGCTACGCGACACCGACGCCTTACAGAACCTCACCGAAGCACTAGTAGCCGTCCGCCTGCTAGCCCCCGGCGTCTACCTGGCAATTCACAACAAGGTCCTGGCCTTTCCCGGCGTCACCAAAGATCACGCGGCAGGAACGTTCAAAAATGCCTAACAAGCGGCGGTCATCAGTCCCCCCCTCTGGGGGGAAGGTACCGCAGCGGCCGCCGCTGGGGTAGACATCCCAGGGGTGTAGAAGTCAAGCGGCTTTTGTTTCGGGTTGGGGTTGGCGGTGTGCCCAGGCGGTGTGTTCGTTGTAGGTGGTGCGGTGGTGGAGGCAGCCGTGGAGGATGCCGACG
>JAYEIP010000129.1:0-2414 GCA_034660155.1 Actinomycetota bacterium | reverse complement strand
CGGGAGCGCCTCCCGACGGTTACGGCGACGTAGCGACCGCCTATCCCTCCGAGCTGAGACCTGACGGCCTTTATGTGCTACTCCCGGCTCTGGATGAAGACACCACGCTGATGGATCAGATGGTCGATGTGATGACCGATTGGGGCGTCAACGTTGTCTTTGGAATGGTTGGTCACTCGAACCTGGGCCTCGCCGATGCGATGCGGAGGGCGGAGGCCGACGGTCGGCTCCGGTACTACGGAATCCGCCACGAGGGAGCGGGGGCGTTTGCTGCGTCGGCCTACGGGAAGCTCACCGGCACTCCCGCCGCCTGTTTTGCGATCGCCGGACCCGGTGCGACCAATCTTCTTACCGGTCTGTGGGACGCCAAGGTCGACCGGGCGCCGATCCTTGCCTTGACCGGTCAGGTCCAAACTCAGGTAACCGGCCCCGGTGCATTCCAGGAGATCCCGACGGCTGAGGCGTTTAACGCGGTAGCGGCGTTTAGCCAGACGGTGTTGGCACAAGAGAACGCAGCGGAGCTAATGGCACTCGCTATCAAGCATGCGACTGTCGAGCGCGATGTTGCCCATCTGATCTTTCCCGATGATGTGCAGAATTTGCAGGGCCTCGAGAGTCCGCCGGCAAAGCCAAAGGAGGGCCGGATTGCCCCGGCGGCGATTGTCCCGGCACATTCCGAGCTCGCCAGGGCCATAGCCTTGCTGCGCGCGGCCGATCATCCGGTCATCATCGTTGGCAACGGGGCGAGACCACATCGCGCTGAGATCATCGCCCTCGCTGAACGGATTGATGCCCCCATCATCAACACATTCAAAGCGAAGGGGACCGTTGCCGACGACCATCCCCTTGCCTGCGGGACCCTTGGCCGATCCGGAATTCCGGTCGCTTCTGCCATCATGGGAAAGAGCGATTGTCTGCTCGTCCTTGGGGCGTCATTCTCCAATCACACAGGCATCTCTGCGAAGAAGACGACCATTCAGGTCGACTTCGATCGAATGGCACTTGGCAGGTTTCACAACATCGATGTCCCGCTTTGGGGCGAGATCGGGCGGACGGTTCGAACTCTCACCGACGCGCTACCTGAGGTGAGCCGACCCCACGTTGTCGCGGACGTTGCTGCCCGCTGGTCGCGTTGGGACGCCGAGAAGGACCGTCGAGCCGGCCTCACTGACGATCAGGGACGAATGCACCCGGCCCGTCTCTTCAATGTGCTCAGTGATCTCATTCCGTCGGATGGGGTAATCGCCGTCGATGTGGGCAACAACACCTACGCCTTCGGGCACTACTTCACAAGCCGCGGTGACCAGGACGTGCTGATGTCCGGGTACCTGGGCTCGATCGGATTCGCGCTCCCTGCCGCACTCGGCGCGTGGGCGGCGACCGGGGCTACCCGCAAGGTGGTTTCGATCTCCGGTGACGGCGGTCTCGGCCAATACCTGGCGGATTTCACAACCGCCGTCAAATACGAGATGGATATCACCCACATCGTGCTCAACAACAACGAGCTGGCCAAGATCAGCCGGGAGCAGGTTGGTGCGATGCTTCCTGTTTGGCAGACATCGTTGGTGAACCCGGACTTCGGTGCCTTTGCGGATCTGTGCGGTGGTAGCGGGTTCCGAGTGGATCATCCCGAGGAGCTCGAATCGACCCTCCGTACTGCCTTGGCAGTGGAAGGTGGGCCAAGCCTGGTCGAGGTCACGACCGCAGGTCGCTGGGTCTAGCGGCAGGCACGGGGTGCGCTGGTCGTGGTTCGGACACCTGTTCCGGCCCCCCTACCCCCGGCTGGCGCCGGCGGTGCTTTTCTCCCGGGGGGGGGTGGGCTATGACAGGGCTAGCTCTAGGACCTTTTCGATGTCTTTGGGGGTATGGAAAGTCATGTCGTCGCGGACCGGGTCGGGGACATCATCGAGATCATCGGCGTTCCTTTCGGGGAGGATGATCTCGCGGAGGCCGGCACGGTGGGCCGCCAGCACCTTTTGTTTCACGCCACCGATCGGAAGCACTCTGCCTTGCAGCGTGACCTCGCCGGTCATGCCCACGTTTGCCTTGACCTTCCGATTGGTGAGCAGGCTGACGAGAGCGGTCGTCATGGTGACTCCGGCGGATGGTCCGTCCTTGGGGATGGCTCCCGCAGGTACATGGAGATGGATTCGACCCTCGAGGTCGCGGGGGTCGATGCCCAATTCCGGGGCATGCCCACGAACGTAAGAGACGGCGATCTCCGCGGACTCTTTCATGACATCACCGAGTTGGCCCGTCATGGTCAAGCCAGGTTCGCCGGGGATCATGCTGGCTTCTACGAAGAGAACATCTCCTCCAGCACCGGTCACGGCGAGGCCGGTAGCGACACCGGGTACGGCGGTCCGCTCGTCGCTCTCGTTGCGATGCACGGTCGGCTTCCCCAGGAGTTCACG
>JAYEIP010000128.1:0-12081 GCA_034660155.1 Actinomycetota bacterium | reverse complement strand
CGCGGACTCAACTGCCACTGTGGAGTCAGCGTACGCGAGCAGGGCTGTGACCACGGTCCAGTTTCCTCCTCGGCGGTAGCTGGCGGATCACCTTAGTTGCTCGATCTGGTTTGTCGCTGGCCGGTGACCCTAAAGCACCGGGAGCCCGAGACCGCGGCTGATGACTAGGCGTTGGATCTCGGAGGTGCCCTCTCCGATCTCGAGGATCTTGGCATCGCGGTACAGCCTTGCGACTGGTGAGCTCTCCATAAACCCTGCTCCCCCGTGGATCTGCGCCGCGATACGGGTTGCTGACACGGCAGCCTCGCTCGAGTAGAGCTTGGCGACAGCAGCTGCCTGCTTTATCGGGCGGCCGGCGTCCTTCAGCGCGGCAGCCCGATAGGTGAGCATCCGTGCCGCGTCAACCATGACCTGGAGGTCGGCACACTGGAATGCAACACCCTGGTTGGCTCCAATCGGTCGACCGAACGCCCTTCGGGTCTTGGCGTAGTCCACTGACAACTCCAAGCAGGCCTGGGCCAATCCAACCGCGAGCGCGGCGATGGCGATGCGACCGTCGTCCAGCGTCGCGAGGAATTGATGAAACCCTTTTCCCCGGGTGCCGAGCACATTGGCGGCCGGGACCCGGCAATCTTCGAATATCAGACCGCGAGTGTCGGACGCATGCCAGCCCATCTTCTTGTAAGCCGGTTCTACAACGAAGCCGTCGGTTCCCGAAGGGACCACGATTGATGAGATCTCGTCCTCACCGGTTCGTGCCGTGATGGTGACCAGGGAAGTCATCTCGGTGCCGGCATTGGTGATGAATGCCTTGGACCCGTTGATCACCCATTCATCACCGTCGAGCTCTGCCCTGGTCCTGGTCGCCCCGGCATCAGAACCGGCCTCGGCTTCCGTAAGCCCGAATCCGGCCAAAGCTCGGCCTGCCAATAGATCAGGGAGGAACTGGGCCTTCTGCTGGTCGTTGCCAAAGGTGAAGATCGGGTTGATGCCAAGGCCAACCGCTGCCTCGAGGGTGATCCCCATCGACTGATCTACCCGGCCGATCTCCTCAATGGCGACGCACAGCGAGGTGAAGTCGCCACCCATCCCGCCGACTTCCTCGGGAAATGGGAGCGCAAAGAGCCCCAGATCTCCCATCTGACGTACCGTGTCGGTCGGGAATTCGCCCGATTGGTCCCAATCGGCCGCATGCGGGGCGATCTCGCTTTGAGCAAACTCTCGCACGACCTTGCGGAAGGTTTCGTGATCCTCATTCAACTCGAAACGCACGTGGTCTCCCTGGTAGTTCGTTGGGCGTCGTTAGCCGCGAGTTGGAACGATGCCATGGCGCAGTAGTAACTCAACGATGTGATCCAGCGGTAGGCCAATCACTGTCGAACGCAAGCCTTCGACGTGGTCGACGAATTCCTTACCGCTTCCCTGGAGAGCGTAGGCACCTGCCTTGTCAAGCGGTTCCCCGGTCGCAGCATATGCTGCTGCCTCGGTCGCAGAGACTTGCCGCATCGTGACCCTGGCGGCATCAACTCCCCCCTCTTCAGCAGGAACGCCTGCTATCACGAGTGCATAACCGGTGTAGACGGTATGAGTGCGCCCGGCAAGCGTGAGCAGCATGTCCGCGGCATCGGCCTCATCCACCGGCTTGCCAAAGACCCGCTCATCTAGAACGACACTTGTGTCGAAGCCAAGTACCCGCGTCCCCGAAGTCTGGGTCTGGGCGACGGCAGTCGCCTTCTCCCCGGCAACCCGCTTCACGAACTCTTCCGGCGGCTCTCCGTCTCGCTGTGTCTCATCGATGTTCGAAGCAACAACATCGAATTCATAGCCGGCCATGCTGAGCAGGAGCCGCCGTCGTGGCGACCCACTGCCGAGGACCAGCTTATGGCTTGCGGGCGTGGGCTCTTCTAAGGAGGTCGTCATGGGGCCACGGTAGTGCGTCGACCAAGAACGTATACCGTGTTGTGAGGATCGCTCCACGACTGATGGAACTTATTGGTCGCTACCGTGTCAAAAGCACTGGACTATCAGAAGGCAGACGATGCGATGGCGCAATCTCGAACGCAGCAAGAATGTTGAAGACCGGCGCGGTCAGACGGCCAAGGTTGCCGGCGGAATCGGTGGCCTCGGGATCATCGGCGTCTTGTCGCTCTCTTCCTCGGAGGCGGTAGCGGTGACCTCGGCGGTATGGGCGAACTGCTCGGCCAGTTAGGGACTCAGCAGCCTGCTGCCCCCGCCCAGGATTCTTCAGAGTTCGAAGGCATCGACGATGACGAGGCGTTCGTCATGGCGATTCTGGGAACCACAGAAACCTTGTGGACCGACGTCTTCGCCGCCAGCGGCGAAACATATGTCCCGGCGCGGGTTGTCCTATTCAGCAATGCGACCGAGTCGGCTTGCGGCGGGGCGAACTCCGCCACGGGACCGCACTACTGCCCGCTCGACGAGACTGTTTGCATCGACCTCACCTTCTATGACGAGCTCCAGCGCAGGTTTGGGGCAGACGGGGGCGATTTCGCTGCCGAAGCAAACGAATACTCAGTCCGTCTCGAACTCCAGGCCGACTGTCTTGCCGGCGTTTGGGCCAACTCGATATTCCAACGCGACAACGTGCTCGAGGACGGTGACATCAGAGAAGGTCTCAGCGCCGCAGAGTCGGTCGGCGACGACCGCATCTAGATGACAACAACCGGCCGCGTGAACCCCGAATCCTTCACCCACGGAACCTCGGAACAACGCGTCGCCTGGTTCACCGTCGGTTACGAAACTGGCGACCCGGCAGCCTGCGACACCTTCAACAACGATATCTAGAAGAGCCATCAGTCCCCCTCTGACCGCAAGGAAAGTGGCGCCTATCAGTCCCCCTTCTGAGGGGAAAATACCGCCGGCGCCAGCCGGGGGTAGGGGGGCGGCCTAACGCGAAGCGGCGCTGGCTCCGCGGTCCATTCTCAGCTAACTGAACGCCGCGATCCCTGTAACAGCTTGACCCAATATCAAGGTGTGGACCTCGTTCGTGCCTTCGTAGGTGTATACCGACTCGAGGTTGTTCATGTGACGGATCACCGGGTACTCCAGCGTGATCCCGTTGGCGCCCAGGATTGAGCGAGCTTCCCGGGCGACATCGAGCGCCATACGCACGTTATCCATCTTGCCGAAGCTGATATCTTCGACTCCGGCAGTGCCTTTGTCTCGCATCCTCCCGATATGCAACGCAACGAGCATGCCGCGATTCACCGCCACCATCATGTCGACCAGCTTCTTCTGCGTGAGCTGGAAGCTGGCGATCGGCTTACCGAATTGTTCCCGTTCGCGGGAGTAGTCGAGCGCGGACTCGTAGCAAGCTCGGGCCGCACCTACTGCCCCGAAGAGAATGCCAAACCGTGCTTCGTTGAGGCAAGCCAGCGGCCCCTTCAGACCGACGACGTTAGGCAGTACCGCATCGGACGGGAGCCTGACATCATCGAGGATCAATTCCGAGGTTATGGATGCTCGCAGGGAGAGCTTCTGGTGGATGTCATTGGTCGAAAAGCCGGGCGTGTCGGTCGGGACGATGAATCCCCGCACCCCCTCGTCCGTCTGTGCCCAAACAATGGCGACGTCGGCGACTCCCCCATTCGTAATCCACATCTTCGTGCCATTGATCACCCAGTCGGTGCCATCACGTTTGGCAACCGTCCGCATGCTTCCCGGGTCACTACCGGAGTCGGATTCAGTCAAGCCGAAGCAGCCGATGATGTCGCCTGCGGCCATGCCGGGCAGCCACTGTTGTTTCTGTTCCTCCGAGCCAAAGGCCCAGATGGGGAACATCGAGAGAGATCCCTGGACCGAGACGAAGCTGCGTGCTCCCGAGTCGCCCGCCTCCAGTTCGGTGCAGGCCAGGCCGTATTGGACCGCGCTGGTACCTGCACAGCCGTAACCCTCCAGATGCATGCCCAACAAGCCGAGCGCCCCCATCTCCCTGGCGAGCTCCTTGGGGAAGTACGCATCCTCAAACCACTCTGCGACATGGGGCAGGATGTTGTCCCCGACCCAGTCACGGACGGTGTCTCGGAGCAAGCGGTCCTCACCGTCAAGAAGCGCATCAACATTGAGGAAATCACGAGGATTCGGCTTTCTTGGTTCAACTACGTCACTGCCCATATCGACTCCTGATCGAAGAACCTGTTTGGTGCCTAGGGCCGGACCGGGCCGACCGGTGCACTTTCAACCCAATGCTAGGCCCACGACAAGGCATCCCGGCGCTGTTCAACGCACCACAGTGGCCCTTCTGCAGACCCGACCCGGTTAGGGTTCGGTCATGGCCAATGAACTTCCCCCACGCGTCCGACTAGCCCTACTGCCGACACCCCTGGAGCGGGCCGACCGGTTGTCGGCGGCCTGGGGTGGGCCTCAAGTTTGGATCAAACGTGACGATCTGACGGGTTTCGAGCTCTCCGGCAATAAGGTGCGAAAACTAGAATTCCATTTCGCCGCTGCAGAGGCTGCCGGCGCAGATACCGTCATCACCTGTGGGGCGATTCAGTCAAATCACTCTCGGGCGACGGTCCTGGCTGCCGCTCGTCTGGGTTACCGGTCCATTCTCCTGTTGCGAAATTCCGACGAGTATCAGCAGGAACGACTCACCGGGAACTACCTTCTGGATCAACTCGGCGGTGCCGAAGTGCGATTTGTCACTCTGGAGCAGTGGGAGCATCGCAATCGACTCATGCAGGAAGAGGCCGCAGTACAGCAGGCGGCGGGGCACCGTAGCTGGGTGATACCTGAAGGAGCGTCGGACGCTCTCGGGATGTGGGGATTCGTGGTCGCGATGCGGGAGTTGGCGGGTCAACTCGTCAGCATCACCGGAAATCCGCCCGTTATCTGGCATGCCGCGTCATCCGGCGGAACCACTGCCGGCATTGGCTGGGCAGTGGAGCGCCTCGGCTTGGACCTGAAGGTCGTGGCTTGCTCTATAGGAGACGAGGCCGCCGACATTCGGGCGAAGGTGGCGACGATCTGGGACGAGGCCACACAATCGTTTGATGCCACAACACCCACCATCGAGATTGAGTACGTGGACCGTCACATCGGAGGTGGCTACGGCATCGTCAGCCACGAGGATCTAAGGATTCAGGCAGAGGCCACATCGCTGACGGGCATGATCTTCGACCCGACCTACACCGGCAAGGCATTGGCCGGTCTGCGAAGAGACGTTGCAGCAGGGAAATACGGCCCCGAGGACAACATCGTGTTCTGGCACACCGGGGGTGGCTTTGCAGTGTTTGCCCACGACTTCACCGAAATAGCTGCTGCTGGGGATCAGGTCGCTCCAACCGCTTGATGCCCGTCCAGGCCAACCCATCCATGAAGACCCATGATCTCCGGTGGATCGTGGTCGGTCCCCACGCATGGAGGGCGGCCTTGTGAGTCGGCCCCGGATAGCCTTTGTTGCCCTCAAATGCATAGGCAGGAAACTGTTCTGCTTCCGCTCGCATGATCCGGTCCCGCGTCACCTTCGCCAGGATCGATGCCGTCGCGATCGACAATGACCGCGAGTCGCCCCGGACGAGCAACTCGCTATTCCCGTCCCGAACGAAGTCCCAATTCCCATCGATCAATAAGTGGTCGTACGCGACATCCAGTGCTTCCAACGCGCGAGACGCCGCCAGCGTCATCGCCGCGGACATACCCAGCTCATCGCACTCTCGGGGTGATGCGTGGCCCACAGCCCACGAGACACACCAATTAGCCAGTCTGGTATACATCACTTCACGCTCGGGCTCGGTCAGCATTTTCGAATCCCGAATCTTGTAAATTCGCCTATCCCGTGGCAACACTGCAGCCCCTACGCTCAGGGGTCCCGCCCAGGCCCCGCGGCCTACCTCGTCCATGCCGACCACAAATCTCTTGCCGGCCGCCCACGATGCTTGCTCGTGGCGAAGGGAAGGAGATTTTCCTTGTAATGCATGTCGAAGAGGTGGAACCGTGGTCGTCATCTCAGTTGGTGGACAGGTCGTCCGGATACTGTGCGTACAAGCCGAGGCGCCCTGGTTGTCGCTGCAACACGCGTGACCACAACTCCCCCGGCTCCCCGAAGATGTCATCGATGACAGGGTCGACGATGAACCAGGAATCGATGGCCAGTTCCACCTCGAGTTGCCCTGCGTCCCATCCTGAGTAACCCGAATACACCCTGATTCGTTGCGGGCTGGATACGGGATCTGGAGGGTCGGTGAGGTCGATGAACCCGACAGCGGCGAACATGCTTACCCACTCTTCGGGTGCATCCGTCCATTCTGCTACTCCGACCGCGATCTCATTACGGACGGGGCCTCCGACAAAGACCACCGGTGGGTCGGCGACATAGTCTTCCCATGCCGGCACGTGCTCAGCCACGAGGTCTTCAGTGGGACGATTCAATACGGTGCCAAGGGCTCCCTCCGCACCGTGCTCGAAGAGCAGTACTACTGAGCGATAGAAATTCGGGTCCCGCATCTCAGGATGCGCCACCAACAATTTCCCGGTGAATGATGCGGCCATTGGATAATTACTCCGTTGCGACTCTGACCCTACAGCAACCACGAGAACGCGACCTCGGGCCTCACCAAGTATTGTGTCCGACGGAGGTGCAGATATGGAACTCACGAGCAGCAGCTTCGCCGACGGTGCAGTCATCCCCGGTGAATTTGCCTTCTGCCTACCCGATCTGGAGTCGCATGTCATTTTGGCTCCGAATCGGAATCCCCATCTTGCCTGGTCGGCAGTACCAGCAGACACTCGATCGCTGGCATTGATCTGTCACGACCCCGATGTCCCCACGAAGCCCGATGACGTGAACCAGGAAGGACGTGAGGTGCCGGACGATCTACCGCGCACCGACTTCTTCCACTGGGTCGTCACCGACTTGCCTGCGGACCTCCGCGAAATCACCGGGGGGAGCTTTGCCGACGGTGTTGTCCCCCGTGGCCGGCAAGCCGCGGCGGGCCCGCACGGATGCCGACAGGGGCTCAATGACTACACCGGCTGGTTTGCCGGGGACGCCGATATGGAAGGGCAGTACTACGGATACGACGGTCCGTGTCCTCCATGGAACGACAGCCTGGTCCACCATTATGTCTTTACCCTGTACGCGCTCGCTGCCGACACGGTACGTGTTGAAGGCGCGTTCGGAGGACGGGACCTCCGCGAAGCTATGGCAGGACACGTGTTGGACCAAGCTTCGCTGACCGGCACATATACCCTCAACCAACGGTTGCTGGACTGAGCTCGTTGTCGGTTACGGAGGACGGAAAGAGGCTGTGCATGCCCCACGTACGGAGGGCATACAGGTGATCAAGCGAGCGGAGGGTGAATGTCAGTAGTCGCTGAGCCTCCAGGTAACATTCCCGCCCCATGAATCAAGAGCTCCTCCGAAAACTCCCGAAGGCTGAGCTGCACAACCACCTGGACGGTGGGCTGCGGGTCGAGACCGTCATCGAGCTTGCAGCCGAGATCGGCTATGCCGGCCTGCCGACAACCGACCCCACCGATCTCTCGAATTGGTTCTTCCAAGGAGAATCAGGTTCGCTTGAAACGTATCTCGCGGGGTTTGAGCACACCGTCGCTGTCATGCAGACGACCGACGGGATCGAACGGGTGGCGTACGAAGCGGGAATGGATCTGGTCGCGGACGGGATCATCTATGCGGAGATTCGCTTTGCGCCAATGCTCAACACCCGACGTGGCCTTGCTCGCGAGGATGTCCTCGAAGCCGCTCTCGAAGGTCTCCGTCGAGCCACCGCGGCCACCGGTATCCCGATCGGTCTGATAGTCGATGCCATGCGGGACAGCGATCAGTCGCTTGCCGATGCCCGCGCTGCGGTGCGCTTTGCGGGACAGGGTGTAGTGGGGTTTGATCTGGCCGGTCCGGAGAAAGGCTTTCCCGCCGACGACCACCTGCCTGCTTGCAGGTTGGCCAGGGACAATGGTTTGGGTCTGACCATTCATGCTGGTGAAGCGGATGGACCCGACAGCATCCACCGTGCGATAGCGAAGTGCGGCGCCGACCGCATTGGCCACGGAATACGGATCGTGGACGACGCCGAGATCTTCGACAGCAAGCTCACCCAACTCGGTGGTGTCGCCTCGCTGGTCAGGGATCGGCAGATACCGCTCGAGGTTTGCCCGACCTCCAATCTCCACACTCTTGGGATAGCTCCGGCGGACCACCCACTGGGGTTACTAAACCGTGCCGGGTTCAACGTCACGCTCAGCACCGACAACCGCTTGATGAGCCGGATCTCTCTTACCGATGAGTTCGCCTTTGCCGTCGAGCACCACGGGTTTACCAATGCCGATCTTCACCGGGCGACGGTCGGAGCGCTTCACGCCGGGTTCCTCGACTACAAACTGCGCCGCGATCTGCTCGGTGTCGTTGACGAGGCCTACGCCAACTGACCTTCCAGCCATTGGGCCATAAACCCCAGAACCTCCGCCTGCTCCGGCTCGTTATGGGTTTCATGCCTGAGGCCGGGGAAGAGCTTTCTTTCGACACCTTCCACGGCCGCGAGAGGCGCCGAAGCGTGGGGTGGGACCAGTTCATCTTCGGCTCCGTGAAAGACGAGAGTGGGAACCGATAGCCGTCCAAGCTCATCGCCGATCGTGGCCATCTGGCCCATGAGCGCCGACCCAAACCGGGCCGTGCCCTTCGTCATCACCAGTGGGTCGGCGAAGTACTTCTCTCCCACCGACGGATCGCGCGACAATTGCTCGGCCTTGATCGAGTTAGGAAGCCGCATCCCGGGCCGGAGGCGAGCGAGCACTTTCGCCGTAGTTTTGAGGGCTGCCGGTACGTCGGCATCGAGCGCGGGAGCGGACAAGACATACAGGGACGGTTGCGGACGGTCGCTGACAGCGTATGACGTCGCGATCAGACCACCCATGGAGTGACCATAGATCACCGTGGGAAGATCGCTGGGCATCTCGCCGAAGACGAGTTCCAGATCTTCGAGATAGTCATCGAATGTCTCCACGTCGACCCTGATGCCCTCCGAAGCGCCGTGGCCGCGCAGGTCGAACGCAAACAATTCGAACCGCCGTTCCGCGAGGAAATCGCCCACGTGCTCGTACCGCCCGGAATGCTCCCCAAGACCGTGCACGAGCAGAATCCGGGCTTGCGGGTCCTCGCACTCCCAACGGCGCGTAAGAAGTGTGAGCCCGTCCTTAGCCTTGATCTCCACAGTGGTACTGGTCATCGTTCACCTCCTGTTGCCAGAGCCGCGCCGATAATGCCGGCTCGGTTCCGGAACCGAGCCGGAGCGATAGTCGCCCTCGTCTCGAGTTGCGATGCGTATTCATTGAAGTTCTTCGAGATACCGCCGCCGAGGATGAAATGATCCGGAGGGAGTACTCGCTCCAGGTACTGGAGGTACTCGTTGAGCCGAACGGCCCATGCCACCTGGTCCAAGCCTTCATCGACGAGGCGAGCTGCGGCGTACGTCTCTGCGTCAAGGCCTTTGAACTCGAGGTGACCGAGTTCGGTATTGGGTACCAGAACGCCATCTGTGAGAAGAGCGCTCCCGATCCCGGTGCCCAGAGTCAGCACCAAGACGACGCCGTCCAGGTCCCGAGCAGCACCAAACGTGTTCTCCGCAATCCCGGCCGCGTCTGCATCATTCAGGACCGTTACGGGGGTCCCCAGCCTCTGGCTGAGGTCTGCCGCGGCATCTCTGCCGATCCACGAATCATCGATGTTGGCTGCCGTAAAGACAACACCGGATCGTACGATGGAGGGCAATGCACAGCCGATCGGCCCGCTCCAATCGAAAAACGTGACGAGCTCTTCGATCACGTCATAGATCGACTCCGGAGTTGACGGCTGCGGAGTCGCGAAGCGCTTGCGTTTCACCAAGCGCTCGCCGGTTGTTAGATCAACGGGCGCAGCCTTGACACCGCTTCCGCCAACATCGATTCCTAACGCCTCCATTGCGTCCTTTCTCACAGATTCATCGCAGTTCGTATTGTCCGAGCAATCTGGTCGTTCTCTGATTTGGGCCACGCTACCTCGATGCGCATTCCTCCGGGGAATTCCGGGAACTGCGCCGCGATGAGATCGCAACCCTGGTATCCGGCTGCAGCCAGGTCGGCTGCGACCCGGCCGGGGTGTGCCGGCAGACTAACGATAAACCACGGAGACTCTGGTTGGCCGTGAGGCAGCCAGGTCCCCGGGAGCTGCCGGAGGGCTCCGGCAAGGTGCTTGGCGGTCTCGACAGAGCCCACATCTGTCTGCATATCGATGATCGATGTGGGCGGGTATTCATTGGTGTTGCCCCATCGCAGCACGGTGACCGGTTTGCCCCCTGTCGGGCTAGCTCTTTCGAAGCGACCAAAGTAGTTGGGCTGCTCAACCACTTGAACGTGACCCGTCTCGTTAGTGGCGGATGCCCACAGAGTTTGCCCGGCTACCACGGGCACGGTCTTGCTTGCAGAGAACCACGGGGCCTCTCGGAACCAGGTTGCCCGCGAGGTCACAGCACCCGCAAAGAGGCTGTCGGTTAGAAGCTCAGCGATTTCCGCGACGGCTGCCAATCGTTACTTGCCGATAAAGGGTGGATTGACCCTCGCGACTGCCTGCCACTTACCACGCACCTCGAGCTCCAGGTCGGCCCCGTCATCGACCGACGGTGACACATACCCCATGCCAATACCGACCTCGAGCACGGGGCTGAAGTTGCCGGACGCCACCGAACCACTGGCGCTTCCCGACCGCAGTTGATAGCCATGGCGGGGCGGCCTTCTATCGGTTGTTCGGAAAGCCACAAGCTGTTTCGGGATTCCCTCAGCGCGCTGGCGCTCGAGAGCGGATTTCCCGACGAAGTCATGATCCCAATCAACTACCCAGCCCAGGCCCGCCTCGAGAGGAGTCGTTTCCTCGTCTAGATCCTGACCCCACAACGGGTAGCCCATCTCCAGACGCAACGTGTCCCGAGACCCCAAGCCGCAGGCCACCGCGCCGGCGTCCAGCAGCGCCTTGAGAAGCTCCGGGCCGTTCTCGTTCGGCACCGCCACCTCGGCACCCTTCTCCCCGGTGTAGCCCGTCCCCGCAGCCCACATCGGCCCGCCATTGAATTCGCCCGTGATAACACGGAATCGCCGTGGCACAACACCAATCGCCTTGTCGAGCACATCGGCACTGTTGGGGCCTTGCACCGCCAGTAGCACGGTCGACTCTCGCACCGGGACCGCCGTCGCTCCCGGGTCATCTTTGAACCGAGCCAGTAGTTCATCGAAGTTCACGCCATTGGGCATCACCCAATAATCCTCTGCGGCGAACCGCCAGATGATGATGTCGTCAACCACGCCACCGTCGTTGTTCAGGGCCATGGTGTACTGGGCATGTCCTGGCTCGATGCTGGTGATGTCGTTGCACAGCTCACGTCGGATAGCAGCCGTCGCCCCTGGTCCACTGAGTCGGAAACGACCAAGATGCGTCACGTCAAAGACACCCACTGCGTTCCTGACGGTCATGTGCTCGGCGAGCACACCCTCGTACGAAAGAGGCATCTCCCAACCCCCAAAGTCGGTAAAACGAGCGCCTAGTGCCTCGTGACTCGGGCGCAACGGCGTATCCGGCATTTGTGGCCTCCAGGGTTTCGAATTGAACGGTCCAGCCTACCGCAGGCACTCGCAGGTGCCTCCCGGCTCAACCGGCGAGACTGGCGTCGTCTCCGAGGTCTTCGATGCGGGGAGGGCCGGGAATACGGGTCGGGGTCGCCGGAAGCTCTTGATCCGGTGGCTCCTCCAAACCGTACTTGACGAGGAGGCTGAGGTAGTCGCGCTGGTAAAAGACTTTGCACTCGATCTCAGGGTGCACTTCCCGGAGGAGACGTACCTTCTTGTTCTTTTTGGTCACAAGCTTTTGACTCATGGTCGTTATCTCGATGTACAGGTCGTCCTCAGGGAGGTAGAAATCGGGTCGGAAGAACTGTGTCGGCTCGCCATCTTGGAACCCAATTGCGAACTCGCGCGGTTCATAGTCCCAGTCGACTTCGTAGAAATCCAGGAGTCGCGCGAACAGCCCGTCGCGTTAGTGAGCAAAAAAAAAAACCACAGCCGGTTCCGGCGCGG
>JAYEIP010000127.1:0-2420 GCA_034660155.1 Actinomycetota bacterium | reverse complement strand
CGGTGCAATCTCGTAGGTGTGATGGAACTCTTCGGTCGTGATCCCGAAGTTGAAGCCGGCGCGGAACGCCTCCACATTGGCCATCGCAACGGGGTTGTCGGCACCGAACTTCTTCTCGACCCATTGCACTATGGGCTCTGTGGGTCGATTGAACATCCACGAGATCAGGCCCAACGCGAAGAAGTTCTTCGAGCGGAGCACGGAGCGGCCCTTGACGCCGGTCTCCTTGACCGCAAGCTTGGTCAATTCCTCCATAGGAGCCGTCAGCAGGTGATATGCGGTCAGGCTGCCGTCGGTAAGAGGGTTGCTGTCATACCCGGCCTTTTCGAGATTGCGTTCATCGAACGCGTCCTCGTTGGCGAGGATGAGCCCGCCGGGGACCACATCGCGTAGATTCGTTTTCAAAGCGGCGGGGTTCATGGCAACCAGCACGTCGGTCTCGTCACCGTGAGTGAGAATATCCCAGTCGGCGATGTGTACCTGGAACGAGGACACCCCGGCCAGGCTGCCTTGTGGGGCCCGGATCTCAGCCGGGTAGCTGGGAAAGGTAGCGAGGTCGTTGCCGAAGGCGGCAGACGTCTCGGTGAACCGGGTACCTGCCAATTGCATACCGTCACCAGAGTCACCGGCAAAACGGATAACCACGCGATCACGTTGTTCGGGTGGTTTGGGGGGAGAGAGAGTCTCTTCCTGCATCGTGGAAGCTCCTATGAGTGGCCGTTTTTCGGCCCCGATTCAGTCAGTATATGCCTCGGATCGTATGCTTCCGGCGCACCGGTCCGATGGCCTAGTTTATGCGTCTTGCCGAGCTTTTACAGCTACTCAAATATGTGGGTCTGCAGGCCTTCTTTTCAGCCGATCTGGGCGGCTGGAGGCAGGCGGTAGCGGCTGAGCTCGATGCGCTCCAACGCGGCTCCGACGTCAAGCAATCGATGTTCATTCCAGCGCGCTGCAACCAGCTGGATGCTGGGTGGTGGGGTCCCGGCCATGTCGAGGGGGAGTGCGATCGCCGGAAGCCCGGTGTGGTTTATCAGTGCCGAGTATCGGGAGAATGCGGGCCGGTATGAGACGAGCTTTCCCGCTACCTCGATCGTCTCTTCGCCGATCGGCTTGGCCGCGGCAGCCACTGCGGGAGTCATGAGGAAATCACACTGGGTGAGTGCAGCCTCCGCCGTGTGACGGATGCGAGCCCTCCACTCCTGGGCGCCGATATATGCCATCGGATCAATGTCGAAGACCTCGGATAGGCGATGGGAAACATCCGGCCCGTAGGTCTCGGGGTGAGTATGCCAGCGTTCCTGGTGGATGACAGCGACTTCGGGGTATACCGAATTCTCCAGCTCTGCGGAGGGGACGAGATCGGGGACCTCGAGATGGATGATCCTTGCCCCGGCAGCGGCAAGGACCCGGAGAGCTTCGGCAAACCCAGCAGCGACTTCTTCCGTCTGGCGGAGGTCCACCCAGGGGTGAGGCACCCCGATGGTTGTCATGGACAGCTCCAGAGCTCCGGGCGGGGGTGTCACTTGATGCGGGGACGACCAGGCATCTGCCGGGTCGTGGCCTGCCATCGCGAGATAGACGAGGGTGGCATCTTCGACGTTGCGGGCAAGCGGGCCAAGAGTATCCAGAGACGGCGCTAGCGGGAACACACCGGTCAGCGGCACACGTCCATGGGTGACCTTGAGCCCGACGACCGCACACAGCGCAGCCGGCACGCGCACCGAACCGCCGGTGTCTGTTCCGAGAGCCGCCGCCGCTACCCCAGCACTCACCGCTGATCCAGATCCACCCGAGGAGCCGCCGGGTGACAGGCTTAGATCCCAGGGGTTGCATACCGGCCCAAACCAATGGTTTTCGCTCGAGAAACCAAAAGCATATTCGTGGAGACCGGTTCGGCCGATCATCACAGCACCGGCCGCTTCCAGGCGGGTGACTGCCGTCGCGCTGGCATCGGGGGTTGGTGCCGGAAAGCGGCTCCCGGCAGTGTTGGGGAGCCCGGCCTGGTCAATCAGGTCCTTGACCGCGATCGGGACACCGGCCAGAGGGCCAATGCTGTCGCCGTTGGCCAGCCTCTGATCGATCGCCTCCGCCGCGGCCATGGCACCGTCGTGATCGATCAACGTGAAGGCGTTGAGATTGGTCTGGCTTGCCTCGGCACGTTGCAGGTGGTCGGTGACGACCTCGGTGGCCGACACTTCTCCCCGAGCGACCGCGCGTGCGATTGCACCGACACCGGGGAGCGGATCGCTCATTCCCAGGTGACCTGCTGGTTGTTGGGAAAGACTGAGATCCAGAGTCGACCGGCCGGGATGACTATGGGCGAGCCGTCTTCGAGTGTCAGCTCGAACCGTTCATCCACTGAGTCGCGTTGCCAGGTGCCCTCGACGCCTACGTCTTCTACGGCGGCGTAGTCGTCGAGG
>JAYEIP010000126.1:0-2420 GCA_034660155.1 Actinomycetota bacterium | reverse complement strand
GACCAGCAGCGTTAGGGCCCGGGGGGCACCCAGGAACGTCTCTGTCGCGTGCGTGGCCGACGTTGCATCCTGAACCGCCGGCTCTTCCGCTCAGCCACCCCGGACCACCCCCCAGCCTACGCCGACTCGCCACCTCGGTCACCACCGAGACAGTCTCACGCGCTCCGAAACCCCCTTGACAACCAAACAGGCATCGTTGTGGATGTGCCAATACCGGCTGATAGCATGAGCCTCACCAAGCGAAGGACGCATACATGAAGCTGAAGTTCTTCTCTGTCCAATCCGGCAACAGAAATACAAAGTTCGACACCCTTGAGGCGAACGTAAATGAGTGGCTCGCTGATCATCCGAACATTGCCATCGAGAACACGAACTTCCTATCCCAACCGAACGCCACATGGTCGCATCTTGCACTGGCCGTCTGGTACACCGAGAAGTAGGCACTGAGCAGTGGAGAAAACCTGCCCATAACGTAGCAATCCGGACCGATCCTGTAAGTGCCCGGGCACTCGGTGGAATGCTCGCTATGGCACCGTATCTAGTGATCGGCGTCGTTCACCGCGGACGGATGTGTGGCTTGGCCTTTGTTCGCAGTGGTACTACCGTCAACCAAGAGTTGACAGAAGCCAGCGTCAACGATAGGTTGACGGCATGACGCTAGGTGGATTGATTGCCAATGAGCGAGAACCGCGAGCCAAGGATAAGAGAGACGCTCTACCGGGTGCTTCAAGAGTTGAGCGCCGAGCGTGCTCCGTTGGATTTGGTCGAGGACATTCCGATCCTGGAGGCGTTCGTCGACGACTATGCCGACGCTCGGATTGCCGATGCTCGTTCGTCTGGTGCGTCGTGGGCGGATATCGCCCAGCGGTTGGGGGTGTCGAAGCAAGCCGTTCACAAGCGGTTCACTGCGAAGCGAGCGGGACGGCGACGTGGGGCGGTCATCGAGCTGCGCTTCACCCGCGACAAGGACTGACCGTTTCACACTCCGAGACGGTGGCCCCCTCCGACCCCGCCTTGTCGACTGAGGCGCAACCCGCATGACGGGCGTGGGCAAGCATCATCTACGCCGACTGCTCTTGGACTTCCGTGACCGGTTCGCCGTCCCGGCACTTGGTGCGGCCACCGTAACCCGCACCGGCACCCTCGCGGTCGACGTCGTCGGCAGCCGGCAACGCGGTGGCTGTGATCCGGTCACCGTCGACGACCAATGGCACATTGGGTCGTGTGCAAAGGCAATCACCTCCGCACTGTACGCACGGCTGGTCGAACAGGGCGACACGGAGTGGGCCGTTCCGGTCCGTGCGTTCTTCCCCGATCTAGCTGACAGCCTCGACGTTGGCTGGTCGGGTCCCACCGTTGACGAGGTGCTGGTCTGTCGGTCGGGCATGAGAACCAACCTCAGCCGGGCAGAGCTGCTCAAGGCGTGGGAGGACACCAGCCCAATGACCGAACAGCGTACCCGGGCTGTCGTGTCGGCCCTGTCTCGTCCGCCTGACCGTCGCGGTGCCTTCCGCTACTCAAACCTCGGTTACGTCATCGTTGGTGCCGCCATCGACCGGATCGCCGAAATGCCGTTTGAAGACGCCCTGCGAATCAATCTGCTCGAACCACTTGGTATCACCTCAGCGGGCTTTGGTCCGCCACCTGACATCTGGGGACACAGACCCAGATTCCAGCTCGGCAGCCTCACCATCGGTCGAGGATCACCGGCCGAACCCGGGAGTCCGCGCAGCGACAACCCGGCCGTGCTGACACCGGCCGGTCGGCTCCACCTCACGCTCGCCGACTGGGCCAAGTTCCAACAACTGTTCCTCAACCAAGGCCACGACTTGCTCAAGCCAGCGACCATCGAGCACCTCCTCACCCTCCCGGCAGACAAGAGCCGAGGCATGGCAATGGGGTGGGCATCGGCGGCCAACCTCGACGGAGCCTCCTACGGCATGCAAGGGTCAAACACGCTTTGGGCGGCCACCGCTATCATCGACGCCAACCTCGATCGCACCGCCATGGTCGTTGCCAACGACGGTCGGACCCGCCTTCTGAGCCAATCTGCACAGCTCGCCGCCTCAATACTCCGGTCCCACTGACCCTCCTACACAACGTGCAGGCCTCTCGGGCACCCGCCCGCCTACGTGCCGATCGGCTCGGGTGGGCTTGGGGGGGCGATATGGCGCATAGCGGGTGATCGGGTACATTTCGCCCCACAATATCCCATGGGCGAGCACGCCAGAGGCCTTCGCTCTCGCTGCTCTTCGTTCCGCTTCGCATGCGGATCGGTAATCGCTGTGGCTGCGACCAGGGAAGGTCACCCTGACGTCGTAGGGCTTCGGGGAAGGTTGGCGATGCCGCGCAAAATGTGCCGATCTCCGACAGGGTGTTGTGGTGACATGGTCGAACGTTCTGGGCGGTTTGGCGTTTGG
>JAYEIP010000125.1:0-2424 GCA_034660155.1 Actinomycetota bacterium | reverse complement strand
TGGTGAGCAATGTCATTCGCATGGCCTCTTCGTGCAGCGTGTGCATCTTGTGAACACTGTGCAGCCTATGCCTACTTATGCATATGCTCTAGGGCCGAAAGTCCCTCTTGTGAAGGGATTCACAAGCAGGGGGTGCAAATGGGGTTGGAAGGTGCACCGTCCTCTCGGGTCAGTTCGTACTACGTATTACGTACGAGGGTGTTGGCGCACCCTCTTTCCGTAGTCCGATCGGACTCCGGGCACGATGAATGAACCGAGTAGCCCGCTATCTGAGGGCTTTCTTCTCACGTAGCACGGAGTACCACCTGCCGCGCAATGCAGGGGATTCCTTTCGCCTGGCTATGCCGCGTCCTTCTCTCTTTGCCACCTTGCAAGCAACCCGCCGGCGGAACCGAGGACTGCCGCGATGACTGTGAGAGTGATGATCCCGGCGAGCGGGACGCGGTTAGTCGACAGTGAGATGAGGCCGGATACGAGTGCGGCGAGGAGTCCGGCGAGGCCGCCATGGACCTCCGCAGACTCGGACAGCCGGCCGGCCACGTAACCGGCCACGATGAGCGCTAAGAATTGGAGGAACAGCAGAAAGACGTCACCGCGACCTCGAGCTACCAATCCGGTGACCCCGAGGACAATGAACGAGAAGAGGGCCACCACCAGACCCGCCATCGCTCCAATGGCAACAGCGCCCCACCTGATGGAGGGGCGGGCGGAGACTTCGGTCACGAATTCGTCTCGAGGTGCTCCTCGAGACCGGCTATCCACCCGACCGGCAGATTCCAATGGCGAGATCCTGCAACCATCAGCGACAGGTACTCGGATGAGGGTAGACTCAACCCGTTGCCGTTCGTCGAGCGAGCGGCATCGAGCAAATGAACCACCACTTGATGTCTCTTCCCGGTTCTATCCATCGCCTCGACGGTATCGGAGCTCCTCTGCTCGGACAACTCGAGGGCGTCGAGGTTGACAAAATCGGACTTCGCCAGCTTGTAGACCGCTCCCCAGACCGTGCTACCGGTCTCGGGCTTGATCGCCGGTAACGCACCACCCCAGGCCTTGCCCGAGATTGGGAAGTCGAGTCCCCACTCCGGGAGATGTGCGATGAACTGAAACTCCGCACCAGGAGCCGCGTCGGCCATCTGGTCGGGCCCGATCCGAGCGTTGTAAGCGAAATAGAGCAGGGTCTTGCCTCCCACGTGTGCATTGTCAAACCCGGTTGACCGTCAATTGTAGTGACGTGCACTAATCGTTTGCCCGGCCTGTCGTTGATCAGACGGGAACCTTTAGTGTGGCCGATGACGTCTTATGGGTACGTTGCCGAAGTCCGGCGCGGCCGACACCTCATGGAGGTGCCCTATGAATGATGTCTTTGAGGCCACAGAGTTTGCGCTCGCTGTTCCAGTTACTGATGAGCGGCCCTGGGCCGTATTCGCTGCGTGTCGCAACCGCGACTCCGATATGTTCTTTCCAGTCACCCCGGCCGACGAGCGAGCGGCAATAAGGGTTTGCTCCGGCTGTGCAGTCAAGGCTGAATGCCTCGATTTCGCTTTGGAGGCACGGGTTCGCTTTGGGATCTGGGGTGGTGCGACAGAAAAGCAGCGCCGGTCTATGCAGCGCCGGATCGCCTGACCCCTCGCCGTTGGGAACCCGGGCGTGGTGCGTTAGCGTCACATGTTCATGAGGGAAACACTCTTGATCGTGATGCTCGCCGTGGTTAGCGCTGCTTGTGGAGATGCTGGTGCGGACCTTGAGGTCGCAGCGGCATCCACAGTGCCGACTCAGCCGCCAATCGTTCTTTCCGAGCCGACTCCACTCTTAGTGATTTCGGAGGTCGGCGGATGTTTCATGCTCGGCCCGAATTGTGCGACGACCCTCGTCATGTCGGATGGATCGTTTGGTGTCTTTCGCACCGACCCTGCGAACGTCTCCGACGCTCCTCTTGCATTCAGCGATGCCGAGTACGCGGGGTTTGTCGATGTATCGGACCTCGCCCGCAGCATCGCCGGCACGGATTTTGGAGAACTTCGAAGGTCTCTCGGTCCGGGCGCCTGCAACGGCTGCGTAGACGGAATTGACCTCGTGCTCCGGGTGTTCAGTACGTCGGGTACTGAAGATCTAGACTCGCAGCAACTGGCCTTCGAAACCGACGTGGACCTATTCCGCCATCTGGAGCAGCTGCAACGCGATGTCGCTGATCTTGGGACGCTAGAGCCGCAGCCGCGCGGTTCGTGATCGGTCGAGGCGGTGGGTGACTGCTAGCGTCGAGACCTATGGCACAGTTCTCATGGCCCACGACCTTGAACCGGCTTCTCGGTGACGAGGATCTGAATCAAGGCGATGCCCGTGAAGCTATGACATCCATCATGGTTGGTGACGCGACCGATGCACAGATCGCGGCTTTCCTCACAGCGCTTCGATCCAAGGGAG
>JAYEIP010000124.1:0-2439 GCA_034660155.1 Actinomycetota bacterium | reverse complement strand
CTTTCACAGTCCCAATGTTCGACCAATTCGTGCGACGCTGGATGACGTAAGCCATTCGGTCACTGTCGACAACCACACTTCTCGATAGTCATCAATCGACGCGACAACAAGACCGCACGAGCATTAGCCCCGATCATTCATGGGGCGGTGTGATGGGGCGGTTTTCGGGTGGTCGCGGGTGTTGTTGTTGGTGAGCGGTGGTGGGGTCGTTGTTGCCGGGTCCTGCGGCCGGTTCGATGGGTTGTCTGAGCCTGTTGGCGCGTGTCTGGTCGTCCGCTGTTGTTGGTGGCGGGTGAGCGAATCGGCGTTGGCGGGGGTCAGGTGAATGCTGCGATTGCCTGGTAGGCGGCGACGATGTCGCCTGCGGTGGGCCATCCGTCGAGGATGCGAACCACATCGCGTCTCGCTGTTCGGATGATGCGGGCGGGGGCGTGCCAGAACGTCCAGCGGAGCCGTCTCGGTTTCGCTCGGGCTAACGGGCCGGTGAGGCACAGGAGTTGGAACCAGGTGGCGAGGTCCGTAGCCCACATGACGGTCTGGAGCCACGCCTGGTTCGCTTCCCAGTCGGTGAACGGGAACCGTTCCAGTCCGGAGTCTTTGAGGCGTTGGATGTGGTCTTCGACGTGGGCGTGGGCGCGCATCTTTCGATCCAGTTCGACGGGGTCACCGGCGCAGTCGGTGTAATGACCCCAGAACCGATAGTCGAGATCCGGCAGCAGCGTCGTCTGGGCACCGGGGTGTTTCCGTTGACGGCGGATGATCAACCGGGTCCGGTCGGGCCAGCCCGACAGGTCGACAAGATCCGTGACTTCACACACAGCCGTGACCAGGCCGTCATCGGTGGCGTCGATCTCGCTGCCGTCCTGGTCGACGGCGGTCTGCCACCGGTTCGGGTCTTCGTTCGCTGTCGTGATCGCCGCAGATACCGCGGTCTGGGTGCGGGCAACAACAGCGAAGCTGATATTGCGTGCCCGTAATCCTTTGGTGAACAGGTGGGTGCCTCCCGCCGAATCGGAACGCACTACCAGCCGACGGGTCACCAAACCTGCATCGTTGCCAGCACGGTGACCGGTTGCCATGTCTGGAGGGAGCTGACCGACGGCGTCATCGACCACGGCGAGCAGGTCCGAAGTGTTGTTCGCCGCCGCGTTCCCCGCACGCAGCATCCCCGACAGGACGTCGCCGGTGGCGTCGGCGAAACAGAACAAAGGGTGGAACCCGTACCCGCCGTTGTAATGCGGCCCCGCCCCGTCCTTGTTCTCGGAATGGATCTCAACGAGGGTCGCGTCAACATCGAGAACCACCGCATCGTCACCGTCGATCGCCGTGGTGCGTCGCCACACCTCGGAACGGATCTGCGCCATTGCCCGGCGGGCCCGTTCGACCGCGTCGGGGGTGAGCGTGTCGGTGAATGTGCGATACAACGTCGTATCCGAACACACCCGACCGAACAGCCGCTCCTGCGAGGCGAACGCCTCAATGTCGGCGCATGATTCGCCGCCACCAGCAAGCATCAACATCGTCTGGATCAACACCCGGCCCCGGTCATGGACGGGACGTCCCGGACCCGACCAACCGATCGCTCCAGACAGCGTCTCACCGACGCCGAGCCGGTCGGCGAACGATCCCAAAGCATGGAGCCCGACATGGCCAACAACCTGGGTTCCGCCGGCTTCCACAACCACAGTGCGGGTACTGGTAGCGTTCATCTCGGAGATGCCCTCCTGTTTCGGACACTGATTGTCTTTACAACCTCAGTATCCCTTACCAGGAGGGCGTTTTCGCGCACCACAAACACTCAACAGATCACACCACGTGAAAGATTGGGGCTAGTACTTCATTCGCAAGTGCTGCGCACTTGCGAATGAGCTGCGCCTCGCCTGACGGGCCGGCTTCGGACTAAGAGAGTGTTGAACAAATGGCGTGCGGGCTCGCCCGGCGCAGCGAAACGCCTGTTCACACGAGCGTATGAGAGCCCGAGCCGACATTGCTCAGCAGGCTCCTCGGTGCCTCGAATCAGGACAGTGCAGTGACCAGACCCGCGATCTCGGCCCGAATATCGTCCGGAACGTCCTCGAGTGGTAGCCGCGGGTGGCCCGCAATGAGACCCACGGCGGCTGCAGCGGCCTTGGTCCCCGCGATCCCGTGGGCTTCGATGGGGGCGATCAGCGCGGTGAGCTCCGCCTGCAACCCCTCGGCACGGGACGCAGAGACCCCGGTGGCATCGAGCAGGTCGACGACGAGCCGGTAGGCGTAGTTGGAGCACGCAGAGATCGCGCCGTAGCCGCCCGCTGCAATGGATTGGGCGAGCGCTCGGGATGCGCCGGCGAACATCAGGAACGGTTCGTCGATCGATCGAGCAAGCTCCTGGATCCGCACGGGCCGGCCTCCGGAGTCCTTCATGCCGAGCACGTTCGGATGGGGGGCGAGCGTCTGCAC
>JAYEIP010000123.1:0-12225 GCA_034660155.1 Actinomycetota bacterium | reverse complement strand
TCTGAATTTGCAATACTTTTAGAAAATAGTCTTTCATTTTATGATTTGAAAGATTATATAAGTGCTATAAGTGAAAAAATAAATAAAAAAATTATCGAATATCCCAACCTACGGCAGCCATTCACCAGATGGTTGATCCAACTGGTGTTCCTCGCGACAAGATACCCGGCCCCGACCATACGATCTGCACCTTCCGTTCGTGTCGTCTGTGACACGATCACACGCCGCGCACGCCGAAGTTCATGCGGCGGATGGTGCCAAATCAGGCTCGCACAGGTCAGAGATCTCTCCAGCGTTTCGGGAGGAGGCCGGTGTGCCCATTGCTGGCGGCTTTGGGAACGAGGTCCAATTCGAACCCAACACCTTGCGGACCGAGCGTTGCTTGTCATCCGATCTCGGTAGGTGACAGCTCAAGTCGGGATTACCGGCCTTCAGTAGCGGTCTTTGGTCCGCGCCTGGTCCGCGGGTGGTCCGCGAAACGATGAAAACCGCTGCGAAGCAATGAAGGTTGATAAGCACTGAAATCCGTTGAGCCACAACGGATATGGGCGGCTCGACCAAGCGCGGTCGGGACACACGAAACCCCCTGATCTTCCCTGACACGGAAGAGGTCACTGGTTCAATCCCAGTAGCGTCCACCGCGGAAACCCCCTAGTAATAGGGGGTTTCTTCAATGTGGGCGGGCATCTCGGGACTCTGCCCGCACAACTCGTGGTTCCCGTCGTTTCCCGCGAATTCCCGTCGTTTCGCGCCCTCCCGCGCCCTATCCGCGCCCTATCCGCGCCCTCACCCTCCACCACCAAACCGGCCCGAAACAGGAAAATCACTATCTATCACGGTATCACCGCGACCTTGTCCAGGACACCAGTGAGCCATAGGTTGGCGTGGCGAAGTCACCTGCCCACCACCCTTCGGCCGGAAGCCACTTGCGGGAGCCTTCGAGTCCCCTCAAGGTCAGGTTTCCGTGGGCGGGATCGAAGTGTGGATGAAGCCGGACGCCTTCGAGGTAGGCGGAAACGCCCTCCGATGCCCCCACTGCTCGACCCAATCAGCTATAGCGTCGCCCCCCTGGACGCGCGTGTGCCCTCGGTTTGGTTCCCGATTCCATGGACCACGAGCACGCCGAGTTTGAACTCGCCGTTGGTGGCAGCTCCAGCGTCCATTGGCAACTGTTCCGCGCCTTCAGGCATGCCTTAGTCCTGGGCACAAGGTAAGACCAGCGAGACTTCCCACTTGATCCCACCCCAACCGCTCCGCCCCGGCGTTCTGGCATCGCCCATAGACTGCCAACTGACGGCGTTACGGCCCGCTGCAGAACCGCCGATCACCAGGGAGTAGCAGCGCTGTGGGGTCCTGGCGAGCATCCATCAGCAGCAGGGACGTAGTCAGCCACGTATGTGGATAGCTGCACGTGGAAGCCCCAAGTACCGGAGCAGGCGGGTATGGTTCGGAATAGGTCGCATCGCGTTGGGGAGAGACGCTCGGAGCAGGGGCGTGGTGCCTGTTCGATCAAGGGGTAATCATGATCGATCCTGTCGCTCGCAAGCTTCATCACACTAGAGTCGCTCGACTCCATGGGGCGTTTCGTGCCCCGCTTGGCACTGGAAAGGAGGTACAACGAGAAGGTCCTTACGCGAAAGGCGAGTTGAACCTCGTCGTAGGCGTTGGTCGCGATCGCGAACACCCGACGTTTCACATCGAGGGGCTCAACCTGGTGCTCGATCCTCACGAAAGCCTCGGGGGTGGCTCAGCCAATCCCTCGGCCAGCCTGCCGGGGGCCTCGTTGCCGCCAGTCGATTTCAATCCAAAGACCAACGAGATCTCAGCCAAGTTCGAGATGAATCTCGATTTTCCCGCTGCACAACGACGGGGAGAGCAGGAACTCGACCCGCGCAA
This sequence comes from Actinomycetota bacterium, assembly GCA_034660155.1. Taxonomy (GTDB): domain Bacteria; phylum Actinomycetota; class Acidimicrobiia; order Spongiisociales; family UBA5794; genus JAAETI01. The sequence continues at coordinate 10,329 of JAYEIP010000123.1, read as the reverse complement.
TCACACACCCGGACCTCGCCCCCTGACGGCCAATGTGGAGCTGCGCGGCCGATTCGTTGGCGATCTGCGTGCCGTCGAATACCAGATGCAGAACCTAGAGCTGTATTTGAAGCTGGAGGTGCCCGACCAGTACGTCGAAGAGCTGAGCGTCGTACCGGTGTTGGAGTTCGAGTTCATAGTCGTATTGGCATGGCTGTTCTTCCGTCCACGTAGACAGCTCTGCCTACAACCGGTGTTCATATCCCCGAGCGGTACCACGCCGTCGACGGGGAGCGACTTCTATCCGCTTCTTGCCACGGCCAACGAGATCTGGGCCAAGTGTTGCGTTCAGTTCGTCGCGAAGTGCCCGCCGATCTACGTCGACGAGCAGAATTATCGGATCGCCACCACCGCTGAGGCAACGGCCTTCAAGAACGAGGTGGACGTCGACGACGCCATCGAGGTGTTCGTCGTGGAGCGCCTAGATCCGGAGGATACGTGGGGTGGCGGGGCAACGTGGGGAAGCGGTACTGCCGCAGCCAAGATCGTCACAGGGGACAACCAGCTTCCCCTCAATCGAAACCACCTCGCCCACGAGCTAGGTCATGTGCTCGGCCTAGGCCACCCCGGGGATGCGGGTGACGGCTTGGTCGACGGCTGCGACGGTTCTGTCATGGAGCCCAGCGGGTTCTTCGCCGACAATCCAGAGTTCCAGTGTCACGACAACTGCAACAACGCGGTCAACCCTTTGTTGTGCACCCTTCCATGGCAGTGGTGTCTGTACCTCTACGGGCCATCCGGTGACGAGCTGTTCTAGCAATAACCACCTCGTCGCCTCCGCAACAGCGAAGTCATCGCGCCGGCCAAACCGTGATAGAAAGTGAGTGGACGTCCAATGAGCAACGACAGCAATCCTCTGATCGTTTCCTATCTGATACTTCGGAAGTTCATTGGAGCTCTGGGAGTCGGGCTTCCCGTCGTTTTGCCGATCGGCGTTGCGGTTCTTGGATCGCGCGCAGTGCTCCAGCCCTCGATCAGTCACTACGTCGGAACGATCATGCGCGGCGTCTTCGTAGGGGTTCTGTTCGCGATTGGGGTGTTTCTGTTCTCGTACGTTGGCTACGGGCCGTGGGATGGGAAAAGGCGTTACGAGCCAGGCGACAATGTCGCAGGCAACGTTGCTTCCGTTTTTGCTCTCGGCGTGGCGTTGTTTCCCACCAACAGCGGCAATGACCTTGTGCGATCACTTCACTTCCTGTCAGCCGCAGCTCTCTTCATCGCGCTGGCGTACATCTCGATCCATCTATTCACAAAGACAGGAGAAACCACAACTGATCAGAAGAGGCGGCGCAACAAACTGTACCGGGTCTGCGGCTGGTTCATGATTGGCTGCATTGTGGCAATCGCGATTTACAACTGGTTCCTGCAGGACACGAGGCTTGCTGATATCAAGCCCGTCTTCTGGCTCGAGGCACTGGCACTCTGGGCCTTCGGTTGGGCTTGGTTTGTCAAGGGAAAGGGCCTGGGTCTGCTTAACGACTAGAAGAGACCGCGGCGTCCATCAGCGGGGTTTGGATGCCCCCACAGATCGCGCCTAACGAGGGACGAGTACAGAAGAGACGGACAACACGACCCGGAGAGAGGACAGAATGGCCAATCTGCTCTGGTTAGCGGAGGTCGCCCGAGGTGCCGGGCTCGTTGTTGAGGAGTGCGAGGGATGGGAGGCTCGTTGTCGTACCTACTGCGCAATGAACCCGAAGGGTGTGGTGTGCCATCACACGGGTGATCCGGCTGGAGGCGACATGCCGAGTCTCGACTCGAACTGCGACGTAGTTGGCATAGAGGCTGAGAACACGGGCAGCGACCCGTGGCCGAGGCCGCAACTTGACGCCTATGTAGACCTGGTTGCTGCAATCTGCGACCATCTTGGCCTTCGCACCGACATGGTTGCTGGGCACAAGGAGTGGGCTCCCCGCCGCAAACCCGATCCGCACGCCATCGACATGGGCCAGTTCCGTCGATGGGTCCAGTTTGCCCGCTCAAGCGCCGCTGTCAGTGCGACCCCGCCGGTTCAGCAGGAAGCAGACATTTTCTTCGAGATCGGCCGGGTGCCACGGAAGAGGTCACTGGTTCAATCCCAGTAGCGCCCACCACTGTGAGAGTTCCCTTCAGATAAAGGGAACTCTCCGATAATTTGGGCGCCTGGCGTCCGATCACTCACGAGCGCCTACGGAACCACCCGGATCGTGCCTGCCCTCCACACATAATCCGGAGCGGTTGAAGCGGTCGGAACGCGGACGCAGTCGATTGTGTAGAGGCCCGTGTGGAGTGCCTCGAGGGACCGGAGCGAACTTCCACTCTGCACAGTGTTCACGGTATTCACAACACCGCCCACCGGCAACTCGCCCGGGTTCACCTCCGCGTCGGCGCCCACGGCCAGATACTCGAGTTCCGCTTCGAATTCGGATCGCTCGTCGAATTGGAACAACACGACCCTGATCGGTATTGCACTCGTGTTGTTCAAGGCGAAGGTGACGCCCCCTCCTGCGATCTCAGCCGGGCCCTCATAGGTGCAACGGGTGCCATCGAATACCACTTCAGGGTCGGCGCTTGCTGCATCGACAGGCCCGGTGTCGCGAAGAAGCCACCATCCGCCGACGATCAGGAGCCCGACCACAATCCAAGTTGTTGCGAATAGCCAGCGTCGTAGAGCTCGGGAGCTCGTTGTGTCGTCTGATTCGAGGTCAGCCATACCGTCGCTCTCTAGATGTGATGCTGAAGCTACCGGAGCAGATGGTGGATTGGGGCAAACTGCGCCGCCGGTGAAGGCGGAGGGTGTGTGGCCCACCTCGCACAGCGGGTCAGGCGGAGCCGGAGCCGCCTGTTGTCCGAATTGGTTCCGACAACCCGTAGACGTCCGGGCTGATTCGATAGGCGTGTGCTTCGAGCGCTAGGGCTGCCTCCCTGATCTCGGCGAGTTCGGCACGGCTGAGTTGTCTGAACGAGACGAGTTCCAGCTCTTCCTGCGTCTCGTCGGCGCCACCCCAGTCGACCCGGATGTTCCCAATGCCGCTGGCGAAGAACTTCAGCTGGCGGGCACCGGGTTCCTCCACACTGAACTCGCCAATCACCAATACGTCGCTGAAGCAGCCGTAAGCGACACAGGTCTCCTCCTCCAATTGCTGGACTTGAGCTCTATCCATGAACTCGACCGCGGTGCTGAATCCCTGCGCGTAGCTCAGGGTACCAACGTCGGGGCTACCCAACATGGCGATGCCCGCTTTGGCGCCGCCGATACCGGCGAGCCATGTTGGTGCCTCGACGAACCTGCCGCCGTCGTACTCCTCGGGGTGCTCGCCCATGCGCCAGAGGTTGCCATCGTCGTCCTGAGCGAAGAAGGCGATTTCTTTCTCTGCCAGTTCGCCTGTGCTGAAGTCCTGGTCGTAGGCGACGACCGATGGGATGCCATCGATGACCTTGACGAGATCGGTGACTGTTATCACGACGCGGTGCTCCAGCAGCTCATTGTCTTCGTTGGTGGTGCCTTCAAACACGAGCTCTGTTCCGGGAGTCAGCGGGTGCCACTGGTTGGTGATGACGGTCGGGTTGCTGAAGTTGTCGGCATCGAACGGGCAGCTCGGGCCCTGCAGTAACGAGCACGTGTCGTCAGGGAGAGGTGCCAGCGCGGAAGCGACGTTTGCGGGCACTGCCAATGTCTGAGTCGTCGCTGGCGGCGCGGCCGTGGTGCCGCCTCCGCAAGCGGCTACGACCATCAGGAATGCAAAGCCCAACGGAACAACGCCACGACGCAACATTTTGCCCTCCACACGCTGAGTACGGGGCACCGCCCACGCACACGGTCATCTGCCTTCCTCTACGTAAACGTAGCGAATGATCCTGCGAGTCGTGCGGGAGATCGCGCCAGACGTTCCCGGCGGTTTGGGGTCAATCGATTCTGTCCCGAATGGACGTCAGACATGGTTCAGCATCTCACGTTGATATCGTGATGATCCCGTCGTCGGTGAACTCCATCGTTTTCACCCAATGCGATCGTCCCCTTTCGTTTGGGGAAACGCTCACCCTGTGCCATCGGAGGGGACCCGCGACGGTTTAGGTTCCGCATCTTGGGCATTGCCGGAGAAGCGCTCCGTTGCTCGCCCGGCGAGGACATACGCGCAGTGTCGACGGTCTCATGGGCAGATGACAGCTGCGCCAAACAGAGCGTGTATTGATCACCGGGCGGGTCTGCCGTCGCGTGAGCTAGTGGCTAGAGGTTTCCCCGCGCCTCCTGGTCGCGCTCGATGGCTTCGAAAAGCGCTTTGAAATTGCCCTCTCCAAAGCCGAGAGCGCCGCGGCGTTCGATGAATTCGTAGAACACCGTGGGGCGGTCCTGCATCATTCTCGTGAAGATCTGGAGGAGGTGCCCGCTGTCGTCGGCGTCGACGAGGATATTGAGACGCTTCAGTTCGTCGACGTCGGCATCGAGATCGGGGACCCGCTCCATCACATCGGCGTAGTACGTGTCGGGAACGCTCATCAGGCCCATGCCACGTCTGCGGGCCTCCGCCACCGTGTAAACAAGATCATCGGTGGCGATGGCTATGTGTTGCACGCCGGCGCCACGGTAGAACTCGACATACTCCTCGATCTGTGACTTGCGCCGCCCCTTGGCGGGCTCATTGATCGGAAGCCTGATCATCCCGGAACCGTCCCAGACAACCTTCGACATCAAGGCCGAGTACTCGGTGGAGATGGCTTCGTCGTCGAAGTGGCGCAGCAGGACAAAGCCGAAGACCCGCTCATAGAACTCCACCCACTTGTCCATTGCGCCCAGTTCCACATTGGCGACGACGTGGTCGATGTGTTCCAGCCCGATCGGCACCGCAATCGCGTCCTTGCGGGGCCGGAAGTCCGGTGGGGGCCACACCATGTCGGGATTCTCGATGAGGCTGTGGAAGGTGTCTCCGTATGCCTTGATGGTCGCCACGGTCCACGAACCGCGTTCGCTGTGAAGCACCGTCGGCTTGTGCACGCCCTCAGCTCCACGGTCGAGCGCCATCTCGTAGGCGGCGGTGGCGTCGGGGACTTCGATGCCGACGTCATGGACTCCGGGGCCGTGGAGGAGGAGATGTTGCGACAGCGGGTGCTCGGGAGCCATTGCCCCCGTGATGATCATGCGGACCTTGCCTTGCTCAAGCGCATAGGAGGCAGTCTCGCGGGTGCCGGTTTCGGGGCCGCGATAGCCAACGATCTTGTACCCATGGATGGCGCGGTAGTAGTGGGCCGTCTGATAGGCATTGCCGACCCAGAACTCGACATGGTGGAAGCCCTTGATAGGAAAGTCGTTCTTGTGAGCTTTGACAGCTTCGGTCATCAGTTTTCTCCTCCAACAGCCGGGAGTACCGTCCCGGTGCAATCGCCAAATCCAATGCGGGTAAAACCTTCGGCCTGGCACCGGCCATTTAAAGCGACCGTGTCGCCGTCTTCCAAGAATGTCCTCGTCGACCCATCACTCAGCTCGATGGGCCTGGTTGCGTTCCACGACAACTCAAGCAGAGATCCCAGCGAATCGGGTGTTGAACCCGAAACGGTGCCGGAGCCGTAGAGATCGCCGGCCCGGATATTGGTGCCGTTGGAGGCAGCGTGGGCGAGTTGCTGTGCCATCGTCCAGTACATATTTCGAAAGCTCGTCCGCGAGATGACTTCACCGTTGAGTTCGATCTCGAGGTCCAGGTCGAGGGCGGTTGCGCCGTCGCCGCTGAGATAGGGGAGCGGTGCGGGATCCTGCGGCGGCGGCACGACCCGGAAGGGGGCCAGCGCATCGAGCGTGATCACCCACGGCGACATGGTTGTGGCGAAGGACTTGCCGAGATACGGCCCGAGTGGCTGGTACTCCCATGCCTGGATGTCACGAGCCGACCAGTCGTTGATGAGGCAGACGCCAAAGATGTGCTCCTCCGCTTGACCGATGGGCAGCGGCGTTCCCAGCTGATTGGCGGTACCGGTGACGAAGCCGACCTCGAGTTCGATATCGAGACGTTGTGAGGGCCCGAACGTGGGCCCGTTGGGTCCCGGCCGTTGGCCGTGCGGTCGCACCACCGGCGTTCCCGAGACCACGATCGAAGATGTTCTCCCGTGGTAGCCCACGGGAAGGTGCCGCCAGTTGGGGAGTAGCGGGGGAGCGTCGGGGCGGAACATCTGCCCGACGTTGGTGGCGTGTTCGATTGACGAGTAGAAGTCGACGTAGTCGCCGATGTCGATCGGCAGGATCATCTTGGCGGCGTCCCGGGCAACTAAGTAGCGGTCTCGATCCTTTGCGATACGCTCATCCCCAGCCGTCAGCAGGGCAGATACGGCGCCGCGGACTGCGCGCCACTGGTGCTGCCCCAGTTCGATGAACTGGTTGAGCGTTGCTTGTGCAAACACGTCCTCGGGGAGATTCAGGTTGTCGAACCACTCGGCAGCCTGGACGGCGGCCAGGTCGAGGATGTGATTGCCGATGGCGACGCCGACGCGGGTCCGGTCGGTCCGGAAGACGCCAAATGGCAAGTTCTGAATCGGGAAATCGGAGTCGATGGGCACTGGCACCCATGAAGCGAGAAGGGGATCGATTGTCGTGTCGTTCACAGTGTCACCGGGGTGAGCATCCGCAGTTCATCTAGATCTGCGATCGGCTTGTCGAAATCGCAACTTCCATAGCCTCGGAACAAGGCTCGTGTCTTGCGCAGAGTGGGGGTGCCGACAAGGTGATCGCGCCAGCGCAGCCCTGCCGGCGAAGCGCGTAGAGCATCCGGATCCTGTTCGTTGATCACCGCAACGAGTGTGTCCCGCCCGACTCCATCACGACTCAGGGCAGCGGCAGCGAGCAGATTGAGAAAGCCGTGGCGCATGACATCGAGTTCCTTGTCATAGTGTCGGAACGGGTGGTGCAGCCCGGCGGTGGCTTTGAGAGGGACGTCGTGCTGCACACACGACTCGATGAACAAAGCAACCTGTTCGGGTGAAGGGAAGGCATCGGCGATGAGGCCGCCGGTGCGCAACTTGGCGCCGATGGGGCGAAGCCGCTCCAAGCTCAGCCGGGAGATGGCCTGTAACGCATTTGGGAATCCCGACTCCCAGCCATCGCCACGGCCGATTTCCAGAAAGGGTGTTACCGACGGTGAGATGCTGGTAGCGGCAATGGCCACCGGGGCCAGCAGAACAATCGCATCTTCGACTGTGCGCCCGTCGGCAGTTTCTCGCGGTGTCTTCGCCTCGATAAGTTCGACTGTTGCCGCCGGGTCCATGTATCGCTCGAAGACGCTGGTGTGCATCGCCGCCGGCCCCAGCGGTTCATCGAAGATAGCGCTGACTCGCCAGGGAGCTTCGTCGGCTTGCATGGAGGCGGTGAGGTGCGCCGCAAGGTCTTCGAGGCGCGACGTCGGGCACAGGAATCGTCCCAGCAGCCAACCGTGCGGTCCGGAACGCGCCCGACGGTATTCGGCGACGGCTTCGGTAAGCGACAGTGACGCCGGCGGGAAGATGCCGGCGTAGTCGATGAGGTCTGCAAACAGGGCGCGGCGCCCATCGAGCAGAAGGTTCATCAACGTCCCCCCAGCCAGGTCCAGGCGTAGTCGTCGTCCTCGCCGTCGCGGGCGCCGGGTCCTAGATCGAGGGGGCGAAAAGTATCGATCATCACTGCGATCTCTTCGGTCCCTGCCTTGCCAAGCGAGGCCTCGACGCTCCCCGGCTGCGGTCCGTGAGTGTGGCCTCCAGGGTGGAGCGAAATCGACCCGGCTTCGATGCCGGAGCCCTTGCGACTCATGAAGTCGCCTTCGACGTAAAACAGGACCTCGTCGCTGTCGACGTTTGAGTGGTTGTACGGTGCCGGGATTGCATCGGGGTGATAGTCGAACAGCCGGGGCACAAAGCTACACACGACGATGTTGGGCGCCTCAAAGGTCTGGTGAACGGGGGGTGGTTGGTGGATCCGCCCGGTTATCGGCTCGAAGTCGTAGATCGAAAATGTGTACGGATACAGGCAGCCATCCCAGCCGACGACATCGAACGGGTGGTTCTCAAAGGTGTACCTGGTGGTCCCGCTCCAGTGACGGACGAGCACATCGACCATACGACCCTCAACGTACAAGGGCTCGCTGGGACCGTTGAGATCCCGTTCGCAGTAAGGCGCGTGCTCGAGGAACTGACCGTTGCGGGAAAGGTAGCGCCGCGGTGGGCCGATGTGCGACCTGGTCTCGAGGACGAGGGCACGCACCGTGGAGTCATCGTTGATCACCCACCGGTGAATGGTCGACGCCGGGACAATGACATAGTCGCCCTGCTTAAACGGCAGCGAGCCGAACACCGATTCGAGGGTGCCGGACCCGGACTCGATGTAGAGCATCTCGTCTCCCATGGCATTTTTCGTCAGTGGCGACGTCTGCCCGGTAGCTACATATGAGATGCGGCAATCCTCGTTGGCCATCATCAGAGAGCGCCCGGAGATCAAATCGCCGCCTCCCTTGAGGCTATGGGTCCGGAAGTGCCGGGGCTTGAGGGGATGGTTGGGCTCTAGCTCCTGGCTCTCCCGGTCTACGCCTTCGATAGCGACAATCGCGGTTGGGGAGTGAGTGTGGTAGAGAAGCGAGGAATCGAAATTGAAGCCCTCTTCTCCCATCAGCTCCTCGGCGTACAGTGAGCCGTCCGGTTGCCGAAACTGAGTATGTCGCTTGTGTGGGATCTCACCGAGATGCTGGTAATGGGGCATAGCTCTCCTCGAGAATCTTGAAAACCGGTGTGCGACGATGCTATCGGTGTTGGAGTCCGACAATCAACAGGGGCTGTCGACTTGGCGCCCATAGAAAGGGCAGATTGGCGAAGCCGCTCAGATCCATCTCGCAGATCTAGCCCATAACTCGGTGGTCGACGCTGAGTGGTCGTGTCACCTACAGCGTGTGGTTGTTAGGATGGTCAGAGCTTGAGAAAATGAGGTGGTTATGCAGGAAGGCATCTATACCGCTACCGAGTTCCGGGAGCCCGCGCTCGAACCCGGTATGCCATATCAAGGTTCGATCGAGACGCTCGTCGGTACGTTCGAGGACGAGCGCGACGCGATCGAAGCAGCGCGGTCGCTGTGGAAGGACTTCAGAACCTCCGATTCTCACGATGTCGCATGGTGGATTGTGCGGCGCCAGGGTGAGGATCTTGCGAGGTGGATAGCGGAGAGCCGAAGCTCGATCGAGCGTGTCCTCGATCTAACCACGCACGAACTGGTCGAACTCGAGGCGTAGAAGACTTCTGCCGTCGGCATGTTGGATCGGCCCGAGCGTTGTTGTCGGCTGCGCTCGTAATGAGACTCGGAGGGGCCCAGAACGCTACAGTTGGCTCGTAGCGTTCAATGAGGAAGGTGGCCCAAATTGCCGGTCGAAACGATTCCTTTCAAGGTACTCCGGAATGGCGACTTTCATGGTGAGGACCCCGCATATTTCGAGCGCGTCGGTGGACAGTGGAAGCCGACATCGTGGCGCACCTACGCAGATGAGGTAGTAGGCGCCGGCAAGGCAATGATCGCACTGGGAATTGAGTCGGGCGATGTTGTCACAATCCTCGGTTTCAACCAGTCATCGTGGGTGATCGCCGATATGGCTGCAATGGCCGTCGGTGCGGTGCCTGCCGGCATCTACACGACCAACTCTCCTCGCGAATGTCACTACATCCTCGACCACGCCGAGTCATCACTGGTGGTGATCGAGGACGAGGGCCAGTGGGCCAAAATCGAAGAGATCCGGGGCGATCTCCCCAACCTTCGCTACGTCGTAATGATGCGTGGCGGCCCCACCATCGACGATCCGATGGTGATGTCGTGGGAGGAGTTCAATACCGCGGGTGCAGATGTGCCCAGCGAAGCCTTCGACGCCAGATTGGCGTCCCTCGAGGCGAACCAGTTGGCAACTCTGATATACACCTCGGGAACAACCGGTCCACCCAAGGGGGTGATGCTCTCTCATGACAATCTGACGTGGACGGCATCGCAGGCGATCCACGCGACGGGGATCGATAGGAGTGACAGCAGCCTGTCTTATCTACCGTTGTCACACATTGCCGAGCAGGTGTTCTCGGTTCACGGGCCCGCGTCATCAGGATGGTCCGTCTACTACGCGGAGTCGATTGAACGGCTGGCCGACAATCTCAAAGAGGTGCAGCCGACCGTGTTCTTTGGGGTACCGCGGGTGTGGGAACGTTTCTATGCCGGCATCATGGTTGAGCTGGAGAAGGCCACCGGAGCCAAAGCGAAGATTGCCGCCTGGGCGATGGACGTTGCCACAAAGGCCACCAATCTGCGTAATCAGGGCAAAGAGCCGTCGGGGCTTC
>JAYEIP010000122.1:0-12241 GCA_034660155.1 Actinomycetota bacterium | reverse complement strand
GGGCATGATGGGACCTGGGTGGCCCATCCAGATCTCGTTCCCCTCGCCGACGAGGTATTCACGGAAGTCCTCGGAGAGCGGCCCCACCAGATCGATCGTCAACGTGATGAAGTGGCGGCCGACGCAGATGCGCTACTCAACGTTCGGGTCGATGGGGCGACTATCACCGACCGGGGAGTTCGGATGAACGTCGATGTCGCGATCCAGTACCTTGCGTCGTGGCTGCGCGGCAACGGTGCTGCGGGCATCTACAACCTGATGGAGGATGCGGCGACCGCCGAGATCTCTCGATCGCAGCTCTGGCAGTGGCTGCACAACGATGTCACGACCGTTGAAGGTACGGCCGTGACTGCCGCGACCATCCATCGCATCGCCGACGAAGAGCTCGCACGGATGAAATCCGAGTTTGGCGATGAGTACTACGCGAGCGGCCGGTTCGAGGAAGCACGCCGCTTGCTTGAAGAAGTCGCCATCAGCGACGATTTTCCCGAATTCTTGACCCTGCCAGCTTACGAATTAATCGACTGAACGACCGACCAACTGCAATCGACCGGAGGGCAACCATGGCCACTTTCGAACAAAGAGCAGAGGCAATCCGCAAGGATTGGGAGACCAACCCACGCTGGAAAGGCGTACATCGCGACTACACGGCCGAGGAAGTTGTTCGGCTGCAAGGATCCTTCTCTGTCGAACATACGAATGCTAGCCGTGGGGCCGAACGCCTATGGGAACTTCTCGCCTCCGAGGACTATGTCAACTCGCTGGGAGCAATCTCAGGGATGCAGGCTGTGCAGATGGCCAAAGCCGGCCTTAAGGCCATCTACCTGTCTGGCTGGCAGGTCGCGGGTGACGCCAATCTCGGTGAACAGATTTATCCGGATCAGTCGCTTTATCCAGCCAACTCGGCCCCGGCCTTGGTGAGGCGGATCAACAACGCCTTCATGCGCATGGACGAAGTCGAGTGGGCTGAGGGCAGCCGGGATCACGACTACATGCTCCCGATTGTCGCCGACGCTGAAGCGGGGTTTGGTGGAACCCTGAACGCATTCGAGTTGGCGAAGAACTTCATCACTGCCGGTGCCGCCGGCATCCACTACGAAGATCAGCTTGCGGCTGAGAAGAAGTGTGGCCACATGGGTGGCAAGGTACTCATCCCCACTTCGCAGCATGTGCGGACACTCACCGCGGCTCGATTGGCCGCCGATGTGTTGGGCACATCAACCATCATTCTTGCCCGGACAGATTCGCTGGCAGCGACGTTGCTGACCAACGATGTCGATGATCGTGACAAGCAGTTCGTGACGGGCGAACGCACCAGCGAAGGCTTCTTTACAGTGAAGAACGGCATGGACGCGGCGATCTCCCGTGGGCTCGCTTATGCACCGTACTCAGACCTCATCTGGTGTGAAACCGGCCATCCGGACCTGGATGAGGCTGCCCGGTTCGCCGAAGCGATCAAGAGCGAGTACCCCGACAAGATGTTGGCGTACAACTGCTCGCCGTCGTTTAACTGGAAGACTCACCTCGATGACGCCACTATCGCCTCATTCCAGAAGGAGCTGGGTGCCATGGGGTATCGATTCCAGTTCATCACTCTGGCCGGTTTCCACGCGCTGAACGCCACGATGTTCGATCTGGCGAAGGGCTATGCCTCCGAGGGCATGACGGCTTACGTCAAGCTCCAGGAACACGAGTTCGCTATGGAGGACCAGGGCTACACGGCAACCCGCCACCAGCGCGAGGTCGGCGCCGGCTACTTCGACACCGTGTCCACCACAATCAGCGGCGGCACCGCTTCAACCCTCGCCCTGGACGGCTCCACCGAATCCGAGCAGTTCTAACAAATCGTGGGCTGGCAGTCCCGGAAACCACCGGCTGCGAACCCAGGGTTGGCAGCCCACGGTTCAGGCGTTGTCGGTCTCGTGGAGGATGCGGATCGTCTCGCTGCCGAGACGGGCCAGCCGCGCGACATGGTCGGTGCCATGGTCGAACTGGTCCTCGGGATCGAATTCGCCGGAGTCGCCACTGACACCGAGAATGTTGTCGAGCACGATCGCCACTCCCCCGGCGCGGAGGCCCCAGATTCGAGCCAACACAAATATCAGGCTTGCTTCCATCTCCGCCGCGATAACGTTGAGACGCTTCAAATCCTCGAAGTGATCCCGCCACGACCCCTGCCAGAAATCATTGAATGACGAGCCCGGTCGAGGGTGCCGTGCGTAGAACGTATCCGCGGAGCGCGTCGTACCGACATGAAAGGGCATCTCGAGCATCTCCGCCGCGCTGACTGCAGCAGTGACAACATCGTGACTCGCCACGGCGGGATACTCGGGCGGAGCGTAGCCGTGCGAGGCGCCATCCAGCCGAACTGCTGAGTCGAAGATCGCCATGTCACCGTTGGCAACGCTATCGAGAAATGTCCCGCAAGTGCCCACTCGGAAGAATGTCGTAGCCCCGCATCGGGCCAGCTCTTCCATCGCTATTGCCGTCGACGGTGCGCCGATCCCCGTGGAGGTGCAACTGATGGGCACGCCCCTGAAGGTGCCCGTGTAGGTAACGTATTCACGATTGGTCGCAACCTGATGAGCTTCGTCCCAAATCGAAGCGATCGCCTCGACCCGGCCGGGGTCGCCGGGTAAGAGCACGTAGGGCGCGACATCTCCGTCGCTGATCTGAAGATGGTATTGCAAGGTCATCGTCGGTCCTTTCATCGCCCTTCCAATCTATATGACCCGGGGGTTTGCTATCTTCCCTTTCTGGAAACCGCTGAAACTTGAGGACCGCAAATTGATTCCCACGCACACAACCAAGATCGAGCAAGTACCGGCATCCGACTGGAAACGGTGGATCGACGACAATGATGCCCTGGTGCTCGACGTGCGGGAGCCCATGGAATGGGCGCAAGGTACGCTGCCGGACAGCGAGATGATCTCCTTGTCGTTTCTTCCGGGGAGCCTCGGCCGGCTCGAAACTGACCAGCCGATACTTGTCGTCTGCCGCGCCGGCAACCGGAGCCAGGTCGCCGCACAGTTCCTTCAGCGAAACGGATTTGCTCGTGCTGCCAATCTCAGTGGTGGCCTGATGTCGATTGGACTGGCCTAATGAAATCAATCTCCACCACTGCTACCTCTCTCCTGCTCGTTGGCGCCCTCGCCTTCGGCGCTTGCGGAGGCTCCACTGCCACCGATACCAACCTGGAGACACTTCCCGTCGGCGAGATCGAGGAGATCGTGGCTTCGCCGCCCGCGGACCTCATCCTCCTTGACATTCGCACGCCGGAAGAATTCGCGGCTGGGCATCTCGCCGGTGCCATCAACGTCGACTACTACGCCAATGACTTCGAGGATCGCCTCGCCGAGCTCAACCTGGAGGTGCCCTATGTCATGTATTGCAACTCGGGCAACCGATCGTCGAACGCGCTGCCCGTCATGGACTCGCTCGGCTTCCAGGAGGTCTACGAACTCGACGGCGGCATCCAAGCCTGGTTCAGTGCAAACCTGCCAATAGAGCAGTAGAGCAACCGCCACTCGAACGCTTGCCGAACCCGGCGCCAACAATTTGCTAACAACAGACGCCGGTGATGTGTGCATTGTTAGCGAAAGGGAGCGGATCTCCCACGTCCTGGGGAGGCTGGGGTTCGGGTCCCAACCCGAGCTGATTGATGCCGTCGGCACCGTGGACGAGACCACGGCCCTGGCTCTCGACCTGTCGGAAAGGTCCCAGGTCGCGCCCCAGCTCGAGTCTCCAGCGGTCACCCGTCGTCAGTTCCTGAGCACCATCGGGGCCAGCGTTGCCGTTGCCTCCGCCGGGGCGTACGGAATCAGCGTGTGGGGCCGCAACCCCGACGGGACTGGAATCCCAACTGCAGTTGGCACGACGTCAACGACGAGCACAACCAGCGCTCCCCTTCCAGCGGGAACATTCGAGGCGATCGGTGACCGGACCCTGGTGGTGATTGAGGTGGGCGACGGCAGTGATGGACTGAACATGGTTGTGCCACATGCCGACGCTCGCTATCACGATCTACGAGGTGACCTCGCCGTCTCAGCTCCGATTGATCTGGACGGTGAGATTGGTTTGCATCCCGCCTCGAGCTTCGTTGCTGAACGGTATAGAAACGGCCAGGTGGCGATTGTCGAGGGCGTCGGGTATCCGGACCCCGATCTCTCCCATCTTGCGTCCATGGCCAACTGGTGGTCTGGATAGCGCGGCGACGCTGTCGCTACCGGATGGCTGGGACAGTATCTCGATGGGATGGCCCACACGGTGGACTACCGCACGGGCTTCGCCTCGATCATCGGAGGCTGGCTGGGAGCCGACGCGACAACCTTGCTGGGCAACGACTTCGAAACACTCCAACGGTTCACATAAGGCCGTCTTCCGTTTCCGGCACTTCCAGGTAGATCAGCGGATAGGGAGTAATCGCGATCTGAGGTCGCGACGGCTCAAACAACCGCTCAAACCCCGGAGTTCGCTTTGCGAACTCACCCAAAGGGGGCACTGATGGAAGCCGTGACCTCCCTATCCACGCGTCTTCTAAGTACCGTTACCTCCGCAATGCGCTCTCTCCGATTCCTCACCCCCCTGCTCCTTCTTGCCGCATCCTGTGGGCCGACGACGGTGATCCCAACTACAGCACCACCAACCTCGAGCGCAGTTTCGGCCACCACAGTCACCTCACCACCGGGTGACAACGTCGAAGTGCTGCGCGTCTTCGATGGCGACTCCCTTTTGGCCCTCACAGAAGGCGGATCCGAGTTGGAAGTGCGGCTTCTTGGCATCAATGCCCCGGAACACGATGAATGCCACGGGGACGAATCGCGACAGACACTTCAGGATCGACTGTCCGGAGGCATAGCCACGCTTGTCGCGGACGAGGACGACCAGGACCAATTCGGTCGTAGTCTCCGCTATCTCTATGTGGCAGGCGTCAACGTCAACCTCGACTTGGTCCAGAGTGGCGACGCGCTTGCGATCCAAACAGGTCACAGCCTCGACGAGGCTTTTGCCAATTCATCTGACATCGCGGCGGAGACCGGGCGTGGTATGTGGGCCCCGGGTGCCTGTGGTGGAAGCGGTGATCTACCTCTTGTCGCGGTGGTGGATTTTGTCTTCGACCCCCGTGGACGAGACGCGGACAACCTCAACGGGGAGTGGATTGCCATCGCCAACGAGGGCTCCGAGTCTCAGGTGATGAGTGGTTGGCTCCTCCGCGATGAGTCCACGCAGAATCGATTCGAGTTCCCCAACGGCTTCGTTCTGAACGGCGGCGACGAGGTACTTGTCCGCACCGGATGCGGATCCGATAGCAGCGGAGAGCTTTACTGGTGTGCGACCGATCCCGTGTGGTCGAACGGCGGCGACACCATCGTCGTTCAGCAAAGCGACGGTACCGTGGTTGCTCGTCACCGCTACGCAGGGGAGTTCTAAACCCGCCCTATCCACCAGAATCTGGGCGAACGCGAAAAGCGTTCTTGCATTAAGACACGCAAATCCCTTAGTGTCGGCGACAACACACTGTGGTCTTTGGGTGGAAGGGTGACGGGAACGTCGCTTGCTGTGGGGCAAGATCGGCACCTAGACAACACAGGTTTGTGGAGCGGTCCGGGCCGGGTGATCCCCTAGCGAAGCGCAATACCCCTCGTGGTCAACCATGTTGAACGCGGAGAAAATTGGATCGGACGTGATCCCATGCGTAACAAAATGGCAAGGATCCTTATCGCACTTGGAAGCCTCGCAGCCGCACTCATGAGCAGTGCAGCCGGCGTCAGGATCGGCTAAGACTCGATCCGGCCCTCCACACTTTTCCCCCTCTGTTCGGTCTCTACCGATCTAGCCAAGGTCTATGGCCTACTACGAAACTCCCTATCCAATCCAAGCCCGACGCAAGCGCCTCTACGGTGCACTTCTTGCCGCGTGGGGTATCGGACTTATCTCCACCGCAATAGTTGTTCAAGGAATCCCCCAGCAAGTCGGACTGTGGCTCACATTCGTGGTGGCATTCTTTGTCCTCGAGATCTCCGCCGTCGAAGTCAACACCCGGATGGTCACGTCGCCTGTGATCGCAGTCACCGTCACAACAGGAATCGTGCTCGGCAAGGACCAGGTCATCGGCGGCATCATCCTGATGGCGGCACTTGGATTGGTCCAGCCACGCGACTTCATTGAGCGACGTATCTTCCAACCGGCAGGCAACCTCGGCGTCGTGACGACGGGCGCTGCCCTTACAGCCGTAGTCCTCTACGCCCTCTTGCCAAACGACGTAGCAAACGCCAGCCTCCTTCGAATCGTTGCGGTTGGCGCGGTCGCGGCTGCTGCTGGTGATTTCACGAGTCTTGTCATGACGCGTGGCGTCGTCCGCCAGGTATTCGGGTCGAAGCTGGCGGGTCCCTGGTCAAACCTCGGCCAGATCCTTATGGTCTTCGTCGGGCTGGGCGCTATGGGTGGCCTCCTCGGATACGCCTACGTCCGCTATGCGACCAGCCATGGAACCACCTACAACGCGATGCTTGTGCTCGTGCTCGGGACCTTGCTCATTGCTCATCTCTTCTTTGCCTCTCTTGCGAAGCTGCGCGTCGCAAGAGAAAGCATGTTGGCCACCCTCGTAAAGACGCTCGAGGCCAAGGATCTCTACACCCGGGGACATACAGAGCGAGTTGCCCAATTTGCCGTCCAGCTCGCCCAAGAGCTGAAGCTGAGCGGCGACATGCAGGAACGGATCCAGCACTCGGCCCTGATCCACGACCTTGGAAAACTAGCCGTCCCCCGTGAGCTCCTCAAAAAGCGCGGACGGCTAACGACCAACGAAACTCAAGCCATGCGTGATCATGTGCACCACATCGACGACCTCCTCACTGACGTTGACTGGCTCAACCCCTTGGTCGAGATCGCTTCCGACCACCACGCCCACTTCGATGGTGGCGGCTACCACGGATCGCACAGCGATCACGGTGCCACTCCATCCACCGAGTCGCGAGTCCTGGCCATCTGTGATGCCTTTGACGCCATGACCAGCAACCGTCCCTATAGGATGGCGCTCACTCAAGACGAGGCCTTCCGTGAGCTCAGGCAAGGCTCGGGGACTCAGTTCGATCCCGACATGGTCAATGCCTTCATCGAGATGATCAAGCGCGGCGGCCTCACTTACGGTGCTCTGGTCCGAATGACGGATGATGAAGCAAGGCAGCTCGCCGAGGAACGCGGCTGGGTATTTCGCGATTGACGAGCGGCCGGGTTAGCCGTCGCCCTGGCTTGGGATAACACAGGTTGGTCGGGCATCGCCACTCCCCGCATCCCCTTCCCAGATCACCGGCTCTGTATCGTGGCCGCCACCCACATCATCGGTCGTTAGGAATCGAACCAGCGACCGGTACACCGCGTCGGCGTATGCCTGCCGAAATTCTGGAGTCGCCAGGAGATCAGCCTCGGACTGATTGGAGATGTATGCCCCCTCCGCAATGACGGTCGGCATCTCGCTTCTACGCAAGATGCCGTAGTACTGCAGATTGCCCTCTCGCGGACTGAGCCGTGACTTTGCTCCGGATTCGAGCGCCCCTACCCATTCGGCCTCGAACGGAGCAAAGCTGCGCAGTAGCTCCTCCACCATGATCTTGGCGAACCGGCGCGACTCAGGGATCTGAGATTGGTAGTAGACATCGCTGCCGGGGGTCTCAGTTTGGATCTCCCAGCCCGCGTTGTTGTGAATGGCAACCATGGCGTGCGCATTGGCCGCGTTGGCCAGGTAAGACCGATAGAGCAGGCCGGCTTCGTAATCTGCGTCTTCACCATCACCGACCCTGGTCACCAGTACCCAGTCGGCTGCCGGGATTTCGTCGCCGGTGTAGATCACACCGGTTGCCCAGTCGACGCGCCGGGGCTCACTGAGGAGGTCGCGAACCCGTTTGGCGATATCGACATTGATTCCCTTCTCGGCGAATCCGGACGGGCTCGCGGCCCCGGTGTTCCACGATCCTCCGTGGCCGGGATCCAACACGATGGTGGCGTCGGCAAGGTCAAACCCACCCCCTATCTCTGCGGAAGACGCCGGTGGTTGTGCGAGCACGTCTGAGGAATGCACCCAGGCCGGGGCATCGCAGGTTGTGAAGATCTCGATCCAATCGCCTTCCATGCCCTGCGCCGGAAAAACCAGACCCTCGCGGGCGGTCACGATCGGCTCGCCATCGATATCCTCGTAGACATCCGCACCGCCGGCCGCGATCGTCACAACACCGCTGCCGGCAAAGGCTTCCAACAAGTGGGCATCCGGTGCCGGCGGCGAGGGCTTCGGATCCGGAGCCCCAACTGGTGTCGGAATGGTCGTCGTGGTTGTCGTGGAAGTGGTTGATGTGGTCGTGGAGGTGCTGGTCGGCGGCGACGTTGTTGCCGGTGCAGAAGTGGACGTGACCTCGATCCGGGCCGCAACCGTATCCTCAGCTGCTGCACCAGTGCACGAGGCGGCGATCAGCGCGAAGGCAATTAAACCGGGAAATCTCCACATCGGGTGCACCTTACGGTTGTGCGGGCAATGCGCAACCGTTACCCGAGACGGTGCCGGAGTCATAATGGAAGTACTCGGGGTCGTTGACCCCTTCGCCCTCTTCAGCGGTCGTCAAGAACCGCACCACGCCTCGATAGACCGCCTCGGCATAAGCCTCCCGGAACGCTTCGGTTGCCAACAGCGCTTCTTCCTCCGGCTCAGATATGTAGACGCCCTCAACGATCACAGCCGGACTCGTTGCCCGTCGCATCAGACCGTAGTAATCATCGCCGGTCTCCGGGTCGATCCGGGCCCTTGCTCCCAAGAGCTCGCCACCCTGCCAGTCGGCATCGAATCCGGCGAAGCTCCTCAACAACTCCTGGTAGATCAATCCGGCAAGACGATCTGAGCCCTCCGCCGCGATCGAGTAGTAGACCTCAGAGCCTGGAATATCTGTATCGACTCTTGGCACAGTGTTGTTATGAATGGACACGAAGGCATCAGCCCCGGCGGCGGTTGCGATCGTCGACCGGTAGCCAAGACCCGCCTCGAAATCGCCACCGTTGGGGCCGACTACGTCACGACTCAGTACAACACTACCGAAGGCAGCGACATCGTCGCCAGGCGATACGACTCCTGTATCCCAATCGATATGTCGAGGTGATTCCATCAAATTCCGTACCCGGTCGGCGATATCGAGATTGACTTCCTTCTCGCTAAGCCCGGTTGGCCCAACGCCGCCCCAGTCCCTGTCGCCATGGCCAGGATCGAGGACTATTACCGCGTCCGCCACATCAAAGCTTGCGCCCGTTGCTGCTGGTTCGTGCTGGGGCTGAACGATCACGTCTTCGGCGCTCACCCACGCTGTGTCGTTACACATGGTTGTCACCAGCAGCCAGCCCTCAGACCGATGGAGATATCCCAGGGCAACCCCCTCGTGGATTCGAAAGAAGGGATCTCTGTCCGGCCCGACCCACAGGTCTGCCCCACCGGGTGGAACAAATGCCACTCCCGATGTCGGTCGTGGGATTTTGGTAGCAATGGCCGGCGTGAAGGTAGTGGTCGTGCGAGGCTCAGCTCGGGCGGTACGTACCCCCATCACCGATGCAGCTGTCGCAAACGCGGCGACAACTGCGACAACCGCGATCGCGATGAAGACTGATCGGGCAGTGCCGAGATTTTTGAAATCCATTTGATCACCCGGGGAAGGCAGTTCGATGAAGTCTCCCACCCCGCTACCGGTTTCCAGGGTATTTCGCTCCGGGCGCTATGCAAATCGGACGCGTCCTCTTCGTTGAGTTCGCCTCCGAGATCCATGATCCGTCTTCCAAATCGGATACGGAAAGAGACTGCGCAGCGCCTCGTGCGGATTACCGGTAAGCCTGCGTCACCGACTTCATCTCCGTGAAGAGCCGCAGATAATCTGGCCCGCCGGCCTTCGAGTTCGAACCCGACATGTTGAAGCCACCGAACGGCTGGACACCGACCAGGGCACCGGTGATCTTGCGGTTGATGTACAGATTGCCGACGTGGAAGTCGCGCTTGACTCGCTCAATCCGCGCCGGGTCGGTCGAGCACAATCCACCGGTGAGGCCGTACTCGGTCCCGTTGGCAACCGAAACGGCATCGTCAAAGTTGGCAACGCTGACGAAAGACAGCACAGGCCCAAAGATCTCATGCTGCGCCAGCCGACCCTCCGGCTTAACGCCGGCAAATATCGATGGCTCGATATAGAAGCCACCGTCGCGGTCGATTGCCTCACCGCCGAGCACCAGGTTGGCCTCATCACGCCCCCGGCTGATCTCTTCGAGGATCGTTCGATGTTGCGCAGCCGAAATGACGGGACCCACGGACTTGTTCTCGGCACCAGGGCCAATCTCCAACGCGGCTGTTTTGGCCACCACGAGATCCAGTAACTCATCGTGAATCGAATCGACTGCGATGACCCGCGAACACGCTGAGCACTTTTGGCCCTGATACCCATAAGCTGCTCGCACTATGGCGCCGGCCGCGTTCTCCAGATCCGCGGTCTCGTCAACAATGAGCGCATTTTTGCCACCCATTTCCATGAAGGCCCGTTTGAGCCAAGGCTGTCCGGGGTGGACGGCCGACGCACGCTGAGCAATTCGCAACCCCACTTCCTTCGATCCCGTGAAATTGATGAATCGAGTATCCGGGTGATCCACGAGAAAGTCACCCACTTCCGATCCGGGACCAGGAAGAAAGTTGATCACGCCTTCTGGCGTTCCGGCTTCGGCGACTATGTCCATGAAGTGGGCACCAAGAACAGGAGTATTGGAGGCAGGCTTGAGCACGACGGTGTTCCCGGCAGCAACTGGCGCCACCGTCATGCCAACCAGGATCGCAAGAGGGAAGTTCCACGGAGGGATGACCACGCCAGGCCCGATGGGAATCAAGAACGACTCGTTGCTCTCCCCCGGATAGCCAACGACCGGTATCGGCTCAGCGAGACGCACGGCTTGGTGGGCGTAGTAGCGGCAAAAGTCGATGGCCTCGGCCACATCGGCTTCGGCCTCCGACCAGTTCTTGCCCGCCTCCAACGTCATCCAGGCTGCCATCTCGAGTTTTCGCTCGGCGATGAGATCACCGATACGGTGGACGACGTCCGCCCGCTCCGATGCCGGACGTCGCGACCAGTCCGTGAACGCGGCTTTGGCGGCGTCGATCGCAAGCTGCGCCTCGGCGCGCGATGCGGAGCCGGTTGTGCCAACTACAACATCAGGATGGGCCGGATCGATACTCGTGATTCGAACGTCGGTAGCGACCGGCTTGCCGTCGATGACTACCGGCACATGACCCCCGAGCTTTGACGTGACCGTGTCAAGTGCCTCTAGATAAGCGTCACGGGGCCCCGCCGTGGAGAAGTCTGAGTACGGCTCGTTCCGGAATGGTTCCATGACGTTTCCTTTGCTAGCCGGCGTTCTAACTATGAGGCTACGCCGTCGCCCCCAACTGTGCCATTCTTCGAGAACCCGCAGATAAACGTGGCGGCGTTGGTTGAGGTGGGTGGTAGTCCGGGTTCCGTGCGAAGCAGCGGCGCAGCCTCTTGTCGTCCGACTCGGACTACTGATTGCGGAAATCGAGCTACGAAACCGGATCCGACCGGGCCTATCCGATAACCCTCTTTGTAGAACCGGGTGATTCCATCAGCCAAGAGGGGGATACACGTCCCGGATTCTGGAGAAAAGTCCTGCAGTAGAGAGCCAAAGGGCCGATACTCAATACGTGACGGATTCAATACTGATTGTTGAAGACTCTGCGAGTGTGCGACGCCTCATCGAGGTTTGCTTGCGAGAGCTGAGCGTCAACATCATCGGCGCAGCTGATGGTGTTGCCGGTCTCGAGGCTGCCCGCGAAACGCTTCCATCCGCCATCGTCCTCGACATCGGGCTCCCTGGTATGGACGGCTGGGAGGTCCTGCGCCGGCTGCGCGCCGACGATGCCACCAGGGAAACCAAGGTACTTATCCTTACCGCCCACGCGCAGCCAGAGGTCGCGGTCCAGGCCCAAGAAGGTGGCGCCGACGACTTCATGACCAAGCCCTTCCGCCCCACCGACCTCCGAGACCGGGTCGCCAAGCTGATCGCTTCTTAGGAGGATCAGCGGATGGGCGAAGTTGACTTCGGTTTCGTAGTCCTATTTCCGTAATCGGTGGTCCGAGTCGGATGACAAGAGGCTGCGCCGCTGCTTCGCGCGGAACCCGGACTACGGCCCGCCACAACCCAAGTTCGCCCCCGAGCCGCG
>JAYEIP010000121.1:0-12255 GCA_034660155.1 Actinomycetota bacterium | reverse complement strand
GATACAGGGGAGCCTCGTCGCGATCTGTGCGCGGCAGCGGTGGGCGCCTGTCGTCAGCCATCGATGCCTCCCCCGCCGGATACGTACAAGACGCGCGGATAGGAATACCGCGCCCTATCAGTCCCCCCTCTGGGGGGAAGGTACCGCAGCGGTTTCGCCGCTGGGGTAGGGGGGTCTGAGCAGGTCGCCCAACAGCGAACCTGGGCCAGGGTGTTAACACCTCGCCCTATCCGCTGATCCTCGCAGTACGAGGCCAAAAGCAAAGCTGCGGGCCTCATGAGTGCACCGTGAGGAACCGCTGGTTCACCTGGCCCTCGTAGTAGAACACCGCCCGCCCCATCTCACCTTCGGTCCACGTCACCGGTTCGCGGTCGGGGTCGGCCCAGTAGCCACCGGTGTAGACCTCGTTGCGGTTGCCCGCGGGGTCAAAGAAGTAGAGACCCCAGCCCCGTGTCGCCCCGTGACGGGTTGGCCCTGCATCGATGGGAACACCGTTGTAGGAGCAGATGTCCGCTGCTCGCCGCAAGTCGTTCCAGTCGTCCATCCAGAACGCTACGTGGTGGAAGGCACCATTGGGCCCGGTGATGAAAGCAAGATCGTGGGGTGTGTGCGATCGCTCGAGGAATGTGCAGATCTGATGGTCGTCATCGGCGAGGATCTGCTCAGTGAGACGGAAGTCCAGCACATTCTCGAAGAACGCCGTGGCCCCATCAACGTCCTCGCACATCAGGAAGATGTGATCGATTCGGGGCGGATGGATGCCGGCAAGCCCCTGGGGCTCTGGTGGCGGATTGGTCAGCGGCAGCATGTTCCCCACCTGGCTCATGCCGAACACCAGGTCGGCGGTGTGGCCGGAGGGAGCTTCGAAACGCACGGTCTCGCCAGAGCCGGGACCCAGTTCTCCTGCCGCAAAGCGTTTCGTGGCAATCCCGGCATCCTCGATCCTTTGTTGATAGTGATCGAGGTCCGCATGGTCCTGAAGCTTGAATCCCATGACATCAAGCCCGTAGCTGGATGCATAGTTGAGAGTGACCGAGTGATGTTGATGTTCATCCCAGCACTTCAAGAAGACCCGATCCGCTTCCCTTGCGGTTTCGATCAACCCGACGACCTCGGAGTAATACGCAGTGGCCAGTTCGAGATCTGGAACACGGATTTCGACGTGGGAGAGACGCAAGATTCCCATTACACGATCTCCTTCGCCGACTGCCGTGTTGCGAGATCGGAGACCCGCTCAGACCCCCCTACCCCAGCGGCGAAGCCGCTGCGGTACCTTCCCCCCAGAGGGAGGACTGATAGAAATCTACGAGTCCGCATCAGGTGTGCACTTTCATGAACCGTTCGTTTAGGTCGCCCTCGTAATAGAAGATGGCCTTCCCGATGTTGTCCTCAGTCCAGGTAATAGTGGGAAAATCAGGATCCGGGCGGTAGCCGCCGGTAAAGACCTCGTTGCGAGTACCCATGGGGTCGAAGAAGTAGATCGTGTTGCCCCGGGTGATGCCGTGACGGGTGGGTCCGACGTCGATCTGGATGGCGTTATAGGCAAGGATGTCCGCCGCCTGACGCACGAGATCCCAGTCGTCCAGCCAGTAGGCAAAGTGGTGCAATCCACCGTTGGGCCCGGACACCACGGCGAGATCGTGCGGCGAATGCGATCTCTCCATCCAGGTACCGATCTGGTGGCCGTCGCCGTCGAGTAGTTGCTCGGTGAGACGGAACCCGAGAACGTCCATGTAGAACTTGCTCGCTTCCGGGACCTCCTCGGCGGTTACCAGCAGGTGGTCCATTCGGGGTGGTGCGATACCTTTCAATCCCTGGGGAACGACGCCGGGATTGGTTTTGGGAAGGAAGCCACCGACCTTCTCGACTTCGTGCACCAGCTCCATCTCGTGACCAGATGGGGTCTCAAAGCGGATTGATTCCCCCTGGCCGGTTTCCTCGCCTCGGGAAAGACGCCGAACTCCGTAGCCGTAACCTTCGACCGCTCCCTCGAAGTGGGCAAGATCGTCCTCATTCTCGACCTTGAAGGTGAAACGATCGATCCCAACCCGTGGGTCGTGCCGAACCGCAAGCGAGTGGTGGTCCTCTTCGTCCCAGCACTTGAAGAATGCGCGGTCGCTGGTGCGCTCGACTTCCGACATACCCATGACTTCGGTGTAGTAGGCGGTCGCAAGATCCATGTCCGGGACGGTGATGTCGACATGGGAGAGACGGAGGATGCCCATTAGGCGGGTGCTTCCTGCGCTCGGAGTACTTCGTGCCGACGGTGAGTCATGCTCGTACCGTAACTACCGCGTTCCGTACCGCGGCACGCTGTCCCGCATGTGGGAACACCGGGCTAGGCTCCTCCTCCATGACGGACCGACCACAGCCATCACCGCCACGACCCGAGGCCATGCGACAGGCCATGGCCGATTATGTCAGCACCGTTCATCAGGCGTATCTCTCGCAGGCCCAGCTACAACCACCGGCAGTGCGCGGCCGGATGCCACTACTCGGCGGGCCTTTCACGGTCATCGCAGCCGGCGTTGGCAATCTCCATGTGATCGCAACACGCGAGCCATTGCCCGCACCCGTCGGTCGCGAGGTCGCTCTTGATGGTGCCCTGGAACCGCTGATGTGGACGGTGCGATTCTACGATCCTGTGGTTCTTCCGGCGCTCGGCCTTATCGACGAAACGGCAGGCCCATCGGGAAATCAGGTCCGCCACGCTCTCGGAATCACCACGTACCTCTACCACCTCGTTGTCCAACCGGGTGGGCAGCTGACCGGACACCACGCAGGCCACGCGGGTTCTGGTCTCGCCAATGCTCACGTAGCCGAGGCACGCGACTTCGAGGCGATTCGGGCCCATGCCCAAGGCCGGGAATCACTCGTCGACGAGATGGAAGGTGCGGCCCTTGCAGGTCTCCGCCGCGCCCAGGCACTCCTCGCACGGGAGATCGTGCCGTGGGATGAAGATGTCGCCGATCTAGCAAATCGACCGGAGGCGACCGCCGATGAAGTTCGTCGCAAGTTGTTGACGGCCGTCCGGGGAAGAGATGGCTAAACCGCCGCAGGTGTTGTCCTCAGTCCGCAACGCGGCCCGGCTCCTCAAGCAGTTCTCGACTCGTGATCGCGAGCTCGGGGTTTCAGAACTGTCACGCCGTCTGGAAATCGGGAAATCGACAGTACACCGGCTGCTGGTCACGCTGACCTCAGAGCACCTGTTGGAACAAGACTCTCTTACAGGCAAGTACCGGCTCGGAATTGCGATGCACGACCTGGGTTCCGCGGTGGCCACACGACTCGACCTCCATGAAGCCGTGATCCCGCCTTTGGAGCAGTTGCGCGTGGCTACCCAGGAAACCTGCCAGGTGGCCGTCCTCGACGGCAACGAGGTGGTGTACGTAGAACGTCTCGACTCCCCACAATCGCTCCGTCTCTTTTTGGAGGTGGGGCGCCGCAACGCCGCCCATTCAACGAGCACCGGCAAGTGCTTGCTTGCCTTCCTCCCCGATCAAGAGCTCGATGCCGTTCTGCAAGGGTGGGTTCTCGAGCAGAAGACACCTCACACGATTGTCGACCAAGCGACGCTTCGCACCGAACTTAAACAGATCCGGAAACAAGGCTACGCCTGGAACGTCAATGAGTCGGAGTTAGGCGTGCTCTCTGTGTCTGCCCCCATCCGCAATCTCGCCGGACGGGTCACCGCAGCCCTCAGTGCAGCCGGACCGGAGACACGCATGGCAGCCGCCAAACTCCAAATGACCCAGGCAGTGATGGAAGCTGCGGCATCTGCGTCACGTCGTCTTGGATACCGACGCTGACCCTCTGAAACGTCCCGTATACCGGCACGCCATCCTCTATGGCGGAACGGGACGCTACCGTCGAAGCCCCGACCACTGGAGGCCGATGCCCACCGCCGCCGACACAGCGCAGGCGCTTTTCGAGGCACGCGCTACAAAGACGCCCATTGCGGCCCTGACCGATGCTCGCCCCGATATGACTGTCGCCGAGGCATACGAGATTCAACGGGAACTCGTCGGCAGAATCACGCAGTCCGAGGGCGGCGATGTCGTCGGGTACAAACTGGGACTCACCTCCAAGCCAATGCAAGAGATGCTCGGAGTGCACGAGCCGGACTACGGGCCTGTGCTGTCCTCAATGGTCTTCGATGACGGCGTCACCGTAGACCTCGACGACTACATCCAACCAAAGGTCGAAGCCGAGATTCTTCTCGTTCTCTCCAAGCCATTGCGGGGCCCAGGGGTGACCACAGCCGACGTCGCAAACGCCGTGGCAGGCGCCGTTGCCGCCATCGAGATGGTCGACTCCCGCATCGCCGACTGGAAGATCAAACTGACCGATACGATCGCAGACCTCGCATCGTCGGCTGCGGCGGTCAAAGGTTCCCGCCTTGTTCCAGTCGACTTCGACATCAAACTGACCGGCATGGTCATCACCAGAAACGGTGAGACCGTGGCAACTGGTGCCGGGGCCGCAGCCCTTGGCAACCCGATGTTCGCCGTCGCCTGGCTGGCGAACGCACTGGCAGAGTTCGGAGTGACCCTCGAACCAGGTCAAATCGTGATGACCGGTGCGCTTCATGCTGCCTTCAGTGTTGCCCCCGGCGACATCGTCACAGCAGAGTTCGACAGGCTCGGATCCGTAACGATGCGATTCGCGGGTGGGTCGTGAGCAAGATCCCGTGCGCCATTGTCGGCAGCGGCAACATCGGGACCGACCTGTTGTTCAAGCTGCACCGCTCAGACGTTCTCGAACCCACCGCGATGATTGGAATCGACCCCGACTCCGACGGGCTTGCCGCAGCCCGGAAGATGGGCATGGACACCACATCCGAAGGAGCCGATTGGCTGCTTGATCGAGCCGGTGACTACCGCGTCGTGTTCGAGGCGACCACCGCCCACGTCCACCGGACCTACGCCCCAAGGTATGAGGCTGCCGGATTGAAAGCCATCGACCTCACCCCCGCCAAGGTCGGGCCCAACGTCGTGCCTACCGTCAACATCGACGCAGCCCTCACCGGTCCCAACGTCAACATGATCACCTGCGGAGGCCAGGCCACCACGCCAATCGTGGCCGCGGTCAACGCAGTTGCTGATGTCCCATACGCTGAAATCGTTTCAACCGTTGCTTCAGTTTCAGCCGGTCCCGGCACCCGTCAAAATATCGATGAGTTCACGAAGACGACGTCGAAGGCTCTCGAAGAGGTCGGCGGGGCAGCGATGGGCAAGGCGATCATGATCCTGAATCCTGCTGATCCGCCGATCATGATGCGCAACACTGTCTTTTGCGCTCTCGCCGAAGGATTCGACGAGGCGACCGTGTCCAAGGCCATCCTCAACATGGTTGAGCAAGTTGCCGACTATGTGCCCGGTTACCGGCTCAAATCTGACCCGGTCTTTGACCCCGGGCCATTCCACACACCCGCCGGTACGGTATCCACGAGAGTGATCGCGCTACTAGAGGTGGAGGGTGCCGCCGATTACTTCCCGCCCTACGCCGGCAATCTCGACATTATGACCGCCGCAGCCACCAGGGTCGGCGAAGCCGTTGCCCGCAACATGCTGGGAGGCGGCAAATGACCACCAACACCTTTCGGCTGACCGATTCGACCCTACGCGACGGCTCCCACGCTCTGGCGCATCAATTCACCGAAGACCAGGTTCGGGCGGTGGTTCGCGGGCTTGACGCCGCGGGCGTGCCCGTGATCGAGGTCTCCCACGGCGACGGCCTCGGTGGTTCCTCCTTCAATTATGGGTTCTCCGGCACCGACGAGAAGCGCCTGCTCCGCGCCGCGGTCGAAGAAGCCACCAACTCCAAGATCGCCATCTTGATGCTGCCCGGCATCGGTATTAAGGACGACCTCATCGAAGCAGCCGAGATCGGAGCGAACGTCGCCCGCATCGCCACCCACTGCACCGAAGCCGACATCGCCCCCCAGCACATCACCCTGGCCAAGGAGCTGGGCATGGAGACCGTCGGCTTCCTCATGATGGCCCACATGATCTCCCCCGAGGATCTCCTCGAGCAGGCGAAACTGATGGAGTCCTACGGTGCCGACTGCGTCTACGTGGTCGATTCAGCGGGTGCGATGACGATCAACGACGCCCGCAGCCGGGTTTCCCTCTTGAAGGCAAATCTCGAGGTGCAGGTGGGCATCCATGCCCACAACAACCTATCGCTGGCCGTGGCGAACTCTATGGCTGCCTACGACGAGGGCGTCGACCAGATCGACGGCTGCACCACGGGCCTGGGTGCGGGAGCCGGAAACTGCCCGACCGAGATCATGGTCGCTGCATTCGAGAAAACGGGCGTCGACACCGGTGTCGACCCTTTTGCGGTGATGGATGTCGCCCAGGAGATCGTGCGCCCTATCCAGCCGCTCCAAGGTGTCATCGACCGTGACGGGTTGATGCTCGGCTATGCCGGCGTCTATGGATCTTTCTTGCTACACGCCAAGCGCGCCGCTGAGCGCTTCGGCGTTGACACCCGCGACATCCTGGTGGAACTCGGGCGCCGCAAGGCGGTAGGCGGGCAGGAGGACATGATTATCGATGTGGCGGTGCAGCTAGAACGGGAAGCGGCTGAGGCGGCCGCACGAGGTAACTGATGCGAGCAAGCAAACAGATCGGGTCTTCTCTTGGCAGGTAACGACGACTTTGCCGATCGCATTTGGCATGCAATCGAATCCCGGACTGCCATCCCGCCACTAACGATCGACGCCCCCGAGCTAACCGTCGATGCGGCCTACGACATCCAGGACCTCGTCATCGCCAAGCACGAAGCGGCTGGGGCTCGGATCACTGCGATCAAGCTGGGACTCACTTCGGTGGCGAAGCAACTGCAAATGAGCGTCAATGAGCCCCTCTACGGATGGTTCACGGACGAAATGGAGCTTCGCGGTGACAACGTCCTGGAGGTAGGCCGATTCATCCAGCCTCGCGCCGAGCCAGAGATAGCGTTCCGGACCGGTCGCGCCCTCGGGGGACCTGGGGTCACCGGTGCCGAGGTGCTCGCCGCGACGGAGGCGGTCGCTCCGGCGATCGACATCCTCGATTCGCGTTTCACCGGGTACAAGTTCACACTCGCCGACGTCACCGCGGATAACTCGTCTGCGGCGGCCTACGCCCTCGGGGACTGGGTCAAGCCACGTGGCGACTTGAGGCTCACCGGTTGCGTATTCAAGAAGAACGGCGATCTCGTCGCCACCGCCTCCGGAGCGGCGGTTATGGAACATCCAGCGGCCGCAGTCGCCTGGTTCGTCCGCAAGCTCCACCAGAGGGGACGCGACGTCCCCGCCGGGTCAGTTGTCCTCGCCGGTGCCTGGACGGCAGCAATCCCGCTGACAGCGGGAGACATGCTGCGAGCGAGTTTTGACCGCATCGGAACTGTTGACGTGAGATGTATCTGAGGACCGCGTCCAAGCTGCCGACCGGCTCGATCTGCAAGCGAAGCGGCCCGACATCGAAATGAAGCACTCTGCCCTCGCCGGCGAACTCCACGAAGCCCGCCTCGCCCGAACCACGGTTCCAACCCTCACTTCGCGAATGCCCGACCTCACGCGGGAAGACGCTTACTCAATCCAGGTTGCCGGGATCGATCACCGGAGGGCAGAGGGTGAGACTCTCGTGGGCGGAAAGCTTGGGTTCACTTCGCCGGCTATGCAGCGGGCGATGGGCGTGGACTCCCCCAACTATGGATGGTTGACAGATGCAATGCTGGTACACGACCGGGTTGTCCGTCTTTCCGACCTGATCCATCCCAAGGTCGAGCCGGAGATCGCGTTTCTGCTCGCCGATGACCTCGGGGCGGACGCCACCGCCGAGCAGGTTCATGCGGCTACCGCTGCGGTTGCTCCCTGCCTCGAGGTTGTCGACTCACGTTTCCACGAGTTTCGCTTCCTTGCTTTCGACAACATCGCCGACAACTCATCGGCCGGAAGAGTGATCATGGGTGATGCCGCCGGCGCCACCCGAATCGACCTACGGAAGGTCGGCGTCGTGGTCTCTGTCGACGGCGAGGTCATGCACACTGCAGCCGGTGCGGCTGCTCTCAACGACCCGGCCGAGGCGGTGGCGTGGATGGCACGTACCGTCGCCGGTCGTCGTCGAAACCTGCGCGCAGGCGATATTGTCATCTCAGGTGGCTTGACCGCACCTGTCGACCTGCATGCCGGGATGACGGTACGAGTCGACATCGACCGAATTGGATCTGCAAGCTTGCGAGCAACGGAGGATTGACATGCCGCTGGTACATATCGACATGCTGGAGGGCCGTTCGCCGGAGAAGGTCGCCGACATGATCACGACCGTCTCCGAGGCCATCGCAACGAGCCTCGAGACCAACATCGGATCGGTGCGAATCGTGGTCAACGAGATGCAGCCCCACCAATACGGCGTCGGGGGCAAGCCGTGGCCCGTGGTCGCAGAAGAACGAAGCAAGGCACGGGAGGCAGGCCAATGAAACACATCCAGCACTTCATCGGGAACGATTTTGTCGACTCGGCGACTGGAGCGACCTTCGAATCGATCACCCCTATCGACAACAGCGTTTTGGCGGTCGTTGCCGAAGGGGGCAAGGCCGAAGTTGATCTGGCCGTTGCTGCCGCCCGCGATGCATTCACAGTGTGGAGCACCATGGACCCGGAGGACCGCGGGGCAGTTTTGCACCGGGTGGCTGACGGCATCGAAGCCCGGCTCGAGGAACTTGCCGAATGGGAGACCCGCGATATGGGCAAGCCGATTACGGCTTCTCGAGCGAAGGATATGCCCCGGTCGGCACACAACTTCCGATTCTTTGCAGACTTCGCCCGTGACGCTGGAACCAAGGCATGGGACCAGCCCGCAAAAGGAGTCTTCACGTACGAACTGCGAGAACCACTCGGTGTCGTCGGCTCGATCTCTCCGTGGAACTTCCCGCTGATGTTGCTGACGTGGAAGGTCGCCCCGGCGCTGGCATTCGGATGCACGGTCGTGGCCAAACCGGCTGAGCAATCGCCCATCACTGCCTCAATTCTTGCTGAGATCTGTCGGGATGCCGGCATGCCACCGGGCGTCTTCAACGTCGTGAATGGCTTCGGCCCCGACTCCGCAGGCGAAGCGTTGACAACGCACCGCGACGTCGATGCCATAACGTTCACCGGCGAATCCAACACCGGCAGGGCGATCATGGCCGCGGCGTCGCCGACTCTGAAGCAACTGTCATTCGAAATGGGCGGCAAATCGGCCAACATCGTTCTGGCCGATGCCGACCTCGACGCCGCGGTCGCCGGCTCACTCAAGGGCATCTTCACCAACCAGGGCGAAGTCTGCCTTGCCGGCTCTCGCCTCATGGTGCAGCGACCCGTCTATGACGAGTTCCTGTCTCGGCTCGTCGACGGTGCCTCCGAATGGGTGATCGGAGATCCGCTTGATCCGGCTACGAAGATGGGGCCACTCGTTTCCTCGGAGCATCTCGACAAGGTGCTCTCCTACATCGACCTTGCCCAGGAGGAGGGGGCCAAGCTCTTGACCGGCGGCAATCGTGTCACCGACGGTGACCTCGCCAAGGGCAACTATGTTGCGCCGACGATCTTCGCCGACGCCGACAACTCGATGCAGGTCTGTCAGGATGAAATCTTCGGACCGGTCGAGATGGTGATGCCCTTCGACGATGTCGACGAAGCCATCGAGATCGCCAACCAGTCCCGCTACGGGCTCGCCGGCATGGTGTGGACGCAGAATCTGAACCTGGCCCACAAGGTCGCACGTGAGGTGAAGACCGGCACCATGTGGGTGAACTGCTTCTTCGTCCGCGACCTCCGTGCCCCCTTCGGCGGATACAAGGAGTCGGGGATGGGTCGTGAGGGAGGCGAATACTCATACGAGTTCTTCACAGAGGCGAAGGCAGTAGTGATGAAGTTCTGAGGCGCGGCTCCATCAGTCCCCTCTGGGGGGAAGGTACCGCAGCGGCGAAGCCGCTGGGGTAGGCACTAAGCACTCAACCCAATCATGAAGCACAACGTTTGTACTCTCGAACAGCTCCCTCCAGGCGCCTCGCGCGTCATTACCGCGCGGGACCAGGAAGTCTTGGTCGTCAACCTTGATGGCGAACTCTTTGCCATCAACAACCGATGCGCACATAGGCAACAACCTCTTGCTGAGGGTGTCGTTAGGGATGGAATCATCACTTGTCCCGCTCATCTGTGGCGCTACAACATCCGTACGGGGCAGCGTCATGACTCCCCCGGCTGGTCGGTGGCGTGCTATCCGGTGGTGGTTGAGGCCTCGATGGTGATGGTGGAGGTACCGGAACCGGAGGAATCCATGTCGATGAGAGATCAGTTGTTGCAGCATGCCAGGGAATGGAACAGAGATTCGTGACCGAGTTGCCGCACGTAATTTGGGACATGGGCGGGATCTTGTACCGCTACTTCACCGAGATGATGGTGGATGTCGGGCGGCGGGAAGGTTGGCCGCTGAATCGTATCCCGATGGGGCCGACCGGGGATCTCGACGACCCGAACTATCAGCGGATGATGGCAGGCGATCTCGATGAGACTGACTACGTCAAGATGCTCATGGCCGATCTGCAGGCTGAGGGAATCGACTTCGATCCACCGCGGGATCTCGATTGGACCGGTCAGGAACGAGCAGAGACATGGGCAGCGATCGACCACATCGCGGATGCCGGCCATCGCCAGGCATTGCTCACAAACGACGCCTCCAAATGGCTGGGCGCCAACTGGTGGCAGAATTGGAAGCCGGCAAGCCGGTTCGATGCCGTGATAGATGTCGTGACCGTCGGGGTGCGCAAGCCGGCACCGGAGCCCTACGTGGCGGCAGCCGCGGCCCTCGACGTACCACCCCACGAGTGCCTTTTCGTTGATGATATGCCGGTGAACTGTCGTGGCGCCGAAGCGGTCGGCATGCAGAGCCACCTATTTGTCATCACCGAACCCCAGCACTCGCTCGACCAGCTTCTTCGACGCATTGGTTAACCCTGACTGAAAGACGAGGCCGAGCCTCGGGGATCCCTTTCCGGGCAGTCAGGAATCGCGTTCGCTGGTCCAAAGGCATCTCGTCCGGCCGGTACGCTCGAATCCAGATCGTTGTCTCCACGACAGGCCGGTGCCTGACATAATTGGGCTCACCAAGGTGTCGTACATGCTCAAGATTCGAAAGTACACCGAACATGACGTTGCACAAGTTGGCGTTTTGATCGCCGACGTCTACGCCGAGTTCAACCTATCCGAAACCACCCCCTGTCAGCGTGTGTCCATGCTGGGACCTTTCGCCTTTGCGCACTCGTCCATCGCCAAGCATCAAGAAGCGCTTGCCAGTGCGATCTCCGCTCCATCGGTGTGGATCGCCGAACAAGACGGAGAGATCGTCGGCGTATTGCGCGGCGGAAGAACAGACGAGAGAGGCCGCACTGTGCTTTCGAGCCTGTTCGTCGACGGTCAGCATCATCGTCAAGGCATCGGGCAGGCATTGGTACAACGATTTGAGCAGGAATACGCCGCAAAGGGAGCGAATGTCTTCAAATTGGCTGCCACCGTATACGCCGTCCCGTTCTATTTGAGCCTGGGCTACAAGAGATCCACCAACGTACGGTTCACGCATAGTTTTGGGGAGCCTGGACTCCAGTACCAACCGATGAAGAAGGTACGGGAGTAGGTCGCGTGGCCACTCGCGATACCCATGTCGCGGAGTTTGAGTCCGGGCCGGTGGGTTGGGCTATTGCGATGTCGGCGGCATATCGCAATATGGTCGCTCTGGATTGCTGTGTCTGGTCGGAATGCGGTGCGCGATATCGCCCGTGGGCATGAGTGGCAGCGCCATGTAGCCTCTTGTGCAGAAGACGGCTGATAGGCAATTCGGATGGGTGATCCCCTTGAAGGTGTCACATCGCTCGGGACCATTGAAACTGGAGCCAGCAGGGATCGGGTTTCCGCGCTGTTTGAGCCGGTTCTAGGCGCCGCGGTCCTCGCCGTTCGTACCGCCGATCGCGACTCGTCGTTGTACGTGTACGGGTCAGTGGCAACCGGAATGGCCCAAACTGGTATATCCGACGTCGACCTGCTCACGGTGGGACTCCCGTCGGGTGACGCTGTCGATGTCGGGCGGGCGTTGTCCGTGCGGTTCTCAGATCTGTGCAGATCGGTGGAGGTCGCCGTCGCCCAAAGCAGCGACTTTTCGGGAGAGACCGATGGAGCGTACGGCGGCCGTGTGTTCCTCCGGCACTACTGCGTTCACCTGGTGGGGCCTG
>JAYEIP010000120.1:0-12324 GCA_034660155.1 Actinomycetota bacterium | reverse complement strand
GGAACCCGCGTTCCCGCTCGAGGTGTCCGCAGACCCGTACGCCCTAGCCCAACAACTCAAAAGCCCCTAAAGAACGCTCTACTCGCCTGCTCGTGGTTCAGTGCCCAACTCGCTGTAGATCGAGGTAATCGGCATGAGATGCGGCTTCTTGGACATCCCGTAGCGCCACACCGGCATCCAGCGCCGCGGTGATGAACGAGTGGCGTAGTGAGTGTGGGGAGATGTTCTTATCAATCCCCCCACTCTTCGCTAGTCGTTTCACGATCCGGGTCGCGGCATGCCGATCCAACCTACGAGTACCGTCATGGTTCAACAGGATTGGTCCTGTTTCTCGTTCCCCGATACACAGATCCATTGCTCGGGCGGTGCGTGGCGCTAGTGGGATGGTGACGATCTTGCCTCCCTTGCGGGTGATCACCAATGTGCGGTGTCCGCGTTCGAGGCCGAGGTGTTCGATGTCGGCGTTCAACGCCTCAGAGATCCGCAAC
Organism: Actinomycetota bacterium; assembly: GCA_034660155.1. Classification (GTDB taxonomy): domain Bacteria; phylum Actinomycetota; class Acidimicrobiia; order Spongiisociales; family UBA5794; genus JAAETI01. The sequence goes on along the minus strand of JAYEIP010000120.1, from coordinate 11,836 downwards.
CCATTCAACGCCAACAGACACGCCAACGCATGATCCCGCCCACCGCAGAGTCCGGCTTGGACCAGGAACATTCCTAGTTCGTTCCGATCCAACCCAGTAACTCGGGATTCGTAGTCGACACGGGGACGGCGCACATGAGCCGCCGGTGATCTCGGGATCAGTTGTTCCTCGAAACAGTATCGATAGAAGCCCGCCACCGTTGAGAGACGCCTCGCCACCGTCGCCCGGGCTTTGCCGTCGGTCTCGAGGCTGCGGCCGAACAGTTCGATGTGGGCACGTCTCACCTCAAACACACGTAGCTCGTGTTCGTCGCACCAGTGCAGCCATTGCCGTAGATCGAGGCTGTATGCCTGACGGGTCGTGTCGCCGTAGCCGGCCAGGAAGCCGGCAACAGCCTGCCGTACCGTAAACGAGTCAAAGTCCGGCGACACCACCGCCGGCACAAACGAAGTCTCTGTGGTTGTCATCTTGGTTCCTTCCCCTCACCAGGAAACGAACCGACCTGCACCCCACCAATACAACACCTAGCGGAGGCGATTCAGGGAGCCGCGAAAACGTCGGGGGTAAGTGCTTGAATGAGAGGGCAAAGGAGAGGAAATGGTCAAGACCCACCATCGGCTTCGGTTCGACGTTCCGCTGTACACCGTTGCAGAAGCGGCGCGCATCGTTGATGTGCATGCATCGACCCTATCGACGTGGGCACAGGGCTATGTGCGACGTTTCCCGAAACGATCCGACGTTGTCGGCGATCCGATTGTCACGTACCTCCAACCAGCCGGTCCGCGGCGTCCCTCAATCCCCTTCGTAGGCCTCACCGAAGCAACCGTCCTCGCAGCAATCAGGCGTAGCGGGGTGCCAATGCAGCGGATCAGGCCAGCAGTGCAAGCGATCAAGACTGGGTTGGGCATCGATCACGCCCTGGCATCTCGACGACTGTATACCGACGGTGCTGAGCTGTTGTTTGACTATGCAAAAAGCCACCAGGGCACAGCTGAAGGACAGGCGGCCAAACATCTCGTTGTGATCAGAAGCGGACAGCGCGTCTTTACGGATGTCATCATGAAATACCTCCGCAGGATCGAGTACGCCTCAGACGGCTACGCCGAACTTATCCACGTCCCCTCGTACGAGCATGCAGAGGTAGTTGTCGACCCGACACGTTCATTCGGGGCACCGATCTTCGAACGGGGCGGATCTCGCCTCGACGATGTACTCCAAAGGTTCTGGGCAGGCGAATCGCTAGACGAGCTCTCCGCCGAATTCGGGGTGCCCGCAAGCCAGCTAGAGGACGTGCTCCGTGTCACATCCCGACGGGCTGCCTGACCTCTTCCTCGACCGAAGCCTGGGCCGAATCAAGGTCCCCACACTCCTTAGAGACGCCGGACTCCGTCTCGTCACCCTTGCCGAGCACTACGGCATACCGGCCGACGAGACCGTGCCCGACGAGCAATGGCTTGAACTCGCAGGTCAACAAGGCTGGGTCGTTTTCATGAAAGACACCCGCATCAGGTACAACCCTGCCGAGCGTGAAGCCGTCAAGAGCCACCAGGTTCGGTGTTTCTGCCTATCAAGCCAAAGTCTCACCGGCGACGATATGGCCGCCAGGTTCCTCGTCAACCTCGCACGAATCACCGCCGCCTGCGACCAACCCGGACCCTTTATCTACGCCGTCCACAAAACCCGCATCGAAAAGCTCACTCTCGGTGACCAATAGACCAAGCGCCACGTTCCAGGGCGGTTTCGGAAATGCTCGTTCGTGCGCCATATTCGGTGATCGGCGCTACCGACCATCGAGCTTCCTGCCACCATCTGAGACGACGCAGAGGTGTAGACAGGCAAGTTGTGACTTGCCTATGCTAGCGCCGTGACCGACGTATTCGACGCATTGGCAGCGCCAGCACGACGAGCGATCCTCGACGTGCTGGCAGAGCGCGACGACCAGACATTGTTCGAGGTGTGCGGTCGCCTCGCAGCCGAGCACGACATCGAACTCACCCGACAGGCTATTTCGCAGCATCTCGCCGTGCTCGAGAAGGTCGGTCTCGTGCGTGCCCGTCGAGACGGCCGCTACAAGTTCCACTCCATCGACATCGCACCCATGCACGCAGCGGTGTCCCGATGGCTTGTCAACAGGGAGAGAACCGAATGACCATCCGCGTATATGTGACGAGCGTGTTTGTCGACGACCAGGAACGTGCGCTGCGCTTCTATACGGATGTGCTCGGGTTCGAACGTCACACGGACGTGCCGCTCGGCAATGGCGACCGCTGGCTCACGGTGGCGGCCCCCGGACAGGAAGATGTCGAGCTGCTCCTCGAGCCCGCATCACATCCCGCCGTCGGGCCCTACCGGGATGCTGTCACCGCTGACGGCATCCCGCTGGCTTCCTTTGCTGTCCATGACGTACAGGCTGAATACGACCGACTCATCGACGCCGGTGTCACGTTCACCCAGCCGCCCACCGCGTTCGGACCGGTCACCACGGCAGTGCTCGATGACACCTGCGGAAACCTCATCCAACTCGTTGCGATGTGACGCCGGCCGACTGTCCCCAAACGTCTGGGCGCACATAACAGCACGACGACACCGCTCGGCGGTGCGACCAGATCCGGCAGGGCCACCGGTGGCTGCTGGATTTCGTAACGAGCGCATCAGTGCCGTTCTCGGATGCTCTTCGAAGTGGGTGTTATCACTCGGTATTTGTGGATCCCGGGCGGTGAGGCCGGGGCCACCATGCCTCCGGGCGGGTCAACGATTTACCTCTGCTGCCTCGCTGTCGTTTAGCGTCATCAACGAGGTGCCCGGCAGGTACTCGATCACGCGAAGCTCATCTGGGCCGAGGTGGCTTCTCAAGCTCTCGGCGGTATTGTCATGGTCTCGGGTGCATGTGGAGACAGGAGGGGCGTATCGGACTCGCCAGGGAAGTGCTTCCACCACAGATGCATGGTTACGATCGGCTGAGCGATCACCCTGTTCTGAGTTCAATGCTGATCGCGATCCTGGCCGGATTGCTGCTGCGGTTGTCCAGGATTATCGAGCTTTCTGAACGTCTCGATTCGGTTTTCCCAAGCCTCTATGTCCCAGTGCGGCTCACCGATTTCGTCTTCCGCATGACCATGGGTGCTGTCTTGGTGTTCGTGGCGGTGCCTGTCATCTTCGGGTACTCCAGGAAGACCGGGTGGTTGAGGCGATACCTGGAGCTGATGCGCTTCTCGATGGGAGACGACCCTAAGACGACGGTCGTCGCTGCAGCTCTCTCCTTCGTCGGCTTCATTGTGGTCCTTGTAGCTTCTGCTGCAAGCGCCGGCGTCTTCTTCTTCAACTCGTCGGTGCTGGTAGAGGGCGACAACTGGCTCATATTGCTCGCAGCGCTGATCCCCGGCATATGGGAAGAGCTGGCCTTCCGAGGAGTTGTGCTGTCGAATCTGCAACATCGCTTCTCCCCATGGGGGGCGATCATGACCAGTTCAGTCGTCTTCGGCCTATTCCACTTCAGCAATCTGGGCTCATGGGACGATCCAGCCTCGGTGGTAGCAGGTGCCGTCGCCGCCACTGCCTTGGGGATTGGATGGGGCTACGTTGTGGTCAGAACCAACAGCATCGTGCCCTCGATGATTCTCCACTACCTGATCGACGTGATTCTGTATGACGAGCTGTTCATCGATCCGGGTGCTAGCGACGATTCAACTGCAATCGTCTACGTTTCCGTTGTGTTCCTCTTTCCCGTTTTGACCATTCTGACCACACGGCTGCTACTGACCAACCGGAGCGAATCCCGGGCACGGAATTGATCCTCAGTGCCGCCACACCAGCAACGAGCTGGGTCCACGCCCGGGCGCCACACCCGACGTCACAGAGGGGCACCGCCAGCCACGGGTGTTCGGAACCCTTGTCGTTGCTGCTGGTCTCTACACCTACAGGTGGGCACCCAGCCCGAACGGAAAGACCGCGATGGCTCGACTGGGTTTCGCCCATGTCGAGCGCATCGAGATCAGTCCTCGGGTGATCAGCGTCGACGGTCACGTGTTCATCAAGGAGTTCGGAGTAACCGGGATCCTGGCCAGCGGGCGCCGCCTGGAAAGTCAGTGGGCCGAAATCCTCACCTACCGCGACGATCTGGTGACCAGTCTCCGGCTCTACTTCAACCCGATCGACTTGGCTCCCGCGCTGGGGATCGTTGGTCGAGCCGTCGGTCCAGTTGCCGTGAGGCTCGCCCGCCGCGGCCTCGAGCCTTTCGAACCGATCCACCACCCCGAGTAGCCAACACTTTCGTTTCCACCAAGCACAGCAGTGCCGATCTCGGGCGGGCGGTGGCATGCGTGTTATCACTGCAGAATTGTCGTTCTGCGTGGGTTGGGTGGTTGTGAGCTGGCATCGGTTTCTCTGCGGTCGACTTCAGGTTTCGGGCAGCACTCTTCTGGCGGCGATAGTGGATCGATGACCGATCCGCTGCGAGGTTTGTTGGGAGCCCCTGCCGGAGGTCACTTCGCACCGGCCGAAGAGCCAGGGCTATTCGCCAGTGATCTCGCAGCCACCTTCCAAGCTTCGACGGCACCCGTAAGGTAAGCAGGGGCTAGGTCTCGGACCGAGGGCAATCCGTGCCCATCCCGGAAGTGTGGGCTACTCGCTCACTATCTCGAAAGGTCGTGAGGGTTCTCCCAATCGTTGATGGTGGCGGGCCCGTCAAGCGGGGCCCGCCACCGATGCGCTATGCGTGTGGGTTCTTGCGGCGTGACCAGTCGCGCACGGTATCGGCGAACAGGTCGGGGTCGTCCATCATCGGGAAGTGGTTGCCGTTGGTGATGATCAGGCCCTCGTGGTCACCGAACGTTGCATGGTGCCGTTCTTGGAACCCGAACGGGTCGTTGTTCTCACCGAAGATGGTGAGCACGGGTAGGCCGCCAAGGACACCGGAGGTGGCGTCCTCGATCCGGGTGTGGAGTCCGTCGGCGCGGAGCGCGTCGCGCATGAGTGTGTGGAAGCGTCCGATTCGCCTCCGCTGTCGGAACGGTCCCAGGAAGGTCTGTTTGCCCGACTTGCTGAGCCGCAGACCGACGCCTGCCTTGGTGGCCGTGAGGCGTGGGATAAGCCGGGTGATCCAATCAAGTCCGGCAATCGGTCGGCTGGACACGATCCTTAGCATGCGCACCAGCGCTTTTCCCTCTGGCTTCCACGCAAATGTGTTGGTCATGACGAAACCGCGTACCAGGTCGGGATGGGCCGCGGCGAAACCGACCCCAACCAAGCCGCCCAGGTCGTGGAGGACGAGGGTGATGTCAGAGAGTCCCAGTTTGGTGGCAAACTCGCCGAGCAGTCCGGCTTGGGATTCGAGATCGAGATCGCCGGCTGGGGGTTCTGGGGATAGCCCGTAGCCGGGGAAATCGAGGGTGACGCAGCGGAAGTCATCGCGGAGGCGGGTGATCGCATCACGGAATATGAACGACCACATGCCGGTGTGAACGAACAGCAACGTCGGTCCCTCGCCCTCGTCAACATACGTGACGGTGGCCTCGCCCAGCTCAATGGAGCGGGGCTCGAACGGGTACTCGCTCTCGGGCAGCCAATTCGGTCGTGTCGTCGCGGTGATAGGTGGTTGGATTGTCATGGGTATTCTCCTTGGGTCAACACACGATTCGTCGTGTGCTGGCGGTGCCCGTCCTCGCTATTGTCGAAAGCTCTGGCGAGGGCGGGCCTTCTACGTGATGGTGATGGCTGAGGTCGGATCGATATCTCATCTCCTCGAGTCGGGGGTCGGCGCCAAGGTGGGTGAAGGAGCGCGCAGGCCGCCTGAGAGAAAAGTCACGAGCCGGCGCAACAGCACCTCGGCGTCTGCCTCGCACATACCGTCCTCGGGCCAGGTAGCGAAGAGGTGGACAATGACCGCTACAACTTTGTTGATGCGCCACTCGATCTCCTCGGGCGTCAAGTGTGGCAAGGCCACCGCCATCGCCGGAAAAAAGCCGCTGGCTTCGGCGTATTGCTCCTGAGCCATCCTTTGGATCCAGGGCGTCTGGTCGGCATACGTTCGGCCCAGGAACCTTGCCACCACCGGTCCCCGTTCCTGCAGTTGAAGGAGAATCTCCACGTCCGCTCTCACAAAGGCGTCCAAGAGCAGCTCAATACTGGGGACTCCCGGCCCGGCTGCGGTAACCGTGGCATCGAGCAGCTCACGTCGTCGAGCGTTGATCGGACCGGCCACACGGTCGGTGACTCCACGCAGCACCGCCTCCTTTGATCCGAAGTGGTAGTGAACGGCAGCCACGTTGGCGTCAGCAGCTCGCGTGATCTCACGTACTGAAGTGCCGTCGAAGCCGTGCTCGGCGAAGAGCTGTTCGGCGGCGTCGAGGATGCGGCTCTTCGTATCGTCGGTCATCTCACTCTCCAAACGGTTGATTGAAGCATACGATTGAATCGTATGCTTGTCAACCACCGTGTTCCCACCCCCATTCCCTCCCAGTCGTGGAACGTCCGGCTCCAACCCATCCTTCAGACAGTCGGTGGGTACGAAATCCAACGCTCCAGCGGCGTCCACGCGTGGGACCATCGACACGCAGAGTGTTCAAAACCCCGCCCGTGGAGGTGCCGATCCCGGACGGTCCGCGAAATGCTCGTTATGGCGCCATATCTGGTGTTCTGCGCTGTCTCAGTCGGGTGGCTGGAGCTGCGGTTCTCCGTGCTGACAGACGGACAAGTTGGGAGGAGTTTCGAGGTCGACCAAGTAGTGGTTGATGGTTTCGTTGACGCAACGGGCGTCGAATAGGAGTGGATCGTAGGCAGTGTGATGGTTTCGCTCGACGACGAGGAGCACGCCGTGTTCGAGGTGTTCGGCCAGATCTCGGCCGGATTCGAGAGGGGTGGCGATGTCGCCGGTGGTGCCGGTAAGGAGAATGGGTGGGGCGCCAACCCCAGTGAGAGGTGGAGGCGGATCCAAGTCGACGGGCCACACGTCACATGGGTCGGTTTCTTGGGCTTCGAAAGGGCCGAGGCGGGGGGCGACAGCAAGCAATTGGTCGATCACGTTTTGGGGAGGCGGCGAGGCGGTGGTGGGTCCATCAAGACATGAGATCGCAAAGTAGCTCTCGATGAGAGCAGGGCCGGGAACCGCGAGATCAAACAGACGCAGACCATTTCCGTCCCGGGCTTGAGCGAGTGCGTTCATCAGATACGGCCATTGCTGTTCGGACATGAGGCCCCAATACACCGCCCAAAGCGCGTGTCCCAAACCGACCTCGGTCTCTCCAGCAATGAGTGGGTCACTGTCGAGGCTTGCCAACAGTCGGTCGAACGCGGTGAACGGGTCACCCTCGCTGTGGAACGCACAGGAACTGTTGGTGGCGCAGCTTTGAAGGGCGGCGTCTAGCGCACGCTCTTGCGCTTCCAATCTCTGTACCCACCCGTCGGCGTAAGGGGCGCTGAGATCGTACGCCCCGTCCAACACCATTGCTCGGACCCGCTCCGGGAACAGAGTGGCATAGACCGCCCCCAGTGCGGCGCCGTAGGAATTGCCGAGGTAGCTGATCTTCTCCTCACCCAACGCCGCTCGGAGCAAATCCATATCCCGGGCGGTAGACACCGTCGACAGATGCGGGAGCAGATCCCCGGATCGTTCAACGCACCCCGCGGCGAACTCGCCAAGTGTCTCCCTTATCTGGTCTGCCTCTTCCCCGGTTTCGGGAGTCGGATCGGGTGCCAAGTAGCGGTTCAGATCGTCGACGCAGTCCACTTCGGTGCCTGCGCTCACCCCGCGGGGATCCCAAGACACGACATCAAACCGGTCCAACAGCGTCGAACTGAAGAAGAATCGCGCCGCCTCGATGATGGTCGGTGTCGCTGGCACGCCCGGCCCGCCCGGATTGAACAGGAGCACACCAATCCGCTCTGCTGGTCGCCGGGCAAGTCGCCTCGCCACTTTCAGATCGATGCTGCCCTTGGACAAATCATTGTGATCGAGCGGAACCGTCAACGAGGCACACTCAGCGGACCCGCACCGAGCCCACGCCAACGTCGAGGGCGGCGCAGTCGTGGTCGAGGAGGCGGAGACGGTTGTGGGGCCCGCACGGGTGACTGTGGTTTGGGGCTGCTCGGTGGGCGTCCCGTCACTGCAAGCAGCGGCCATCAGCAGTACGGACAAGGTCACCACGATGCGGCGCATCGGTCCTCGATTCCGCCGGATGCACGCTAGGCAGCGAAAGGCAATGCCTCCGACCCTGGCGTGATGAAGGGTCTCCGGTGTTACCGTTGTCGGCGGGCAGCGTTGAGGCATCTAGCATCGTCCACTTGTCGCCAGCCCCTCGACCCCAACTTCTTCATTCTGCCACCTCGGTGAATCCACGGGAAGGGCCTTCAGCCGGTCAAGAGGTTCCACTCTTGCTATTGCTCGAATTCGGCGAGATGATGAGGCAGAGGCTGGAAGGCCGACGTGGTATCCACGATCCAAGTCCGGAATCTGGGTAGAACCTACGGTGCCGCTAGGGCTGTCGACGGGATCTCGTTTGAAGTGGCCGAGGGAGAGATCTTTGGTCTGGTAGGACCTAACGGTGCCGGGAAGACCACGACCATTGAGTGTCTGGAAGGACTGCGCCGGCCTACGTCGGGTCACGTCCGGGTGTTGGGCATGGACCCATCGGCGGAGCGGCGGGCAGTCGCCGAGAGAATCGGCGTTCAGTTGCAGGAGAGTGCACTGCCGTCCCGACTCCGGGTCGAAGAAGCGCTGACACTCTTCAGATCCCTGTACCGGCGCCATCTGGAGGTCGATAGCCTCCTGGAGCTGTTGTCGCTCACCGAGAAACGTACGACGGCGTTCGCCAAGCTGTCCGGCGGGCAGAAGCAGCGCCTGTTCATTGCTCTAGCCCTCGTCAACGAACCCGAAGTGGTGTTCCTCGACGAACTGACAACCGGACTGGACCCCCAGGCACGACGTTCGATGTGGGACTTGGTACGGCAGATCCGTGATCGCGGCCGCACCGTCGTTCTCACCACCCACTACATGGAAGAGGCAGAGCGGCTGTGTGACCGGGTCATGATCGTTGACCGTGGCCGCATCGTCGCCATGGACACACCAGGAGCATTGATTGCCGCGCTCGGGGCCGACACCCGGATGGTGTTCAGCGCTCCGGGACAAGATGTTTCGAGTCTAAGCCGGCTTGCTGCTGTCACCCGGGTCGAACGAAGCGACAGCCATGTAGTCGTCTATGGCCACGGCGATCGCTTCGCCAGCTCCGTCATCCATGCGCTGGAAGACGCCGAGATCGTCTTCACCGATTTTCGAACGGAGGAACCGGACCTAGAAGATGTGTTCTTGTCGCTGACCGGCAAGGAGATCAGGCAATGAGGCATCGCACCGGGGCGGGAAACACGACGGTGGTCCATCGCGGCAGTTCCGTTGTGCTTCGCTCATTTGGATCGGTCGTGAACGTGAACCTCCGGTTGTTCGCCAGAGAACCAGCCGCGGCATTCTTCACAGTGGCCTTTCCGGTGATGCTGGTCGTCATCTTCGGGATGATCTACGGCAATGAACCAGACGAGATGTTCGACGGGTACGGCTCCATGGACGTTTCGATGCCCGCCTACACGGCGCTGATACTCGGTACGGTTGGGCTTATGGGGGTGGCCATCACCACCAGTAGTTACCGCGAGGCGGGAATTCTCAGACGTTTCAAGGCGACGCCCATGCGGCCGGTGCTGTACATCGCTGCTGACGTGACCGCCAACCTCATCATGGTGCTGGCAGGAATTGCAGCGGTGCTGGTCGTGGGATGGGGTCGGTACCGGGTCCGGTTCGAGGGTCAGGCAGGAAGCGTGGCCCTGGCCATCATCTTGTCGGGCGCCGCAATGTTCGCCGTGGGCTATCTGATCGCCGGACTGGCGCCAACCGCCCGCACTGCGCAGATCATTGCCATGGTCACCCTGTACCCGATGATCTTCTTGTCGGGTGCAACGATCCCACTCGAGGTCATGCCAGAGTCGATCCACTCCATCTCGGACTTCCTACCGTTGACATACGTGGTACGCCTTCTGCGTGGACTGTGGTTCGGGGCACCGTGGGGATCTCTCATGTTCGAGACAAGCGTCCTGGTCGGAGTCCTCGTGATCTGCACCACGGTCGCCGCCCGACTCTTCCGCTGGGAGTGACGGTCACCATGGGTTTACACCATCACCGCCAACAATTGGCGATTCGAGAGGCTCCCCCATCGCCGCCACCCCTTGATATGGTGGAGGTAGGTCACCGACGCATCCTCCATGGATACGATGCGCGTTATCTAGGCAGGTCCCAGTGGGATTCGCTTGGCGTCTCAGCGGCGTAGCGCTGCTGCGGAGCATAAGCTTCGCAGCAGTGGCAGCGATCCTTCTCGCCTCCTGCCACAAGGACGCCCCTCCAGTGACCGAAGTGGAGTACGGCGAGACGACATTCACCTCTGCAGCAACAACCGCCACAGCTCAGCCGAGTTCGACTACTACGTCAACGCAACCGCCGAATCCCGGTCGCATCGCCTTCGACTCGGATCGTGACGGCGACTGGGACCTCTATGTAATGAACTCCGATGGCTCCCAAGTGACCCCGCTCACTGAGAACCCCGCCTGGGACGCAGGCGCGGCCTGGTCGCCCGACGCCACTCGCATCGCATTCTCGTCGGACCGGGCAGGAGTCGGTGGCGACTTGTACGTGATGAACGTCGACGGAACCGGCGTCACCCAACTCACCGACCATCCCCGCGACGACTTCGCCCCAGCCTGGTCCCCAGACGGCATCTGCGTTGCCTTTCACACGGACCGGGACGACAACATCGAGATTTACGTCATCAACGCCGACGGCTCCAACCCCACACGACTCACCAACCACCCCGCCGTCGATATCGCCCCGGTCTGGTCCCCGGACGGAAGCATCGCCTTCTCTTCGGACCGGGACGGGGATTTTGAGATCTGGGTCATGGACGCCGATGGCTCCAATCTCACCCAGCTCACCGATAACGCGAGCGACGACTTCGCCTCGGCCTGGTCTCCGGATGGAACCAAGATGGCGTTCTTCTCCGCTCGGGACGGTAACAACGAGATCTACCTGATGGACGCCGATGGCTCCAATCTCACCCGACTCACCGATAACCCGAGCGACGACTTCGCCCCAGCGTGGTCCCCGGACGGAACCCGTATCGCCTTCGTGTCCGATCGAGACGGTGACTGGGAGCTGTATACGATGGACTCCGACGGCTCCAATGTCACACGCCTCACCGAGAACGGTGCCCAGGATCGCCTCCCGGACTGGTCCCTGCAACCTTGAAATCGAATGTGCAAGGCGAGCTGGGGACAGCCACCTACGCAGGATCGCATGGCAATCCGCGCCCGCACAGAACGACGATCAGGCGACTTGAACTCGGTCACGCAAGGCGCTCAGTATCCGGCATTATTCCGCTCCCCACGGTTATCTGGACAACCACTGTCCGCTTTCGGCGTACTTGAGTGGTCCCTTGGCGCTGCCGAGGTTCGAACAGAACTCCTGGATCGAACGCAGCTTTGCCGATGGCGAGAAGGCGGTCAACGAACCTCCCGTAGGCCGAGCGAACCCTCCTCGACCATCCCATTACGCCCGATAATTGGACCCTACCGACAGTGTCGTGTCTCTCTACCCGTACAACTCTGGCCGAGCGGCGAGATCCATCCGCACCGGCGCTCCCGTTTCGATCGACTTTGAGCCGGAGAGGGCCGCGGCGAGCGTTACATAACCGTCCCACGCGGTGGGGCCCTCCGGTTGGTCCCTGAGCACAGACGCGGTCCATGCCTGGACTTCGTGGACATACGCCACTGCGAAGCGCTCTAGCCAGTCTGGCTCGACGGATTGGCG
>JAYEIP010000119.1:0-12348 GCA_034660155.1 Actinomycetota bacterium | reverse complement strand
GGATGAACTCGAGTCGATCTTCCAACCGCTTCACCAAGAGGAAGCATCCGAGTCTGAGCTCCGCATCGTCCAAGCTCAACTCGTAGGTTGGCTAGAGGGACTTTTCCACGGTATCCAGGCCTCCCTGTTCAGCCAGCAGGCAGCAGCTTCAGCCCAACTCGACGAAATGCGGAAGCGAAGAGCCCTGGAAGCAGCAACGGAGGATCCGAACCGCGGCCCGGGTCAGTATTTGTAGAGAGGTACTAGGTACTTGGTACTAAGTACTAGGTAAAGAGAAGAGGCGGTGCCCACACCTCACGTACGCGTCTTCACCCTCACCCGCGCGACATAGACGACCTCGGTTCTGAATCTCTTGAGACATCAGCTCGCCTACGAATTCGGACGACAGACCTGTCACTGCGTTCCGCATACTTAGTACTTCAGAGCCGCTTGCGCTGCCGCCAGCCTCGCGATCGGTAGCCGCGGCGGGCTACAGGAGACGTAGTCGACGCCCCAGCGATGGAAGTAGCCGATCGACACGGGATCACCGCCATGCTCGCCGCACACACCGATCTCCAGGCCCGGATTGGCTGCCCTCCCGGCGACGATGGCGAGCTCGATGAGGCGCCCGACGCCCTCCGGGTCGATCCGTTGGAACGGATTGACAGGCATGACGCCCTGCTCCACATACGTGCGCAGGAACGCCTCCTCGGCGTCATCGCGGCTGATACCCATTGTGGTCTGCGTCAGATCGTTGGTCCCAAACGAGAAGAAATCTGATTCGAGAGCGAGCTCACCGGCGACCAGCGCGGCCCGGGGCAGCTCGATCATCGTGCCGATGGCAACCTCGAGTAGCCGACCCGCCGAATGCACCTCTTCCTCGATCATGTCCCGGACCAGATGCACCTCCTCAACTGAGTTCACTAACGGGATCATTATCTCGAGGCGTGGGTCGCCCCCGGCGTCCAATCGTCGTCGGACCGCCTCGAGTGCGGCCAGGACCTGCACCCTGTAAATCTCGGGGATGACAACGGCAAGACGCACCCCGCGCAGACCAAGCATCGGATTCACCTCTGACCATTGCTCGATCGCCGCGTCGAGCTTCTCAAGGTCTTCGGTACCCTCGCCGGAACGGACCCGTTCAGCCATCTCGAGCTCGAGCTCCATCCGCGATGGAAGGAACTCATGGACCGGTGGATCAAGCAATCGCACCACCACCGGCGTCCCGTCCATCGACTCGAGCAGATGCTCGAAATCACCAACCTGAAGGCTCTCCAGCTCATCGAGGGCGTCGGCCCGGTCGCGGCGGTCATCGGAAAGGAGAATCCTCCGGACCACAGCAAGCCGCTCACCGTGGAACATGTACTCGGTACGTGCCAACCCGATCCCGTCGGCACCCGCGGCACGTGCCGCTGTCGCCGCCCGCGCCGTATCGGCATTAGCCCACACACCGAGCCGCCGCACCTCATCTGCCCAACCGAGCAGCCGGTCGAGATAGGACGCAGCCGGGGGCTGGGCGATAGCCAACTCTCCCTCGTACACGGCTCCGGCTCCGCCGTCGATGGTGACGACATCGTCGTGAGTGAGAGTTCGCCCTCCGAATCGCACATCGTCGGCAGTAACCACAACATCGGTCACACCGGTGACCGAAGGCGTGCCGGCGGCGCGAGCAGCTACAGCGGCATGCGAAGTGCCACCTCCATGACTGGTGATCAATCCGGAGGCTGACACGACGCCATCCAGATCGCGAGGCAAGACCTCCCGCAGGACCAGGATCACATCCTCACCACGCTCGGACGAGTCGATGGCAGCTTCGGCGGAGAACACCAAATGCCCACTCGCTGCACCTGGTGACGCGGCGGTGCCGACAGCGATCGGATCCTGACTCGGGGGTGAGTTCAACCGCGGATGCAGCATCCCCATGAGCGATTCTGGATCTACGGAACGCAAAGCCATGTCACGCGAGATCATCCCCTCGTCAACCATGTCGACCGCAACCCGCACGGCTGCCTCTGCGGTCCGGTCGGCGGGCCGGGCTTCAATGATCCACAGACGTCCTCGTTCCCGCACAAAGTCGACCCGCATCATGTCCCTGCGTTCAGCTTCAAGACGAACAACCGCATCTGCGACAAGGGCATGGCCTCCCGGGTCCGTGATACTGAAATCCTGCAAGCCTGGATAGCGCTCTTGCGACTGTGGCCGGCTGCTACCTGAGGTGTAGATCCCGGCCAACCCGGGCGTACCATCGCCCGGATGTCGGCTGTAGGCGATCCCGGCACCGGACTCGCTATCGACTTCACCAAAGATCATCGGGTGCACGATCACGCCCATCCCGTCATCGTCTGAGATGCCCCTACTGCGACGAAAGCGCCGCGCCTCGCTACGGTCCCATGAGGCGAAAACCGCCTCGATCCCTTCAAGAAGCTGGCCGTGAAGATCCTCCGGAATGGGACGTTGCGACTCGTCGACCACCACCGCTTCATAGGCGTCGCATACCGCGGCGATCTGCTCTCCCGACCACTCGGTGGTGTCCGCAGGGCCGGCAATCTCCGCCACTACGCCTGCAAACCGTGCCGGCGACAATCCGCGGAGGCGCCCGATCGTCTTGAGGAAACCCAGTCGGGTGCGGTGCGCCAGCCGGAGCCCTCCCCATGCGCCGAGTGCGTCCAGCGCCGTGGGCGTGGTTCCTAGATACAGCGCCGAGTCGAACAGGCCGGGCATCTCGGTCGCCGGGCTCGAGCGAACGGAGAACAGGACCGGCCGCTGCGCCTCCTGCGAATTGAACGTCTCCACCGTTCGACTCACCGCCTCCCGGACCTCGGACCAGGCTTCGGCTGGCATGTCCCCGGTCTCGAGGAAGCGGCGACAGGCAACGTCGCTGATCACAAAGCCCGGAGGAACAGGGAGGTCAAGAGACACCATTTGTGCAAGGGCCCGCCCACGAACTCCTACACGATCAACGAGGTCGCCGAGGTCAGAGCCGTAATCGCAAACAAACTTCATTCCAAAGTCCCTGCGGGCTCGGAATACTGCCGAAGAATCTGAAAACTATGTGAGAATCCCTTGACCCAGCCTGGATGTAGGTGCATTATCCCTATTCGCCCTCCGTATATTGGAATGAACGTTCTCCAATATGCGTTAAAGAGGGTACTTGCGCCCGAGAAGGGGGTGTACGCAAATGGTGATGGCATTAGACGATCAGCTTTGGGAACCCGAGCACTCATGGCGGGACGAGGCAGCTTGCGCCGGAGCAGACTCCGACGTCTTCTTCACTCCTGGTGAGGATGAAGCCCTTGCGATGCCGGCCAAAAAGGTGTGCGAAATCTGCCCGGTTCAGGAGCAATGTCTCCAATATGCGCTCGCAACCAACCAGACCGAAGGCGTCTGGGGTGGCATGAGCTCCGGGGATCGCCGCCGGCTCCGCCGCAGGATCCGCGACCGCGAACGCCGCAAGAGGGCGAGCTAGGGTCGCGGCACACGCCATCAACGACGCCAGCGTTTGCCCACAAGATTCGTATTAAGTACGGGACGAAGACCTTAGCTGCCAGCTCCGCTAAGTCCGGCCCTCAATCGAAGTCAAAGTAGAAAACGAGGGTGCGGCCAAAGGCGGACACCCTCGTTCTGTATGGTTCTGATACCTAGTACCAAGTACTTAGTACCTCTCAGCCCTCCGTAACGGTCACCGACGTAATCACGCAGTCTTCATGTGGCCGATCCTGCGCTCCGGTCGGAGTTGCTGCGATCGCGTCTACGGCATCCATTCCTGACGTCACCTGACCGAAGATGTTGTAGGAGTGCGGCAAGCCGGCATCGACGTGGCAGATAAAGAACTGCGAGCCGTTCGTGTTAGGACCAGCGTTGGCCATGGCCACAATGCCCCGGCTGTATATGCCCGACCCTTCGAGTTCGTCACGGAACTGATATCCGGGCCCGCCCGAGCCGGTGCCCGTCGGGTCACCACCCTGAATCATGAATCCCGGGATGACACGGTGAAAAATCACACCGTCGTAGAAGCCGTCACGGGCGAGGAACACGAAGTTGTTAACGCTCATCGGCGAGCGCATCGCATCGAATTCGATTTCGATGTCGCCGTGATTGGTGTGCAATGTCGCTGCGTAAGTCTTGGCGAGATCGATTGTCATCTCGGGCTGCGATGAGTACTGGGCCATGGTTGTCTCCTGTCTTGAGTTCGGAAAAGATCCGACAGCTATTCAGCGCCGCCGTCTACCCCTCGACATTGGGTGTGAACGCTTGCCGCGGAACGGAACAAGCTCGGGATCGGGCTCCCACGACATCAAATCGGACAGCCGTTCGTCGTTCGAGAACATCTTGATAATGGGCACGTTGAGCCCGGCGCGGCGTTGGATGCCGAGCACTTCATTGACCTGGTCCCACTCCACCAGAGTCACCACGAGACCAGACTCGCCCGCACGGGCGGTGCGACCCGACCGATGGACGTAAGTCTTTGGATCATCCGGCGGGTCGTAGTGGATAACGACATCAACATCGTCAATGTGTAGACCGCGGGCGGCGACATTCGTGGCAACCAACACGGGGTTTGAACCGTCGGTGAAACCGGAGAGAGCCTTGTCACGCTGCCGTTGTTGAAGATCGCCGTGGATTGCTTTTGCTTCCACGCCGATCTCTCGCAGGTCGCGGGCAACCCGGTCACAACCCGCTTTGGTACGGACAAACATCAACGTTCGCCTTGCCGCGTCCGCAATCGCCGCCGACACTTTCACCTTGTCCATGTGGTGAACCTTGAGGAAACGGTGCTCCATCGTCTCGATGGTCTCGCCGTCAGACTCGGCTTCGTGCCGCACCGGCTGCTCCATATATGCACTGACCAGGGTTCCCACCTGGCCGTCGAGCGTGGCGGAGAAAAGGAAGGTCTGATGTTCGCCCGAGATACCGCTCATGATGCGCCGAACCTGCGGCAAGAAACCCATATCGGCCATCTGATCCGCCTCGTCGATAGCCACCATCCGCACTTCGTCAAGCCTGATCTCTTTGCGCTCCATCAGATCGATGAGGCGCCCGGGAGTAGCGATAACAACCTCGACACCACGCCGCAATGCCTGCGTTTGGGCTCCCATCGGGGCACCTCCGTACACCGCGACGGCGCTGAACCCTCTCACCTCGACAAGAATGTCGAGGACTGCCGACACCTGCTGCGCCAGCTCACGGGTCGGGACCAAGACCAATGCGAGAGGTCTCTTCGGTTCAGCCCTTTCCAGTTGTTGCACGATGGGAAGGCCAAAAGCCAGAGTCTTACCGGACCCCGTTTTGGCCTTACCGCACACATCCTTGCCGGCGAGGGCGTCGGGGATGGTCAGTAGCTGGATGGGGAAGGGGTCTTCGATCCCCTGGCCGGTGAGTTCCGAAGCGAGATCGGAGGCGATCCCGAGTGATTCAAAAGTGGCGGTGTTGGCGGTAGTCATCAGGTGTTTCTGGTGTCGGGAGGCAGTCCGCAGCGTCATCTGCGGTCAAGTACTGCACCAACCTAGTCGGGCACGGCACACATACAGCCGATTGGAGACCTGTCACCGCAACAACAGAGCCGCCCTGGAGTCTTAACGAGCAAGGTCTCGTGCCTCCAACTCGGCATTCAGTTCCGCTCCGAGCAGCACGATCAAGCCCGACATGAAGAACCACAACATCAACACGATGACACCGGCGAGCGCCCCATACGCTCCCCCCAACTGAGAGGCATTGTTGGCATAGACCGAGAACACGTAGGTAGCCAGCATCCATAGAACCGCAACGGTGATCGCCCCCGTCGAGATCCATGGAGATTTTGACGCGGGTCGGTTCGGCGCAATCTTGTAAAGCAGCCCGAGACCGCCGGTCACAACGACAAAAATGACAGGCCAGCGCGAATACTGCACGAGACGCGTTGCCGAGTCGTCGGCGCCGATGACACTCAACAGTTCCGGGAGGAATGTTACGGCGGAGGCCGCGGCTGCAACGAAGACGATAAGCCCGATCGTGATGCCGAGGGCCATCCCGCGCAAGATGATGAATGGTCGGTTCTCGGGAGTCTCGTAGGCAATGTCGATCCCGGTAATCAGCGCCTTGGTGCCCGCAGACGCCGACCACAAAGCGCCGATGATGCTTAGGACCGCGGTCACCCCGAGCCCCGAACCAGAGGTTTCGACAATTGTGGTGAGCTCCTGGGAGATGAGGTCTGCTGCAGACTCGGGCAAGGCATCGGATATCTCTTCGATCTGGGCGGTGAGATCGGACGGGTCGAGCACCAGGCCATAGATCGAGATAGCTGCAATCGCTGCCGGGAAGATGGCGAGGAAGGCGTAGTAGGAGAGACTCCCGGCAATCATCGGCATGTGGTGGCTACTCAGCCGACCAGTCACAGCCTTACCGACAGCCAGCGGCTCGTCAAACCATCGCGGCGGAGCAGCCTCCGCGATACCAACGGATGGATCTTCGCCCGGAGTTGTCGCTTTTGGACGGGGGCGGAGAGCAGCAACAGCCGTAATGGCGGCCAATCCCGCGAGAACCCAGTTGAAATAGCGCTTCATCATGATCGACGGTAGTTGCCGGAGCAGCTATTGCCCTAACAAGTCATCACCGACAGCGAACAACTGGCCCGAACCCACCGTCACCGCCGGTGCGGAGCCGGTGGCCTGAGGCAGGATCTGAGCGGCATAGAACCGAGCGGTGTCAATCTTTGCGCTCAGCCAGGGGTCGTCCCCGTCTGCAAGCTGCGTATCGGCCAGCAGTTTGTCGGCGACCAGTGCGCTCCTCCCGAGGTAGTAACCACCCGCGACGACGCCGAACTGGCGCAGATAGGGGGTGGCCCCGGCCAACGCATCATTCGGATCAGGGGACGACAAGAACCAGGTTGTCGTCTCTCGCAAGCCGGCGATGCCCGAACGTAGCGACTCGCCCATGGCAGCCAAGCCATTGCCGGTCGCAACCAGCTCGGTAGCGGTCGCATCCATCTCATCGAGATACCGGTTCACTACCCGGCCGTCGTCGAGGGGCACCTTGCGCATCGCCAGGTCCATCGCCTGGATGCCGTTGGTCCCCTCGTAGATCGGTGCGATTCGGGAATCTCGCCAGTGCTGGGCCGCGCCGGTCTCTTCCACAAATCCCATCCCTCCGTGCACCTGTACGCCGAGCGAGGTCAACTCAACGCCAAGGTCGGTAGCCCACGCCTTGGCGATCGGTGTCAGCAATGCCGCCCGATTCGCGCCTGCAATCCGTTGCGCCTCATCTGCACCGTGAGCACTGCGATCACTTGCGGCGGACGTATCGAGGATCAGGGCTCGCATTGCTTCGATGTTGGCCTTCATAGTCATCAACATCCGACGCACGTCGGGATGGTCGATGATCGGCGACGCCTGGTCCTTGGGAGCTCCAATGGCCCGGCCCTGGCGGCGTTCCCTGGCGTAGCCGAGAGCGAGTTGGTAGGCCCGCACGGAAAGCCCGAGCCCCTCGAGCCCGACGTGCAGCCGGGCGTCGTTCATCATGGTGAACATGCACCGCATCCCGCCGTGAACCTCGCCGACGAGATAGGCAACCGCGCCACGCTGCTCCCCATAGGCCATCACACACGTCGGGCTGGCATGGATCCCGAGCTTGTGCTCGACCCCGACACATTCCACGTCGTTACGTTCGCCAAGGCTTCCGTCGGGGTTGACGAGATACTTCGGCACCAGGAAGAGTGAGATTCCTTTGGTCCCCGGACGGGCTTCCGGAGCCCGGGCAAGGACAAAGTGGATGATGTTGTCCGCCATCTCGTGCTCGCCCCAGGTGATGAAGATCTTGGTCCCTTGCACTCGCCAGGTCCCGTCGTCTTCTTGCCACGCCTTGGCGCGGAGCGCTCCTACGTCCGAACCCGCCTCCGGTTCGGTCAACGACATCGTGCCGGACCATTCACCGGTAATCAAGTTCTCGAGGTAAGTGGCCTTCAACTCGTCGGTTCCGTGATGCTGGAGCGCTTCCACCGAGCTGGTGGTGAGCATGGGGCACAACGAGAACGCCATGTTTGATGCGGTCAACATCTCCTGAATGGCGGTTGCCATGACACCGGGGAAGCCATGGCCCCCATACTCTATGTCACCCTTGACCGCACCCCAGCCCGCCTCAACGAACTGCCTGTACGCGGCGACCATCTCCTCGGGGACGGTAACCGAGCTGTCATCGTTCCGGCTGACACCTTCGTTGTCGCCGATGCTGTTGGTGGGGGCAACCACCTCGGACAGGAACCGACCTGCTTCGTCGAGCGCGTCGTAGACATCTTCAGCCTCGACATGCTCAAACCCGGGTAAGGAGGACATCCCCTCCAGGTCGACAATGTGCTCGAGCACAAACCGGATATCACGCAATGGGGGGCGATAGTCACTCATGCCCACCAGGATAGATGCTGCCGAACGCCCAATCCCCCTCGCATCAGCCCCCTCTGACAGAGACGGCCAACGGCGGCTATCAGCCCCCTCCGGGGGGAAAGTACCGCAACGGCAAAGCCGCTGGGGTAGACCCCCATTAGAGGGGAACCCACCAGGGGTGAGTTCCTTGGGAGTTCGCAAGCGAACTCCAGGGTCTGTGTAAGTGTCCGAACCAGGCAACTCGGCGTTCGCAACCGTCCGAAACGCGCAGCCCGCCCAAACACATATCTCCCGGTTAGTGTCGAAAACGTTCAAAGCCATTCGTCGTCTTGACATCAGGACGGCGCAGGGCCGTCTCTAGCAAGGGAAGCGACATGAAGTACGCACTGTTGATCTACAGCGATCCGACTATCGAGGTCACTCCAGAGGATCAGGCAAAGATGATGGAGGACTACTACAAGTTCACTGCCGGCATCACTGAGCGAGGCATCAACCTCGGCGGCGAAGCACTCGACGGAGTGGACACCGCAACGACTGTCCGGGTCCGCAACGACGAGACTCTCACGACCGACGGCCCGTTTGCGGAGACCAAGGAAGTCCTCGGAGGCTTCTACCTCATCGACGTCGCCAACCTGGATGAGGCGCTGGCCGTTGCTGCCGACCTTCCCGGCTCTTGGCACGGTTCTGTCGAGGTGCGCCCCATCTGGGATTTCGAGAACTCCCAGCAGGCTGAGTGACCGAAGTCACCCACGATGCGATCGAGCGAGCCTTTCGAGACGAATACGGCAAGGTAGTCGCAACGCTGATCCGTCAGGTCGGCGACTTCGGCCTAGCCGAGGACGCCGTCCAGGACGCGGTTACCGCCGCGTTGACTTCGTGGCCGGCGTCGGGGGTACCGCAGAACCCCGGCGCCTGGCTCACCACCACCGCCCGCCGCAAGGCCATCGACCGGCTACGGCGCCGGGTTAACTACGAGAGCAAGTTGGCACAACTCGAATATCTGGTCCGATTGGACGAGACCAGCAATCAGGGAGACGATGTGGACAGCCAGATCGAAGATGACCAACTACGTTTGATCTTCACGTGCTGCCACCCTGCTCTCGCCCTCGAAGCCCAGGTTGCGTTAACCCTCAAGACACTGGGTGGGCTCTCAACGGCTGAGATCGCCCACGCCTTTCTCGTCGGGGAGGCAACACTTGCACAGCGGATCGTGCGAGCCAAGCGCAAGATCAAGCAGGCTGGGATCCCTTACAGAGTTCCTCCCGACGCCCAGCTACCCGACCGCACCGAGGCAGTCCTTGCCGTCATCTACCTCATCTTCAACGAGGGCTATTCCGCCACCGGTGGCGAAGAGATTGTCCGTCGTGAGCTGTGCTCCGATGCGATCCGACTGGGTATCGCGGTGAGTGATCTGATGCCAGACGAGGCCGAAGCGCTCGGCTTGACGGCTCTCATGGGTTTCAACCACGCTCGCCGGGACGTCCGCAGCAAGGACGGCGTGGTAGTCCTGCTGGAGAATCAGGATCGCAGCCGCTGGCATCGCGGCGAGATCGACGAGGCTGCGACATTACTCGACAGAGCAATACGATTGGAACGACCCGGCCAATACCAGCTCCAGGCCGCCATCGCAGCGCTGCATGCGGACGCCCCGAGTTTCGAAGACACCGACTGGCCCCAGATACTGGCCCTCTACGATCGACTCCACAGCAAGCGGCCCGACCCCGTCGTTGCGCTTAATCGTGCAGTCGCGATCGCGATGGCGGAAGGTACCGAAGCCGGGCTCGCCAGCATGGAGACCCTCGCCAAGGATCTCGACGGGTATCCGTGGTTTCACTCGGCACGGGCCGAGATGTTGCGCCGGCTCGGCCGCTTCGACGAGGCCACACTTGCGTTTCGCCGGGCTATCGATCTAACCAACAACAGTGACGCCAGGGCCTTTCTCGAAGACCGCCTCGCCGGCCTCGCCTAAGCGGAGAACCATCCCTGCTAAAACAGGGCTCTATGCGAACTCTTGTAGCTTTCCACGCCCACCCCGACGACGAGTCCATCTCGATGGGAGGCACGCTCGCCCGGGCCGCAGCGGCCGGCAACCGCGTTGTCGTCGTCACCGCCACTGATGGCTCGCACGGTGAGGTCCCGGATGGATTCCTGCTCAATGGTCAAACACTCGCGGCGATTCGCCGGCACGAATTGCACACCGCGACAGACATCCTGGGGATCGCTCGGACCGAGATGCTCGACTATGGCGACTCGGGGATGATGGGGACCGCCGACAATACGGATCCCGGCTGCTTCTGGCAGGCGGATGTTGAGCAAGCAGCCCGACGCCTGGCGAAGGTGCTGGTCGAAGAGAGCGCCGATGCACTGACGGTATACGACTCACATGGAGGCTACGGCCACCCCGACCACATTCAGGTCCACCGGGTCGGACACCGTGCAGCTCAACTGGCGGCCACCCCCGTGGTGCTGGAGACAACGATCAATCGGGATAGGGTCACACACATGATGCAGATGGTTGATGATGGAGACGAACCCGCGATGGCGGCTTTCGCAGACGATCCCGGGCTAAAGAAGATCGGGACCCCGGACCTCGACATCACGACAGCGGTCGACGTTTCGGAATGGGTGGATGTGAAGCGACGGGCAATGGTCGCCCATGCCAGCCAGGTCACCCCGGATTCATGGTTCCTGCAACTGCCGCCGCCCATTTTTGCTGCAGCATTTGGGACCGAGTGGTTCATCCGAACGGTGCCGATATTCTCAGGTTCTATTCCCGCAGACAGGGAGGATTGGCTGTGGACGTAGATATCCGCGCGGTGCCGCCGCCCGCCGAATGGGGTGTGACCATCTCCCAAGATGCAATCGAACGCCTCGCAGACCAGTGGTCCGGGCACACTTTTGTACTCCCATCGTGGGATTACGAGGGTCTCCCCCAGGGTCTCGACGACGCCGCGTGGTACGACGTCTGCGTCGTGGCGGTCTCGGTGCTTGCCTGCATCTGGCCACCGGTTGGCGACACAATGTGGACCACCGACTACAACAACCATGCCCTCGATGACGCTCCCGGCATCTTCTCGTGTTTCAGCCGTCGCATCGTCGATGGACGGCTTGATCTCGATGTCTTCTCCGAACTCAACCCGGCCGACTTCTTCGCCGGTAAGGGAACATTGCAGCTTCTCGATGAGCGGTGGGAACAATTACAGAACGTGGTCAAGGCGTTGCGGGATCATTGGAAAGGTGCCGCCATCAATCTGGTGAAGGCCGGTGGGCACGATGCCGAACGCATCGTCGAACTGCTGGTGGAAACTGTCCCCGGCTTCGACGACTCTCCAATGTCACCTACCGGGCGGCTCCCGTTTCATAAGCTGGCGCGTCTGGCAACGGCAATGATGTCGGCAGGGGGCGGTGTCCCGTTCGCCGGACTCGAGCGGCTGCCGGTGTATCCCGATTACATGCTGCCGCGTGTGTTCCGGTACCACGGCGTTATCGAATACTCGCCGGAACTCGCAGCGACCATCGACTCGCGTGGTCTGGTGCCGAAGGAGTCACCGTGGGAGCTCAGCATCCGGTGGGCGACGGTGTACTGCGGTGATCGGCTGGCGGAGGCGCTGCGGGCCCGGGGCGCAGACGTCACCACACCTGCGCTCGATTATTTCTTATGGGAAGCAGCTGTGCTCGGTCCCGACGCCGACAAGATCGGTGAGCACCACCGCACGGTGACTATGGCGTATTAGACGGGGGCGCGTAGGCGTTTTCGGACGCCTGCGCAGACCCCGCGATACGCGTTTCGGACACCTGCTCAGACCCTGGAGTTCGGCTTTGCGAACTCCCAAGGAACTGATGACCGCAGCTTGCGTTACTGCCAGAGCGGTTCGGACGCCCCCGCAGCCCAGAGTTCGGCTTTGCGAACTCCCAAGGTACTCACCCTGTGAGTACCCGCTTGCGTTACTGCCAGAGAGGGGCTGATGACCGCGGCCTGGCGTCCTACAGCTACCGTTCGGTGGGTGACCGCTGCTTC
>JAYEIP010000118.1:0-12349 GCA_034660155.1 Actinomycetota bacterium | reverse complement strand
TGGTCCCGAGCACCCCCAACCCCAGTGGAAGGTGCCCGATCTGCTCTGCCGTGTCCGGATCTATCCCGCGATGGATGAAGTCGACCAGAAACCCGTGAGAACCCACCACTCCGAGGGCACCGAATTGCGCTCCCGTCAGGCCAATAGCGATGTCGACGAGCGATTCGAGAAGTCCGTGCAGTTCACCCTGTTCGGAGACCTGCGCCGCGGCGTCTAACAATTCTGTGAAGCGGTCGCGCTGGGCGGTAGATTCCATGCTGGAACGATACCCTGCCTTTCGTTTGGGGCCGAACGTCCCGCTGTTCTGGGAGGATGGGCAGATTCTCGGGATACGGACATTGGTTACGGTGGGCGGTGCGAGAGGAAAAACATTGCGAGTCTTGTTAGTCGACGATCACCCGGTAGTCAGAGAGGGCCTACGCGCTCTGCTGGCCTCTCAAGACGACATTGAGGTAGCGGGCGAGGCCGCCAGCGGCGCCTCGGCGATCCGGCGCGCCGGATATGACTCTCCCGACGTAGTAGTCATGGACGTCCGACTTCCCGACATGAGTGGCGTCGCTGCCTGCCGCACGATTGTGGAACGGTTCCCAGAAATCAAGGTTCTGATGCTTTCGTCGCACGTTGACGAGGAAACGGTGCACGAGGCAATCCTCGCGGGAGCGTCGGGATACCTGGTCAAGCGCATCGACGGTGACCGGATCGTCGATGCTGTCCGCAGCGTCTCTACCGGCGCTTCAGTCATCGACCCCGCAGCTACTGCCAAGCTGTTCAATCAGATAAGAGGCGACAGTGTTGGGGACCCTGTCTTCTCACAACTGTCAGAACGTGAGGTTCGGATCCTCGAGCTGATCGCAGACGGCTTGACGAACCGTGAAATCGCCGACCGCGTATTTCTCGCCGAGAAGACTGTTAAGAATTACATCTCACGATTGCTCGCCAAGCTTGGCTTACGAAATCGCAATGAGGCGGCGGCCTACATGGCCCGTCGCATCGCCGACAGAGAAGCCAGGTATCCCCCAGAGGATTGGTTAGGCGAGTAGCCCGGGTCTGCACAAATCGGCGCCCACGCATGCGTTGGCATTGAGACAACGCTTCGGGGCTGTAGGGTCATGCCTGAAATGGCGATCCGGGTACTTGTAGTTGACGACCACTCTGTGGTGCGTGCTGGCGTTGCTTCGTTTATTGACAGCCAGGACGATATGGCCCTGGTTGGCGAAGCGGCGACCTGTGCCGCTGCCGTGGAAGGCTCCGCGACGCTCAAGCCCGACGTCGTGCTCATGGACATTCGCTTAGACGATTGCTCGGGGATCGACGCCTGTCGCGAGATCAAGAAGGCGCAACCGAAAGTCCGGGTCATCATGTTCACGACATACGCCGATCTCGACTTGCTTCGCAATGCCATTGATGCCGGGGCCTCGGGTTACGTGATCAAGCGAATGACCCTCTCAGCCCTCGTGGACGCCATCCGACGGGTGGCGGCCGGCGAGGATCTGGTCATCGATGAGCGGGCGCAAATAGCGCTTGACGGCGGTGGCGCCGAGGCACAGCTTGCAGAGCGGCTTCGCCGTTTGTCTCCGCAGGAACGCCGGGTTCTGTCACTCATCGCCGACGGGTTGACCAACCGACAGATCGCAGACGAGCTCAACCTTGCTGAAAAGACGGTGAAGAACTACGTATCGGCGCTCCTTCACAAACTCGACATGACCCGCCGCGCCGAAGCCGCAGCATTCAGAGCCGCGATAACGGATCTAGACGAGCCTGAGTGAAGCACTTTGTGCTTCACTCAGGCTCGGTACTAGGTACTAGGTAAGACGAATCCGATGATTCGCCTTGGGGTTCGTCACCACCCATCTGTATTCCGAATCTTCAAGGCGTGGCGGGCGACCGACCCACCCGTCATCTTGGCACGCTCTGTTACCAAGTTCCTAGTACTCTTCTACTTCTCTCCACTGTCGTCGTAGACCCAGGTGATCTGGTTGTCGACCTCGATGACACCGAGGATCCGGAACAGGATCTCCTCGATGAGTTTGGCACCGGATCGATGCTCCACCCCGCCGGTAATCATGATGCGCCCATCATTGGTAGTCGCCTCGACCTGATGGTCGAATCGGTAGCGATGGAGTATGTCTGCCACATCAGCCGCTATCGCATCGTCTTCTCTGGCGAAGACCTTCATCACGTCGGCTCTGCTGAGGATTCCAACGAGACGGCCGTCGTCACCGACAACCGGAACCCTCTTGATCTTGTGCCGTTTCATCGTGCGAGCCGCCTCGCGAATGGTCATCGAGTCGGTGACAATGATCGGGTCCTTGGTCATCGCCTCACCGACCAGAGTGCTCGGATTGGCAGCACGATGCCCACCAAATAGCGCGTCGAGGAAGCCGTGCCGCTCGCCGTCGGGAGTATCAGCCGCGATGTTGAGGAAATCTGATTCGGTGATCATCCCTACCACCTTGTCGCCATCGACGACCGGCAACCCACCGACCCGTCTCTCGCGCATGACGGTGGCCGCACGCCGCAGCCGATCGGCAGGACCGATCGACAGCACGTCCTTCGTCATGACGTCCGACACTTTCACGACAACCTCCATCGATCCGCGATCTTCCACGCTCACCCCACCATCATCGGTCGATTCTTAGGCAAAGATTAGGCCGAACCGTCCCTATCGTGTGGGACGTTACCGGGCTCGCACCACCGCATAGATCGAGCCACCGG
Source organism: Actinomycetota bacterium (assembly GCA_034660155.1). Classification (GTDB taxonomy): domain Bacteria; phylum Actinomycetota; class Acidimicrobiia; order Spongiisociales; family UBA5794; genus JAAETI01. Next base: position 9,634 of record JAYEIP010000118.1, on the reverse strand, counting down.
AAGTCACCACGTGGAGCTCGCCGTGTCCGTCCACCCCAAATGAGGTGACGCCGGTAAACGTATCGGCGGGAAACCACTCCCGCATCTGCCCATCACGGTCGACACTGCGAAGCCACCCGGTGCAGTAGTCGGCGAACAGGTACTGGCCGGCCAGCTCAGGGATCGCTGAACCGCGATACACGAATCCCCCGGTGATTGAGCACCCTTCGCTGTGCGGATACTCATAGATCGGAAGCACCAGGCCACTGCTGTCGCAAGTGTCCGCTTCGAAACACTCGGAGCCTTCCATGATCGACCAGCCGAAGTTGGGGTTACCCGCCGTCCAATCAACGACATCAACCTCCTCGATTCTGGCCTGGCCCACATCGGCGATCCACAGATCATCACCGTCGAACGTCCACCGCCACGGATTGCGTAAACCGGTGGCCCAAACCTCGCCCTCCAGGTTTCCGTCAGGAATCAGATAGCCGTCGATGTCGGGACCCACCGTGATCCTCACCATCGATGCGAACAGGCTGTCGCTGCGCTGTCCGTGGCCGAACTGGTCGTTTGCTCCGCCACCATCGCCAAGCCCAATCCATAGGTTTCCGTCCGGACCAAAGGCGAGCATGCCACCGTTGTGATTTGTCGCAGGTTGGTCGAGACGCAAGATTTCAGTGCGCGAATCCTTATCGGCAATCTCGCCCAGCGATGCAATCTCCTCAACAACGGTGTCACCGTTCGAAGCGATGTAGTAGATGTAGAAGAGCCGGTTTTCGGCAAACTGCGGGTGGAACGCTAAACCAAGCAGCCCCTGTTCATTGTCGAACTCAACCTCATCAACGATTTCGAGAAAGACCTCAGGATCTGAGTCGGATATGACCCAGATAACTCCGGGCTGATCTACAACGAACAATCTGTCGTCGTCTGGCGGGGTGAGCATTAGAACCGGCTGAGCGAAACCAGTGGCTGTCTCCACGAATTCCAGCACCAGATCGTCGATCGAGCCCGCCGCCTCTACCGCCGGCGTCGATGTCGTCGTGGCTGCTGTCGTCGGGACGGTCACAACAGGAAGTGTCGTCATCGTCACGGGAGTTGCCGCAGGGGCTGTCGCGATCGGATCCAAGTCCGTATCGCTGCACGCCGTAGCCGCCACAGCAACGAGTAGGCCAATCACAAGAGTACGCATACCCGGACGCTAACTCAGCTGGAGGGCAATCCACGAAACGTCACTGAACGTTGGCCTTCTCCCCCTCGAATGACCAGAGGTCTCTCGATCGGCGAGCCTCTTCGACATCGACTTTCGAAAGCAGCGCAAGCCCAACCACGAAGAACGCCGCGACTGACAAGATGGCGGTGCGGCCGGAGCCCGTCACCGCGCTCACCCCTCCAAAAACCAGCGGTCCAATCCCGGAGAGCTTCGAAAAGACCGAATAGAATCCGAAAAACTCGGCAGACGCTTCCTCGGGGATCATCGTCCCATACAACGATCGTGACAGCGCTTGGACACCGCCGAGGACAAACCCGACGATCGCCGCCAGCGACAAGAACCCTACCGCCGAACCCTTCGGGATGAAGAACGCCATTGCGGCAATCCCGGTCCACACAACGAGCGCCGCCATCACCGACCGCTTCGGACCGATCCGGTCCGACAAGACACCAAACATGAGTGCACCGAAGAACGCGATGAACTGAACGATCAGGAAAGCCAGAGCGATCGTCTCCAGTTCGAGGGCCAGTGTGTCTTCCGCATAGACACCGGAGACCGCGATCACGGTGCCCGTCCCAGAGTTGTAGAGGATGAAGGCCACAACGAAAAGCAGGAGATGTGGGAAGTTCGACAGCTTCCTAGTGGTGCTCATGGTCCGCTCAAAACCGATCGCGACGTAACTGCGAAAACCTCGATCCTGCGAAGCTGCAGGCCCGTCGGCAGGCAATCGACTCAGCGAAAACAGCGAGAAGCCAATCCACCACAGGCCAGATCCGAAGATCGCGATACGTGCCGCCAACGCTTCACTTAGAGTCGCTCCCGGCTCATCACTCGAAAAGGTGATCAGCACGAAGGCAAGCAATAGATAAAGGCCGCCACCCAGATAGCCGAGGGCGAACCCCTTTGATGAGACCTTGTCGATCGTGTCATCTGTCGTGATCTCCGGTAAGAAGCCGTCGTAAAAGACGTTGGCTGCGACAAAACCGAACTGGCTCACGACCACGATCATCAGAAAGAGCGGAACCTGACCATCCGGCACAAGCGGGAGTACCAACACGAAGAGGGCGCCCATAGAAGCGAAGACGCGAAGGTACCTTTTCTTGGTCTCTGCAAAATCTGCCATAGCGCCAAGGATCGGCATGGCTAAAAGCAGCACGATGCTGCCGAGCCCGATGAGGATCGAGAAAAGCGCCTCACCGGAGAGTCCCCAATAGGTATCGTCTGGCATGATCGTGCCCGTGAAGAAGGCGCCGATCACCGCGCCAAAAATCGTGATGTAGGCTGAGTTGGCCCAGTCATACATCGCCCATCCGAAGATGGTGCGTTTGTCATTCTTCAAGTCGACTCCCGAACTCCCCTACCTGTATCGACCGCAGATTAAGAAACGTAGGGTCGCACCCGCAACCTCAGGTCAGGCGCGTTCCAGCAGGGAGCGCAAGGCAGCGCTAACTGCGGCGGGCTGCTCTATCGGGGACATATGGCCTGAGGCCGGTATCACCGTCAGCACCACATCAGCCAACTCAGCCGCCATGTGCTCAGCCTCTACAGGCGGGGTGACTGCGTCCTGTTCGCCGACAATCACGACAGCCGGTACACGGACGTTGCCGAGCACCGCGGTGCGATCGGGCCGGTCCCGCATTCCCCCGAGCGCACCGACGATCGTCTCGTAGGGGCACCCTTCGACCATTGACCGCAGCCGGGCCTGGACCGGCACCGAAGCATCGGGGCCGAGCAATCCCACCTGCATCGCCTCGGCGATTGCATTGCGGCCTTCATCGAGCAACCGCCGGGCCATGGCGTCGCGACCAGCCCGGGCTTCCGCGGAGTCTGCACCAGATTTGGTATCGATGAGCGCCAGCGATCGGACTCTCTCCGGGTAGCTCTCGGCGAAAGCCATGGCGACATACCCTCCCATGGACAGACCAATGACGTCGGCCTGCTCCTCGGACACCAGGTCGAGTACACCGGCAAGGTCGTCGGCGTGTTGTTCCATTGTGAGCGGATCGCCGGTAACGGGTGACGATTTGCCAAATCCACGTAGGTCAACCGCGATGCAGCGCCGCAGATCGGAGAGCGCCTCGAGTTGCTGAATCCACATCGTCGAGTCGAGCGGAAACCCATGAATGAGGAGAGCAACTGAGCCGCGGCCTCGCTGCCGGACGTGAAGCCGGGCCCCGTCGATTTCGGCATAGGGCATTTTGTGTCCTTTCGACCGTCTAGATCTTCCGGCGGCGCACTTCTTCGATGATCGCCTCATCGCTGTACCGCATCAGGTCAACGCCCCAATCCAAACCGGTCAGAGGTCGTTCACCAGCTTCCGTGAGCAAATCCGCCACACGATCGCGAAGAGTGCGCGCCCACGCTCGCCCTGTTGCCGATTGCTCGTGAGACAAGGTTCCATCTCCGTTCGCCAGGAAAACGCGAACCTCGATCTGCGGATTGGCCCGCGAGCCCTTCTCGCCATAGACCATGACGATCGACCCGACCGGCACATCCTGGACCCCCCCGGTGGCGATGAACTCCCCATCGTAAGCCCACCCCGACGACTTGGTCTCGTCGACGTTCTCAACAATCTTGGCCCAGTTCTTGTGGCGAGCATCCCCGATCAACGGGACTTCCACGGCAACAATCGCATCCATGGCGCCACTGTAGGCCGCTGAGCCCCCTGCTGACAGCAGTAGGATGCGCCCGCCCGTCGAGCCACCCCCCCCAACATGACTTCACTCAACACACCGAGCCGCTGGCTCATCGCAACCGCACTCATCTTCACGTCGTGTGGCCCCATCGCCACCCCGATCATCGGCCCCGGCACAACTGCGCCTCCGCCGACCGTGACAACCGCCCCAATCAATCCATCGACCGCCCCGTTGCAAGGATTGGCGCTTACCAGGCTGACGACGGGTCTCGAGTGGCCGGTTGCCGCCACAGTGGCACCAAGTGATGGCCGTCTCTTTGTCGTCGAAAAAGAGGGGTTTGTCAGAATTGTCGATGGCCCCACCGCGCACCCGACACCGTTTCTCGACATCACCGACAAGGTGGGAGACGAGCACGCAGAGCAGGGTCTGGTGGGTCTGGTATTCCATCCACAATACGAGTCCAATGGGCGTGCTTTCGTCTACTACACCAGGGAAGACTGGAGCACCGCACTGGTTGAGTACACCGCTGGCGAGGATGGCGACCACCTCGATCCAGACTCGGCACGCATCTTGTTTACCCTCGACCAACCGCATCCTGCGCACAATGGAGCCGACCTGGCTTTTGGACCCGACGGCTATCTCTATGTCTCGCTTGGCGATGGCGGAGTCACTTTTGAAGCCAACGCCCAACAACCCCATGACATCCGTGGAACAATCCTCCGTCTGGATGTCGACTCCTCGGCGCCCTACGCCATCCCACCCGACAATCCCTTCGCAGATGGCGATGCAGGAGCGCCTGAAGTTTGGGTCTACGGGCTGCGCAATCCGTGGCGATTCGCCATCGATCAGCAGACCGATCAGGTGTTCATCTCCGACGTCGGCTTCGAACGCTGGGAAGAAGTCAACGTGATTGACCTCGCGGCAGACGGTGGCAGCAATTTCGGCTGGGCTGTCGTGGAAGGCCCCGAATGCTTCGAGGCCGAGACGTGTGACCGGACCGACCTGATCCCTCCGGTCCTCTCTGTGGAGCACGTGCGAACCTGCGCCCTCATCGGCGGTCCGGTGTATCGAGGAGCCGCAATACCCGAACTCAACGGCCACTATTTCTACGGCGACTTCTGTGTCGGTTGGGTCCGCAGCTTCCTCTTCGTCGACGGGAAAATCACCGAGGAAACAACCTGGTCGGATGACTTCGGCGAACCCGGCCAGATAACCAGCTTCGCCACCGACTCCAACGGCGAGATCCTGATCCTCCTCCAAAACGGAGAAATCCACCGCATCGACCCCGTCCGTTAGTCGCTCTGGCAGTAACCCAAGCGGGTACTCACAAGGTGAGTACCTTGGGAGTTCGCAAAGCCGAACTCCGGGCTACGTGGGTGTCCGAAACGCGATAGCGCGTAGCCGCCAGACACAGGGCGAGGGGTGCGGCACGGGCCGCACCCCTCGTTCCGTCAGTCGATCGTTCGCGTCTACAGAGCGGTGATTCTCCCTTCGCCACCCTCGGGATAGTCGACTGCAGCAATCGTCCCGGCGAGTCCGCCGTCGACCACTGCTGCCTGGACGTAGTTGCTCAGAGCCTGCTGGTAACTGACACCCAGCAACGTGATCGGGGCATCACGATACGGGTACTGGTCACCGCCACGGGCCAGGAAGTCGATCGTCGCGACCGTCAGATCGGCACCCGCAACGACACTGCCACCGGTCACGATCGAGGTCGCATCATCGAGCGTTACCTCCTGGATCCGGGTACCCGCGGTGAGGACGACGCCGTCATCGTCGACTACCTGTGCGGTCCCGGCCGGATCGTAGGTGAACGTGAATCCGGCCACCTGGGCGAACCGCCCGCTGGTGTTCTCAACCTGAGACACGGCGTTCTCGAGGATCTCCTTGAACTGAGACCTCGGGATATCCGGGATGATGGTCACGAAATTCGGGAACGGTAGGACGTCGAACGTGTCCAGCTCGGTGAAATCACCGGCCGGAATCACGGCATCGTTGCGCATCCCGCCTCCGTTCTGGAGGGCGACATCCGGCACCGGAACCCCAAAGCTGGCGGCTAGCTCGGTGGCTTGCCACAACAAGGAGTCGGCTGCCAGGTTGCCGAGATTGGTCTCAATCGTTCGCACATTGCCACGGACACCGTCGAGATCAACCGCAGATGTCGCGATGACCGTTGTGGCCAGATCGTCAAGGAAGTCGCTAATCGGAACTTCTACGTCGGCGAGCAACGTCGCGTCCTGCGCCTGTCCCTCAACCTTGACCGGCATGCTTCCGGTGTCCACGCCGGCGAGCTTGCCGTCGGCCGTGAACGCCACCGTGAGCATGCCAACGTACCGGTACTGGCCACTGGTTGTGACGATCGGAACCTTCATGCCGTCGGCGTTGTCTGCCCACAGCGGATAGGTCCCGAAGATCTCGGTCTCATCGCCTGGGATGAGCGGGGTGTCCGCGTTGGCAAGCAACTCGTCACCACCGCCGGCGATCATGATGTCCACTCCGGAGAGCTCCCCGGCCAGAACCAGATCCTCATCAACATCCTGGAGATGGCTGATGACGACGATGACGTCGGCACCGGCGGCCTCAAGGAGGTCGATTTCTGTCTGGATATTCCCGGCAACATCGGGATCGACGATTACATCACGTGGGCTCGAGATCGAAGTGATCGACGGGGTGGTCGCCCCAACGATGCCGATTCTGTGCCCATCGATCTCGACCATCGTGCTCGGCTTGATCGTCCCTGCCGTCGCCAGCGCATCGAGGTTCGGCTCGTTGCTGAAGTCCAGATTGGACGTCAGGTACTGCGGCGGCACCGTATAGGCGTTGATGAAGTCGGCCAGCACATCGGGCCCGAAGTCGAAATCGTGGTTACCGAGATCGATCGCCGTATACCCAAAGGCCTCAAGTGCTATCGGATCGAAGAACGTGCCAAGCTCGATGCTGGCATTGAACTCCGGCCCTGCGAGGAAATTGTCACCCGACGAGACCAACATGGTCCCGATTCCATTTGCCGCCGCATCAGCACGGATGCTGTCGAGCACCGTCATGAAGCGAGCAACGCCACCGACACCGGCATCGTCGAGCAGTTCTGACTCTCCATCGTTGTTGTGCATGATCGTCAGGGCATAAAGCGAGTCCGCTGCGGCCCACCCGAAAGCCCTCGCCAAGAAAGTGGCCATTTCGGCGCGCAACACAGGTGCTTCGTCGCAGAAAAGGTCGCTGGCGGGCGGGTTGCACCCGACGGTGATCCCGGCCATCCGGATCGAATTGATATCGTTTTCGTGAACGCTCCCAGCGTCATCGCTGAACAGGTCGAGTGGAGCCGCATCCATGCCTAGAGCACGAACCAGGAACGACGCCATCTGACCCCTGGTAACCGTGTCATCGGGACAGAAGTTATCGTTGTCCGGCGGGTTGCACCCGAGGGTGATGCCAACTCCAGCGACAGCGTTGATGTCGTCTTCGAAGATCGAATCGTTGTCGTCTGTGAAGAAGTCCGTTCCTGGATCCTGGAGCCCGAGGGCCCTTGTGAGGAATGCCGCCATCTGACCGCGAGTGACCGAGCCATCCGGTCCGAACTGGTCGTTCGCGGGCGGGTTGTTGCCCTTGGTAATACCAGCCGCAGCTATTGCTTCAATGTTCGTTTCGTGGATGTTCCCGTCATCATCCGTGAAACGGGTGCCGTCAAAGGGGTCTAGAGCTTCGATCTGACCCCGGATTTCGCCCGGAGGATTCACCACAGTGTGAACGTTGACGTATGCGGTGCCATCGCGAAGCGCAGCCAACAGTTCGGCCATTGTGCCGGATGTAAGGTCCGCTTCAGTGATTGTGCCGCTTGCTAGCTCGCCGTCGACATCGAGACCGGTGTGGGGCCCGAATAGGGCAACAAGCACAGGCCCGTTAGCCCCCGCTGCAGCATTGTGGATGTGCGCCCCGGTGGCGTCCACCAGGCCGTGGGCGATCACGACATAATCCAGGCTGGTTCCATCGGCGCTCAGTGAAAACCCTGCCGCTCCTGCGGCATCGGTTGTTACCGGGCCAACCTCGTTATCGCCCGACAAGGTGGTGTAGAAGTCCACCGAATCGACCGCGGCAACCGCAGCGGGCCCAATCGCCAGCAGCGGCACCATTAGTGCGATTGCACTCAGAATGACTTGGAATCTCTTCAACTCTGTCCCCTTCCTGCGCCGCACCCAACAAGAGGGTTGCGGCCCGTTCGTTTGCGAATCCGAATCGCTTATTCACCTCCCTAGCGAAAGCCAAAAAGCTACGTGAAGTGGATGTGTTTCGACTGGGGGTTTGAATGTCTTTCCCCCGATGCTGGCCGCGCTGCCAACACAATCAATGTACCGCGCGTTCGCCTTCCGAAGCTACCTGGTTTTGGGGCCTATGGGCACAAACCTGCCGATTCGCCCAGGACTATGGTCACTACTCCACGCTGCTGTGCCGGTCCAGAAACTCGTAGATCTCCGTGGTATCGACACCCGGAAATGTCTCCACCGGCATCGCCGCCAGAACGTGACTGTTGGGGCGCACCGACGGGAAGGCCCACCCCTCCCAGCGCGCTGCCAGCTCATCAGACGGACGCCGGCAACAAGTGCCGTCGGGGCAGTTCGAAACCGAGCGAAGATCGGTTTCCCTACCTCGGAAAAACTGGGCATCTTTGAACTGCACCCCGACAGTTATGGCGTGTGGAGGCTCCCTCGTGTCATCAACCCTGGTGCTGCACCAGAAGGTCCCGACTGATGTATCGGTGTACTGGTGCCGGATCGAATAGCGGTCATCGGAGCGAAACGCTCGCCTGGTGCCCCACTCACGACATAGGCGTTGCCCCTCGATGGCACCTACGGAGTTGCGCGGGAACGGCACGCCGTTGTTCTCATAGGCCTTCCAGATGATCCCAAGTTCGTCGGAACGAACGAAGTGCACTGATAGGCCGAGGTGATGCGTCGCGAGGTTCGTAAAGCGATGGGCAGCCATTTCATACGAAACGTAGAACGCATCGCGGATGTCCTCGACCGCTATGTCACGCTCGGCCTTGGAACGGTGTAGGAACGGGACCAGCGACACTTCTGGCATTAAGGCGGCACCGGCGAAGTAGTTAGCCTCGACCCGCTGCCGCAAGAACTCTGCAAAGTCTTTCGGCTCCGGATGGTCAAGAGCAAAATGCCCGAGTGTCTGCAGCACGACTGATCTGCTCGCCCGCACCGAGATCGAGTCTCGTTGTGGGATGTAGATGCGGCGGTTCCGTAGATCGGTGAGGGATCGCACTGCCGACGGCAGCTCACGGGAGCGATGCACGGTAAAACCGAACTGTGCCCCCAGGGACTGGATGGTGCCTTCGGTGAACCCACCGCCTGCGTAGCCGGCGGCGGCAACCGCCTTGGCGGCGATCTCTTCGATCTCCTCAAAGTAGTTGCCACGTTGGGTCATCTCCGCCCGTAGCTCGGAGTTGGCAATACGGGCCTCCTCGCGAGTCGCCATTGCAACCTGCGACCTCTCTTTGAGCTCACCAAAGAGACCGAGGATATGCTCGAGGGCGGCATCGGGGACCTTCGATTGTGCCTTGAGGTGCGGAAGTTCGAGATCGCGGTAGATAGGGTCTTCTTGGGCTCGGAAGAGCCCAATTTCGAGACGGGATCGTTTTGTCGGTGGCTCGGGGACCAGCAGTTCCGCAACCCCAACATCCAGGGCCTCAGCCAGTGAGTTGATCAAACCGAGCCGGGGCTCCCGTTTTCCGTTTTCGAGCATCGACAGATATGGGGCTGGTTTACCGACCAGGGCACCTAATTCGTCGAGCGTCATGCCGGCC
>JAYEIP010000117.1:0-12405 GCA_034660155.1 Actinomycetota bacterium | reverse complement strand
GTCGAACTAGGCGAGATCATGCTCATCGTCGACGACCAGGGCCCCGGCTTCGGTGCGGAGATGGCCGAGCGAGGCCTCAGTGCTGCGGGTTCGACTGGTTTGGGTCTCGACATCGCGACCAGAACTGCGGCAGCGGCGGGCGGGCGGCTCACTATCGGGACCAGCGGCGGTGGCGGCGGCAGAGTGACGGTGACATTGCCGCGGAACCATCCCGGGACGAGGCGTTAGGTAGACACTGCCGAGCGGGCTGCGGACACCTGGGCAGACCCCGGAGTTCGCCTTGCGAACTCCCAAGGTTGTCACCCGGAGGGGGGACTGACAAGGGGGGACTGAGGGGCGGTGGGCTCGGGTGCGTGGCGGGACCGGGACGTCCGGGCTGGTCTGGGGGGTGGGGCGGCGGATTGGGCGAGACGGATTATCAGCAACATCACTACGAGCGCAGTCGAGGCAATGTAGGTGCCCATCACAACCGGGTGCGACGAGTCGGTTCCGCTGAAGATCCCGTGCAGGGCGGCTGCAACGAATGTGCCAAATGCCGTCATGTGGATAGCCCGCCAGGCGTTCTGGCCGATCCATTTCTTGACATAGAAGCTGAAGGTGATGACAAACAAGGTGTAGAAGGCAACCACGCCAAGCGCAACCGGGAGCGGTCGCCAGGCGGATGCTCCGGGCACGAACAAGGATCGATAGTTGAAGTCGATGAAGTCATGGTTAAACAGGAAATACATGTGGATGCCCGTTGCGACGAGCGACCCGATGGCAAGAGATTCATGGAACCAGGCCACAGGCTTGGCCTTTACCGCCCGACCCAGGACCTTGGTTGAGATCAGCAAGCCCCATATCGTCGAACCTGCCAAAAGGACGAACGCGATGATGCCCGACCCACGTATAGCCATCCACTCAACACTCATTCGAGATCTCCTGTAGCAAGGTTCCTGTAACGGTGGGTGCGCTCACGCCGCCATCTCCCAACCGGTGGTTGCATAAACGCTTCCATCACGCCACACCACCAACGCCGCGTCAATCCATCGCTGCTTCTCGGCCCAGGCAAGACCGTCCGCGCCGTGCAGAAGTACCGCCTTCGCTCCCGCTTCGGCTTCGGCAGCAGTGGCGGCCATCACTGTTGCGCTGTAGATCGGCGTAGTTGCCGGTCTCATCGTGCGGGGATCGATGATGTGATGAGCTTCCTCCCCAGCGACATTCCACCGTCGGCGAGTGGTCGATGATGTTGCGAGACCTCCAACGCCGAGCAGTATCCGGGCGGCCGTCGCTCCCCAGGGGTCCTCGATCACAACCACTGTGTCCGGGTGAGCCGAGCGAACGTCCCCTCCCGCAGACACCACCCCCGCGAGGTTCCTCGCGACAGCCTGGTCGCAGGCCCAGCCTTTGGCGATGCCACCGAGATCAAGTCTGATCCCCGGTCGGCGGGTAACGGTCCTGCCCGCGATCGACCAGGTGCCGAGATCCACGGTGGGAGGACGCTCTCCACGGTCCGCAACCTGCTCAAACGTGGTGTCGTACCCCCAGCCAATCAAGGCACCGCCAACTGCAGGATCGACCAGGCCTTCTGTTTGAATTCGCAGGGTTTGCGCTACGGAGAGACAATCGGCCATCGGCGCCGACACCGCAACATCGGACCGAGCAGAGCCATTGAGTGTGGTCAATTCGCTGTCGGCTAGGAAACGACTGAAGACACTCTCAGCAAAACCAAACCATTCCACGACGGAATCGGCTTCGCGGCCATCGTTTGCAATAACGACGATATCGGTACCCATCCCCCGGAACTCGGTTTGAATCATGAGCCCGAGCTGTTGATCGTCGGCCGATCAGTAGAACCGCCGCCACCGCCGCCGCCCGATGACGTCGCGGTGCCGCCACCACCTCCGCCACCACCGGTGCTGCCGCCGCCAACTGTGACAGTGCGGGTGATCACCTCTGGCGGGGGCGGTGGCACCGGGGTGTAACGGATCACAACGAGACCTTGCTCGGTCGGTGCGGGCACAGCCGCAACCGGTGCCGGGATCTCTTCCACCTGTGGCTCAATCGGCTCCGGAGGGAGCGGTTCTTCTACGGCGGACAATTCGGTCGCAGCTTGCACCGCAACGATGGAGGTGCCCCAGGCAACGGCAGCACCGGTCCATGCGATGATGCGTGCCCAGCGGCTGGGAAACAGTCGCTTCAACATGTCAGTTACCTTCCTCGCCCACGTCTTCTTGAGACCCCGGATCGCCCTCGACAACGGTGAGGACCGCTCCCCGCTCGATCAGGAGGCGAGTGACGGCATCGGGCAACTCGCCATCGAGACCGGTTTGACCGAGCTGTTCTGCGTACCCATTCGCCTGCAGCACCCGAACAATTGCCGGGTCCAATTCATCGACGTCTAGCTGAGGGATGGGCTCGACCACAACTGTGGTCACCTCGGTTGGGGTTGCGGTGGAATCAACCACCGCAACCCCTTCCGATATCACCGAGTCCTCGGCCGGGGAAGTGAGTAGCCAGATGACGGGTATCAAACCAGCTACCGCGACCACAACTGCGGCGAGTAGTGAGACGAAGCTTGTAGAACGTTCAGCCATTTGAAGTGCTCCGAAGACGACGGCTAGTCGTCGTCTTCGTCCTCCTCGTCCTCGTCATCGTCTTCGTGATCATCCTCGTCATCATGATCATCGTCATCGTCGTGATCATCGTCATCATCGTGATCATCGTCATCGTCGTGGCTACGCCGATCGGCTTCATCGGCAAGTTTGCGGGCGTCGGCAAGCTTGTCCATCCCGCCGGCGTAGTCTCCGCCGTCGGCCAGGGTGGCGGCTTCGCCGACCTTGCTCTCTGCCCTGGCGATCTTCTCGCCACCGGCTCCGTCATCGATTGCCTTGTTGATGTAGGCGACGGTTGCCGCATAATCGGCTTCGAACTCGGCAGCGGCACTATCGACAGTGTCGGTCCCCGTGCCCGTATCGGTTGTGGTCGGCGGAGGTGCCGCAACAACGGTGACGGTCTGGACAACTGCATCCGGCGCCGGCGGGCCCGGCAGTTCCATACCTTCGGCGAGACAGATCGCACGAAGAGAGTCAAGGGCGGCTTGCTCGAGCGGCGAGATGATCCCGTCGGCTTCCTTGGTGACAAGCGACCAGCCTTCGTCGCCACAGGCGAGAGCGAGGTCTCCAGCCGAAGCGATCTCGGGAATCGCGATCTCTGCAGCAGCCTCAGTAGTCGTGGTCGTGGTCTCGGCGATGATCTCAACCGCTGCTACGTCCTCTGTATCGGCGGCCGCATCGGGGTTCACCAGGGCGACCGCAGCTACCGCGCTAATCGGGACCAGTAGTAGCCCCACCACGAGGGAAGTTGAGAACTTACCCCCACTCGCTTTCTTTCCAGTTTCTGTTCGCTTGCTCAACGGATCGTCTCCTAGATGTCGAAAGGACGGAATCCCTACCCCGTCCGATCGCAACAATGCCTGATGCAGCGTTAAGCCATCGCTAACCGCTGAACAAAGGCCATCTAAAAGGTTGACCGCGCACGATGGACGACGGCGGTGCCCGCTCGAGTAGCCGGTTTCCCTAGTGTGGAGGTGATGTCAAAGGCTCCACACTCACTGTTCGCCCGGATCTACGATCTATTCATGGTCCCGCAGGACCGTTTCGGTCTCCGCCACCAGCGGGAACGATTGTGTTCCTCGGCAAGGGGACAAGTGCTGGAGGTTGCAGTTGGAACAGGGCTCAACATCCCGTACTACCGCGACGCGACGTCAGTCGTGGGTATCGACCTCGATAGGGCCATGTTGCGCAGGGCAGTACGGCGAACCTGGGAAACACGTATCCCGGTAGAACTGGTCACAGCCGACGCTCGCGCGTTGCCCTTCCCATCCGGCAGCTTCGACACTGTCGTGGTTGCGCTCTCGTTGTGCACCATTTCGGATCCTGCCGGGACTCTCGAGGAGCTACGTCGAGTCTCGATTCCCGGTGCACATCTCCACTTTCTCGAGCATGTACGTTCGGCGAAGCCTTTGTATGCAAAGGTGCAAGACAGGATTGCACCGGCGTGGGAGTCGATCGCTGGAGGCTGCCGGGCCAACCAGGACACTGCGGAGATAATCCAAGATTCCAATTGGTCGATGGAAGCGCTGTGGACATCGAATGGCGGTGGCTTCATCCAGGGCACCGCATCGAATCGGTAGCCATGGACTAGAGGCGGCCGGCGTCAACAATCCGTTGGAGGAACTGACGAGTACGGGGTTGAGCCGGTTCACTGAAAATCTGTTTGGGCGTCCCCTTCTCCAGGATCACGCCGGCATCGAGAAAACACACCTGGTCGGCGACATCGCGGGCAAAGCCCATTTCGTGGGTCGCGACGATCATCGTCATTCCCTCCTCCTTGAGGCCGCGGATGACTCCGAGTACCTCAGCGACAAGCTCCGGATCGAGTGCAGACGTCACCTCGTCAAACAGCATCAGCTCAGGCTTGGTTGCCAACGCCCGCACCACCGCCACCCGTTGTTGCTGACCACCAGATAACCGATCCGGGTACTCGTTGATCTTTTCGAGCAAACCAAACTGATCGAGCAATCGGTGCGCCCGCTCCTCTGCTTCTGCCTTTGGGATACCGTGCACCTTGGTGGGGCTCAGCATGATGTTCTCCAGAACCGACATGTGAGGGAACAGGTTGAACGCCTGGAAGACGATCCCCATCTGCTGCCGAATCTCATTCGGGTTGACCGATGGATCGGTGATCGCTCTCCCATCAAGGAGAATGTCCCCGTCATCGATTGGGACGAGCAAGTTGATGCACTTGAGCAGCGTCGATTTGCCTGAACCAGAGGAACCGATCAGACAGACGACCTCATGCAGGCCGACCGTAAGGTCGACTTCGCGCAACACGATCTTGTCATCGAATGCCTTCACAACGCTGCGAACTTCAACCTTTGCCGTCATCAGCTTCCCACCGCCTGTTTCCGTCTCTTATCGCGCTCTGTATACCAATCAGTGAAGCGCGCCACCGGGATACTGACTGCCAAGAACAGCACTGTGGCCGCAATGTAACCCGTGTAGTTGAAGGTGCGGGCAACATCGATCTGTGCCTCACGCACGCCCTCGCGCACCCCGAGGACGAAAACCAGAGCCACGTCCTTCTGTAAGCTGACAAACCCGTTGAGTAGGGCGGGTATGACGTTTCTGATCGCTTGTGGAACCAACACGTATCGCAGAGCCTGTACCTGGGTAAGGCCCAGCGAGAGTGCGGCCATTCGCTGACTCTCGTGCACTGATTCGATCCCGGCACGGTATACCTCTGCGGTGTAGGCGCTGTAGCTGATCACCAACGTCGCGACTCCCCAAAACAGTGGGCTACTCGGTACCCCGGAAAGTTGGAGGGCCGGTATCCCGAAGCCAAGCACCAGGATCAGCAGAATGATCGGAACCCCGCGCACCAGATCGATGAAGATAACCACCAACATCCGCAGCGGGAAGAATGCAGGACCCCGCAGCGACCGGATCATCGCCAACACCAACGCAAACGCCAGGATCAGAACCTCGGCGACGAGAAACATCTGGACGTCGAGCCAGAAACCGCTGGCGACATCGGGGAAGACTTCCCGGAAATGTTCTGCGTCAAAGAACTGCTTCTGAACGGCAGGCCACGCCTCCGAAGTCAAAACCCACCACAGCACCAGGCCAATGAGGATGACGGTGGACGTTGCAGCAATCAGGGCGCCCCTGGCCCCTTCCTCCGTATGGCGCCGCTCTTGCCTGCGAGAAGGCCATAGACCTGGGCTGCGAAGATCGTCGGGCGAAGTGGTCAAGTGCTCACCATCCGCCGCTGCTCCCTCTCTTCGCCCGCTGTCCGCTTGGCTGGATCGTGAGAATAGCCGCCTATGATCCGTCCGTGGCCTTCATCACCCTCACCACCGACTTCGGCACCCGGCAGGGCAGCCACACGGTGATGCACGGCGTTATCTACAGCATTGCCCCGGATGCCGTGATCACCGACCTGAGCCACGAAGTAGCTCCCCAGGACGTGCGCGAGGCCACCTTCGTAGTTAACAACAGCGTGTTCTTCTTCCCCCCGGGGACCGTTCATGTCGTTGTCGTTGACCCCGGAGTGGGCACGGCACGGCGCGCCATGGCCGCCAGAATCGGGGATCACTACTTCGTCGCCCCCGACAACGGTGTGCTGACTGCCTGTCTCGGTAGAGCAACTGCTGAAGGGTGGCCTACCGAATTCGTCCACCTCGACAAGCCCGAATACTGGCTGGAAGATGTGACAAACACATTCCACGGCCGTGAGGTGTTCGCCCCAGCCGGCGCTCACCTCGCCGCGGGGGTGCAACTCTCCGACCTGGGCTCATCGTTTGACGATCCGGTCACCATCCCACTGTGGGCAGCCATCCGCCACACCAACGGCAGCGTTACCGGCGAGGTGATCTACATCGACGATTTTGGAAACGCCATCTGCTCGATCCTCCCCACCGACATTGCACATCTCCCGGTACCCAATGGTGTCCAGGTCGAACTCTGTGGAGCGACCATCACTGACATGGTGAAGACGTTCGGTGACTCGGAGTACGACACGGACACGCTGATCGCACTGTGGGATTCCAGCGGCTACCTCCTCGTTTCTGAGAACAACGGGACCGGTGGCAAAGTGATCACGCCGCGGCCACGCGATGTTGTGACCGTAAGGGCGACTTAGGAGAAGAGAAGGGGACCCGGTTGACCGGGCCCCCTTCTTCATTCACGTTTGTTGGTTATGTCACCCGGTGATGGTCGGGATGCCACCGTCTTGAGTCAGCCAGGTGTCCTCGAGATCCTGAAGCTTTCCCTCGTCCTGCAACTCAGCCAGGGCACCGTTCACACACGAAACCAGTGTGTTGTCACTGGCGAACAGCATTCCGTAGTTGTCGGGAGCGGCCGAGCCGGTCTCGAACTGACCGGCGATGATCGAACCCTCAACCTGAACCGCAGTGACGAAGTATGCGGCAGGCAGGTCGAGGACCAGACCGTCGATCTGGCCGGCGTTCATCGCCGCCTCGACGTCTACGTTCTCGTCGTAGACGCTGGCCTCGGTATCGGGCTTAATCACGTTCTCAATGAAATCGAGGCTGGTGGTGCCAATCGCAGCACCCAGCTTCGCCCCTTTGAGATCCTCGATGGAAGTCGCACTCGCATATGGCGAATCTGGGAAGGTCACCAGCGCCTGCCGGGTCGTGTAATACGGGGCGCTGAAGTCGACGACCTCGTCTCGGGCATCGGTGATCGAGTACTGCTGGATATTGAAATCCCAGGCCTTCGGTCCGGGGGCGATTGCTTCATCGAAGCCGGTCCTCACCCAGACGACCTGATCGTCGGAGAACCCGAGTTTCGCTGCAAGCTCATAGACAAGCCCTCCCTCGAATCCCGTCTTGGATTCGGGGACATCGAAATTGTCGTCGCCGACGCCAACCCATGGTGGGAAGGCCGGCTCGCCGGTAGCAACCGTCAAAGTTCCTGCGGTAACAAGGTTGAGATCTTCAAACGCACACGAAACGTCCGGATCAACACCCGCCGCCTCGTCATCATCGCCTCCACAGGCGCCAGCCAACAATGCCAGCGCTGCCAGCATCACCAACACCCGTGTCCACGTCGTTCTAGCCGCGAACATTTGTCCTCCAAATTGGTCGATAACACCGAGCATAGTGCGGACCGCCGGAATCGATTATCCGTCGGAGTCGAGCACCTCGGCCAGGATCTCGGCGACGGCAAGGTCGGTCGACGCGTGGGGTGCCAGGCGGACCCAGTTGCTATGGGACGATACCGATATGCCTGCATCGGCGAGCCGTTGCGCGGTGACAACGTTCTCCTCGCCATCGAGACGAAACGACAGTATCCCGGAGCGCTCATCATCGTCGTCCCACGGCTCGAGTATCTCTGCCCCCGCGGTACGGACAACCTCCTCCAGCGCCTTCACATTGTCCATCACCGCCTGATGAATCGTCGGCATGCCTTCTGCCTCGATCACTTCGAGCGCTGCCGCCAAAGCCATCGCGCCAAACAGCGGAGGGCTCCCATCTTGGAACACCTCCGCATCGGTCCTGGCTTTGTGAGGCGGGAGCGTGTCCCAGTCAAACGAGTCTTCGACACCCCACCACCCCGTGAGAGTGGGGTGCAACATCTCAATTGATCGGTGAGAGAGCGCCAGCAGGCCCGTGCCCCACCCCGCACGCAACCACTTCTGCCCGCCGGCGACCACGACGTCGGCGGGCGCGGCAGAAAACTCGATTGCACCCAGACCCTGGATCGCGTCAACAACGAGGAGCCCATCATCGGCAAGCTCACGCAACGCCGAGAGATCGGGGCGGAACCCGGACAAATAGTCGACCGAGCTGACAGCAATCGCCCTCGTCTCGTCATCGACGGCATCACTGAGGACCCCTGCGGTGACCCGACGATCCGGCACATCAACGAGCCGAACCTCGGGACCGCCCATCCCGGCAGCACGTAGCCACGGGTAGATATTCGCCGGGAACTCATGGGCCGGCACGACGATATTGCCACCGAACGGTGCAAGACCGAACGCGATCCGGAACAGCCCCGTCGACGTCGAGGGCACAACCGTCGCGAGTTCGGGTGCTACCCCCAGGAAGCGACCAACAGTACCGAGGCCAGCTTCGTAGCCGCCAAGAATCGACGGACCCAGGTCGGTATCTGGCTCGGATACGCGGGCATAGCCATCGGCTACTGCAGCGCGGACACGCCGTGACGGCGGACCAATCCCCGCAAAATCCAGATACCCGACCGGCTCGGAGAACTCGTGCAGATATGCGTCGCTAACAGCCATCGTCGGAAGGGTAGACAGTTGCAATGCCTGTCGGTTTCGCCAGGCCAATATCACTGATTGCTGCCGATCCGTTCCTACAATCCGCCGATGGTATCTCGGTCCCTCTCTACTATGTTGCTACTGGCGTTGCTCGTGGCGTCTTGCGCCAACACCCAGGAGCAGACCGTTGGGAAACCAACCAACGCACCCGTGGCAATCGATCCGCTGCCGGCGCTCACGACTACTACCGCTGCCTCCACCCCAGACACAACCACCTCCTCCTCCACCACCACCACCACCACCGAACCACCACCGGTTGGATTGGTACCGGCACAGAGCGTTGGTGCTTCCTGGGGAAGCGTCAACGGCCTTACGATGTTCCGCGGCAACCCAACCCACACCTTCTACGGAACCGGACCGCTACCGGACGGGATCGAGGTGCTCTGGCGCTTCCCCGAACAACCGATGTGCGGTCACTCCCCGCTCAACGGTGTCGATAAGGTCTGGTGCGGATCGGGGTGGACGGGACAACCGGTCGTATGGGAGCGGCCCGACGGTACGACCGAGGTGATCTTCGGTGGATACGACAAGAACATCCACTTCCTCGACGCAGCGACGGGGGAACGGACCCGCCCCGATTTCTTCATGGGCGACATTATCAAAGGATCGGTCACCCTCGATCCGGACGGGTACCCATTGCTTTACGCCGGGTCCCGGGACTCTCGTTTCCGAATAATCGCCCTCGATCGGGACGAACCGACTGAGCTGTGGAGCCTCGATGCGTACTCGGTCGACGGGATGTGGAACAACGACTGGGACTCAAATCCGGTGATAGTCGATGATGTGCTGTTGGAGGGTGGAGAAAACTCTTGGTGGTTTGCGGTCAAGCTCGACCGCAAACGCGACGAAACAGGACAAGTGACAGTACAACCTGAGATCCTCTACCAGACTCCTACCTGGACAGATGAGCTTGTCCGAGCCGTCGGCAGCCAACATTCCGTGGAGAGTTCGACGGCCGTGTTCGAAGACACGGCGTACTTTGCGACGGGCGCCGGCAGGATCGTCGGAATCGACATCTCAGATCTATCGACCGATGGGGACAAGATCGTCTTCGACTTCTGGATGGGCGACGACGTGGACGCATCGATCGTCATTGATGCCGACGGGATGTTGTACGTCGCCTCCGAGATTGATCTCCGCACCGAGCGCGGGGCCGAAATCGGACAACTGGCAAAACTGGATCCCACCAGGCCAGACGAGCCGCTCGTCTGGAGCATTGCGATTCCTGGAACCGCCACGCTGGATGGCGGAGTGTGGGCAACGCCGGCGCTGTCGGGAACCGTTCTCTTCGTGCTCACCAATCCCGGCGAAGTCATCGCTGTCGATACGGCCGACGGGACCGTATTGTGGAGAGACGACGTTGGCGCGCATGCATGGTCTTCGCCCGTTGTCATCGGAGACACCCTGGTGGTGTCAATTGACTGCGACGGCAACTCCGGATTTCGAGCCTATGACATCATCGACCCGCGACATCCAATCATGCGATGGGAGTCACGAGTGACGGGCGGCTGTATCGAGTCAACACCGGCTGTCTGGGGGGGGCGTCTCTACGTCGGATCGCGTGATGGGTTCTTCTACGCGTTGGGAGCGAAGTAATGGCCAAAAGAGGAAAAACGAGAACGGCCTATGCGGTCAGTCAAGGATTCATCGGCTTCGCTCTGGTCAGCGTAGGAGTCGTTGCCTCTCTGGCGACCATCCTTGGGTTCTTTGGGTCCACCTGGTGGCTTTTCGACTTCGCCGCGAACTTCCGAGCCCACCTCGCCGTCGTACTCACGATGGTGGCCCTTGCATATGCTCTGACTTACTCAAAAGCCACCGGGCTCTTCTTCCTGGCGATGGCGGCATTGAACGCCCTTACGGTGCTCCCCATGTACTCCGCCACGCCGGCGGTAGCCGTCCAGGAAGGCGAAGAGATGACCATCGTCAGCTTTAACGTTGCCCAGCGCTCCTCGATCCGCGATGCAACTTTTCGATGGATCGACGGGGTTGAGCCCGATCTAGTCGTTCTCGTCGACTCGACCGACGATTGGGTCAACGCAATCGAGATGGCGCGGCCGTATGTCGTCCAGTCCGAACTCCCCCTCGATCGGACCTTCGGCATCACGATCCTGTCACTCGACAACGTCGAAACCCAGGTGCTGCGGGCATCACGCATTCGAGACTCGGTCGTACGAGTGGAAGCTTCACTTGGTGAGCAACCAATCGTCATCTACGCCGTTCAGTCACGTGCGCCAAGCAACGAGACAAACGCTACCTACCGGGACGAGTACTTCGACGATGTGAGCAAGATGGTGCAGAGCGAGAGCGTGCCGACCGTTATTGTCGGAGACTTCCAGACCACACCGTGGTCACACGCCTTTCAGGGCCTTGAGGAGGACACCGGTTTGGAGAACTCTATGGCCGGCTTTGGCCTCCAGACGACCTGGCCTGCTGACAGATGGGCATTCTTCAGAATTCCCATCGACCACCTCCTTCACAGCCCGGAATTGACCACGATTGACCGGTACCTGGGTCCAGTTCTCGGCGTTGATCATCGCCCGCTGGTGGTGAAGCTCGGCCTTGCAGCCTAGGACACCCTTCCCGGCCTAGACGCTCATGCAACGTCAAGGAAGCCTATCGGCGTGTCTCCGACCCTCGACCGACACACAACTAACTGCGGCGACACTGCACTAGCCTCACGGCCATGCTTTACGACTACACCTCCACAACTGCCGTCGGTATCGAAGAGATCGCGGAACAGGCCATTGCCCAAGCGGACGAACTGGTAGCACAGGCTGTCAGCGTCAAGACCCAGCGAACCTGGGACAACACCATTGCTCCCCTCGAACAGGCCGGGACGATCATGGCCGACACGTATGGGCAATCTCCCTTCATGGGTCGGGTCCATCCCGACAAAGAAGTGCGGGACCGGGCGACGACGATTGAGGAACGGTTGGCCAAGTGGGGCACCGACCTCGTGTTCCGCACGGACCTCTACCAGGCAATCGGCGAATACGCCGCCACCGACGAGGCCAAGTCGCTCACAGGAACGAGGGCACGCCTCGTCGAATTCTGGATGCGTGACTTCCGTCGCGCCGGTCACGAATTGTCCTCGGAGGATCAGTCCGAGCTACAACGGCTACAACAACGTCTCATCGAGTTGCAGGTCGAATACTCAAGAAACCTCGATGAGTGGGAAGACTCCATCGACATGACCCGTGACGATCTTGCCGGTCTCCCAGATGCCTACATCGACGGATTGAAAAGCGGCGATGCGCCCGACAGCTACCAGGTAGGGATGGCCTATCCGGATTACATTCCGTTCATCGAGCAGTCATCTCGCCGTGACCTTCGCAAGGCCCTCCAGTTCAAGTTCTGGAACCGCGCCGCAGAGGCGAATACCCCGCTGCTGACGGAGGCCGTGGAGTTGCGACGCAAAATGGCCGACCTGTTTGGTCTGCCCACCTGGGCCCATTTTGCGATGGAAGTCAAGATGGCCAAGAACCCGGAGGCGGTCGAGGACTTCTATTCGTCGGTCATCCCTCAGCTTCAAGAGAAGGCAGCCGCCGACATCAAGAC
>JAYEIP010000116.1:0-12416 GCA_034660155.1 Actinomycetota bacterium | reverse complement strand
CTCATCATAAACAATTTCATCTGTAAGTTTGTTTCTAAAGAATGCAATAGGAACTCCCCAATCTCTTTGTCTTGAGATACACCAATCAGGACGACCTTCAATCATAGTTTTTAGTAGATGCAAGTGCGTTGACATGGTGACGCCACTCCACCGCAAGCTCTGGCGTGATATAGGCAGACACCGAGCCCAATTCATCGCGATCACCATCACGATGTTCCTCGGCGTGACAATCTTCGGCGCGACCTATGACTCGTTCCAGAACCTCCAGGCATCGTATGACTCCACGGCTACAGAGTTTCGCTTTGCCAATCTGACGGTTGTGGGTGGCGACGTTGAGACTGTCACCACGATCGCAGATCAGATGACAACGGTTGACGCGACGGCCACCCGAACTTCGGTCGACATCCCCTTCCGGCTCGACGAGACCAAACTGTTCGGACGAGCTGTTGGCATCCCGGCCACCGGCCAGCCCGCGGTGAATCAGATCGAGGTTCTCTCAGGTGCCTACCTGAGCCCCGCCAACCCGAATGGGGTGTTGGTCGAAAAGCACATGGCCGACCACTTCGAGCTAACGCCTGGGGATCTCTTCGACATCCTTGACGGCGAAACGTGGCTTGAAGTGACCGTCACCGGCGTGGTCGCTTCTCCCGAATACATCTGGCCCGCACGTGATCGGCAAGAAATCATCACGACGCCAGACAACTTTGGTGTCGTGTTCACCTCAGAAGACTTAGCCAGGGAACTTGCGGGTAGCGGTCCCAACGAAGCCATCATCTACTACGCCGACGGCGAAGAAGTCGAAGAGGTCACTGTGGCCCTCACCCAGGAAGCGCGATCGCTGGGTGCAACCAGCGTCTACACCAGGGAGGAGCAGGCGTCGAACGCCGCCCTATCCGAGGACCTCAAAGGCTTTGAGGAAATGGCAGTGTTCTTCCCGATCATGTTCCTCACCGCTGCCGCCATGGCGGCGTATGTAATGATCAGCCGATTGGTCCATACCCAGCGCCCTCACATCGGCGTGTTCCTCGCCAACGGATTCACCCGCCGCCAGGTTTTGCGGCATTACCTCGGGTACGGGTTGGTCCCTGGGCTGATCGGCTCGATACCCGGGGCGATCGCCGGGGTCCTACTCGCCCGAGTTATCACCCAGATGTACACAGGCATGCTGTCGATTCCGATAACGCTTGTGAAGTTCTATCCGGCGACACTGATCGGTGCTGTTGCCTTTGGATTGTTCGCCAGCCTGTTGTCCGCCCTCGCTCCCGCGTTAGTCGCCTCCAGGGTGCTTCCGGCTGAAGCGATGCGGGGCGAGACGCCCGCAGGTGGAGGAAGACGGAGCATATTCGAACGTCTTGTTCCCCCACTACGCCGTATCCCGGTCGGGTGGAAAATGGCCTTGCGCGGTGTGGGCAGAAACCCGCGCCGGACCGTCTACACGATCGTCGGAGTCGTGTTGTCCTTGATGCTGGTGCTCGTGTCGTGGGGCATGATCGACACCATCCAACACCTCATGGATCGCCAGTTCGTCGAGATCCAGCAGGAGGATGCCACGGTCTACTTCGCCGGGTCGGCCACGACCGATGATGTTGCCGCGCTGCTGGCGATCGATGGCGTTGCTGTGGCGGAGCCGGCGCTGACGCTGCCGGTGTCGTTGGAGGCCGATGGCAATCGTTACGAAACGGCGCTGCTTGTGCTCGAAGATGACACCGAAATGCACCGGCTGATGTCGACAACCGGAGATTGGATCGACCTCCCCAAAAAAGGGATCGTCCTCGGCCAAGCGACACAGGGCCTCCTCGACATCGATATCGGCGACCCGGTCAATATCGCACTCGCTACGGGCATTTCTGTTGCGGAACCGGTGGCAGCATTCGTCGATGAGCCCTTGGGCACCATGGCCTATGTCTCACGTAGCAGGGCGGAAAATCTCACCGCCACCGAACTTCCCGCCACTTCTGCGCTGATCTCTTACGCCGACGATGTTGACGCCAAGGAGCTGCGCAATACCGTCACCGAGTTGCCGCAGGTTGCGGCTTTCGAAGATGCCAACGTGCTCTACGACATGGTGCAGAACTTCATGATCCTGTTCTACGCTTTTGTTGGAGTGATGTTGGTGTTTGGGGGTGCAATGGCTTTCGCCCTCATCTTTAGCGCAATGAGCGTGAATATCGCGGAACGCTCTCGCGAAGTCGCAACGCTGCTTGCGGTCGGCACCGACCGGCAAAGCATCTCCCGATACATCACGACCGAGAATCTGTTGGTGGTGGCGATGGGCATCCCGATCGGGCTGCTTGTCGGCTACTACGCGGCGAAGTCGGCACTGGGTAGCTTCTCCAGCGACCTCTTTGCCTTCGATCTGTACATACGACCGACGACGTACGTGTGGGCTTCTCTGGCGATCCTGGTCGTCGCACTGATCTCGCAACGGCCCGGTTTGAGGGCAATACGGAAGCTGAGTATCCCGAAGGTTGTAAAGGAACGGTCGGCGTAGGAGGAGTACGGGCAACGCGTTTCCTAGGTGTTCTCAGATCGCGTCTACCGCGCTCACGGCCCAGGCAAGACCGTCTTCGGGGTCTTCTACGGCCAGGTGGAAGGACCAGCCACCGATCTGATCGCCGGGGTCCCAGAGGATCCAGCGGAGGCCGGCGGCTTCCTCGCCGAGGGATTCAGGGTCGTCGATATCTTCGAGGCCGAGGAGGGCGGCCAGTGCCCACCAGGTGAGCATGCGCCCGATCGGGCTCCCCCGGCGACGGCCGTAGGCACCCCCGGAGGCACCCGTCCACGCCATGATGGCGAGGGCCTCAGCAAGGCTGATCTCGGCCGCCCGGACCCGGTGGGGGCCCAGGACCCGGATTGCCTGGTAGGCGGTACCAGCAACCACTACGCCCTCGGCACGACCATTGGAGTGCTCGGTCCATGGCTGGGTAAGTGTGAGCAGCGCTTCCAAGGCGTCATCTTCGGGCTCACGTTCGATGGGATCGGGGAGATCAAACCATTTGAGTTCGGGTCGATCCTTCTCCGGGAAGTCGGCACGATCCGAGCGGTAGGCCGCCGTCGCATAATCCGGCTCCCAGCCCTGGAGGGCGATCGGCACTTCGAGGACGTGGGCGTCGACATCGGACGACGAGACAACCTCGCCTCGTAGGACCCGTTCGTGGGCCGCAAGCGTCCGCAGCCGTGAGTCGGAAATCTCGGCAGCGAGCTCGGACCAGTCGTGTGTCGAAGCCGCGACTTCCCACAAGGGCCCCAGTGCGAATCGTCCGGCACCTTCCTTCACCACCCGGCCGGCATACGAAGGCGGTGCATCAAGCGCTAGACGGTATTCAGCGAACTGAGCAATCCCCCACAGTTGTTTGCCCCGCTGTACGGCCTCGAGACAGCGGTCACGCACGTCGACCAGGCCATCCCAGTCGCGCGCTGAGACGATCCCGTCGATTCTCCTGATGAGACCGTCGAGGTCGCTGCCTTCGATGAGTGTCGAGACGTCTTCCACCAGGAGAACCTATCTCATCTCCGTTGCAGCCACCATTGCAACGCGCAGGTACTCCTCGAAGCGGGCCCTGGTTTCGCCGGCGGGACGGTCATCCCACTGCCATTCGTCTACTGATTCTTGTCCGAGCCAGAACGGCAGGAAGTCGATGGCATCGACCACTTCCCACACTGGATGCCAGGAGCCGTCTGGCACCTTCTCCAGGTAGGAAGAGAGGAACGAGTCTGCGACATCAAGGCTCAGATCCATCGCCAGGTTGGCGCGGCAGTGCGAAACATCGAGCGAGAGCGGCCCGATACATGCCCCCAGCCAGTCGATGACCGCGACTAGACGCCCGCGATCCCAGAGCATGTTGCCCGGATGTAGATCACGGTGAATGAACCCGGACCGTGTCGGTGGAAACTCGTTGCCGACAAGCTGGAAGGCGTCGGTCCAAAGACCCCGGTCTGTGGCCCAAGAAGGTACATCCAGCACACTCTGCTGGGTGTACCGCTCGTACGGCCATGCCAGATCACCAGGATCAACGTCGTTGATTCTCACGATCGTCGCCACCATGGGGTCTAACCAGCCTTCTCTGAGCGCGGTTGACCCATCGACGTACTCCATGAGAACGGCCGCGATACCTGCCTGAAAGCCCAGTTCGTCGACAGCCACCAGGCGCGGCACCGGGATGTCACTACTCCGTAGAAGCTCAAGGATGGCGGCCTCGTGGCCTGCCCGATCCAGGCGCTCGTCGAGTGGATCCTCGAGGTTGAATCGCTTGATCGCAAGAGCGCTCCCGCGAGACAGTGTCAGCTTGTGGACGGTGGAGACGGACCCACCCTCGAGTTCACTGGCGGACAAGACCGCTGCCCCGGTCACCCGCTGCACCCACTGGATGGCTTGATCGGGCAATGTCATCCGACAGAGCCTAACGAGTGGGCGATTCGGCGACTCGCGACCGCATCTATGCTCCTCATTTCGACTACACCCGGAGACCGGACATGGCGCTGCAGTGCGGCATCGTGGGACTTCCCAACGTTGGAAAATCGACTTTGTTCAACGCGCTGACGCGTGCGGAGATTGCTGCCGATAACTACCCGTTCTGCACGATTGACCCCAACGTCGGCGTTGTCGGGGTGCCGGATCTGCGCCTTCAGGCGATTGCCGACATTGTTGAACCCGAGGAGATCGTTCCGACGGCGATGGAGTTCGTCGATATCGCCGGGCTGGTAAAGGGAGCGTCACGGGGTGAAGGTCTCGGCAACCAGTTCCTGGGGCACATCCGCGATACCGATGCCATCGTCCACATCGTCCGTTGCTTCGAAGATCCCGATATTGCACACGTCACCGGCAAGATTGATCCACTCGACGACATCGACACGATCAACCTGGAGCTGGCCCTCGTCGACCAAGCAGCCATCGACCGAGCTATCGATCGCACCGAGCGCAAGCAAAGGGTCGGTGACAAGACTGCCGCCAAACTGCTTACCACGTTGGTCAAGGTTCGGGATCACCTTGACCAGGGAATGCCGGTGCGCAGCCTCTCGCTTACTCCGGATGAACGGAAGGCGATCCGGGAGTACCAGTTGCTGACCCTCAAGCCGATGTTGTATGTGGCCAATATCGAAGAAGCTTCGGAGCATGACAACGACTACGTCAAGCTTGTTTTGGAGCGTGGGGCAGCAGAGGACACCGATGTCGTTGTCATCTGTGCTGCCATCGAGGCCGAAATCAGCCAGCTCGACGACGAAGACAAGACGGAGTTCTTGGCCGACATCGGCGAAACAGAACCGGGTCTCAACCGGGTTATTCGAGCGGCGTACCACATGCTCGATCTCGGCACTTTCTTCACTGCCGCTGAGAAGGAGGCACGGGCGTGGACGTTTCGCCACGGGATGACTGCCCCCCAATCTGCCGGGCGGATCCACACAGATTTCGAGCATGGCTTCATCAGGGCCGAGGTAATCGCGTACGATGACTTCATCGCGCACGGCGGCGAGCAGGCCGCCAAAGATGCGGGCAAATGGCGACTCGAGGGTAAGGACTACATCGTCCAGGAGGGCGACGTAATCTTCTTCCGCTTCAACGTCTAGCCCCTGCGTTTTGGCCTAGTGGCGCGATCCTTCCCAATCCGCGATGCTGAGTCGCGTGAAACACTACGACGTGATCGTGATCGGTTCAGGATTCGGGGGTAGCGTTACCGCGCTCCGCCTCACGGAGAAGGGCTACCGGGTGGCCGTCCTCGAGTCCGGGCGCCGCTTCAACAGCAACGATTACCCGACCACCAATTGGAACCTGCGTCGCTTTTTCTGGTTCCCTCGCCTTGGCATGCGCGGCATCCAGCGCCTCACCCTGCTCCGCGACGTTCTGGTGTTGTCCGGCGCCGGTGTTGGCGGCGGCTCCCTGGTCTACGCCAACACGTTGTACGAGCCCCACGATGCTTTCTTCACAGACGAACAATGGTCCGCAATCACCGATTGGAAGACGGAACTGTCGCCCTTCTATGACCAGGCGAAACGGATGCTTGGGGCAACGCCGCATCCAACGCCTACGCCGGCCGACAACGTGATGAAGCAGGTGGCCGTTCACTTCGGTGTCGAGGACACCTACCAGGCGACACCCGTCGCCGTGTATTACGGCGATGCCGGGGTCGAGGCCAACGACCCCTTCTTCGGCGGTGTGGGACCGGAGCGGACCGGATGCATCGGATGTGGCGGCTGCATGGTTGGGTGCCGCTACAACGCAAAGAACACCCTCGATCGCAACTACCTGTACCTGGCCGAGCAAGCCGGCGCCGAGGTCCATCCTGATACCGAAGTTGTCGATGTGAGCCCTGCACCCGGCGGGGGCTTCCAGGTTCAGACGCAACGACCGGGTGCCTGGCTGCGAAAGCGGGACGCGATGTTCTCTGCCGATCACGTTGTCTTCTCCGCCGGGGCCCTGGGCACAACCCGACTGCTACTCAAGCTGCGGCAATCCGGGTCCCTCCCCCACCTATCGCCAAGGGTCGGGCATATCGTTCGCACCAACTCGGAAGCCCTCCTCGGGGCAACGTCCCGCAACCTCGATATTGACTACTCCGAGGGCGTCGCCATCACCTCCTCGATTCACCCTGAGCCGCACACCCACATCGAACCCGTGCGGTACCCGAAAGGGAGCAACGCCATGGGGCTGCTCGCGACGATCCTCGTCGACGGCGGAGGCCGTGTCCCCAGGCAACTACGTTTCCTCGGTCAGGTGCTCCGGCACCCGATCGGCTTCCTCAGGAGCCTCTCCGTGCACCGCTGGTCGGAGCGGTCCATCATCCTGTTGGTTATGCAGAGCCTCGACAACAGGATTCGGGTCTCACTGAGGAAGGGCATTCTCGGAACTCGCCTCACCTCCAGACAAGACAGCGGCAGGCCAAACCCGAGCTACATCCCTGTCGCCAACGAAGCTGCTCGAGTCGCGGCCGAGGTGATGGACGGCTTCCCCGGCAGTTCAATCAACGAGGTGCTGCTCGACGTACCAACCACCGCCCACATCATCGGTGGTGCTTGTGTCGGCGCAAGCCGCGACCAGGGCGTGGTGGACCCGTACCATCGAGTGTTCGGGTATCCAGGATTGCACGTGTCCGACGGATCTGCGATCCCGGGCAATCTCGGAGTGAACCCGGCATTGACGATCGCCGCGATGGCTGAGCGAGCGATGGCGCACTGGCCCAACAAAGGCGAAGCCGACCCGCGGCCACCATTGGCCGATCCGTACGAATCGATTGCCCCGATCGCGCCGACAAACCCCGCGGTACCGCGGAATGCGCCTGGCGAACTGAGGATCTAGATGACATCAGCAAGCGACCCGTCGGTACTCAACGCCCAACAACAGCACTGGGAATCAAGGCTCTCGGCCAAACCCGACATGTTTGGCCTCGAGCCGAGCGAATCCGCGATCGCCGCGGAAACCATCTTCGCCAAAGAAGGCGTGGCCGCACTTCTCGAATTGGGTGCAGGCCAGGGCCGCGACACGTTGTTCTTTGCGGAGAATGGACTCGACATCACTGCGTTGGATTACACCGACAGTTCGTTCACGACCATCTGTAGCAAGGCCGAAGGAAGCGATGGCAGCGTCTCCTGCGTGGGTCACGACGTCCGGGTACCGCTCCCGTTTCCCGACGCCTCGTTCGATGCCTGCTACTCGCACATGCTGTTCTGCATGGCCCTGACGACAGATGAACTCGAAGAACTCGTCGCTCAGGTACATCGTGTTGTCCGCCCGGGCGGGCTCGTGACCTACACCGCTCGCACTACCAAAGATGCACATTTTGAAGCTGGGATCGATCGGGGCGACGACATGTACGAACACGGCGGATTCATCGTGCACTTCTTCAGCCCCGAACTGATCGAGCACCTCGCCGACGGCTTCGACATCATCGACCAGTTCGAGTTCGAAGAAGCCTGGCTCCCCCGCCGCCTCGTCTCAGTAACAATGCGCAAGCGTGACATCTAGGGCTTAGGCGTTGATCCCGGCAATATATCGCTCGCAACAACGCCGGACCCCGGTGCCGTGGGTATGGACTGAGTGAGTGCTCACTCAGTTAACCTAGGATGGTGAATTCCAAACAGAAACGTGCTCGACCCCTGCCATCGGCCGACCGCAGAAGAACGATCATTGAGGCCGTGATCCCCCTCCTCCTCGACAAGGGACCGGCCGTAACTTCACGAGAGATGGCGGAAGCCGCAGGCATCGCCGAGGGAACGATCTTCCGGGTCTTCCCCGACAAGCACTCTGTAATCATCGAAGCCGTCAAATACAGTGTGGATCCGGCCGAGGTCTGTGATGCCCTGGACCGTATCCCCGGATCGGCCCCCATGGATAGGCAACTCGAGGTCGCCGCGACCATCCTGCTCGAACGCAGTATTCGCGTCGCCACGCTTGTCGGTGTCTTGCGCTCCGTCCACACTGCGACAGCTGCACCACCGGCTCGGGCCCGTCGCTTTGTCACTGCATCGAACGCCGCGATCCTCTCCGCCATCACCGAGCTCTTCGCTCGCCATGAACACAGATTGCGGGTGACACCGTCTCGGGCTGCAGTCGCGTTTCGCGGCTTCATCTTCGCGAATGCCCACCCGATGGTGGCACCCGAGGAAAGGACAACGGCGCGCGAGATCGTCGATCTCGTGCTGCATGGCATCATCGCCCGTGACCCGAGGAGGGGTGCCTGATGCTGGTTCGAATCCTCCGCGATTACCTCAAGCCTTACAAACGTGAGATCGCCATCGTGCTTGTGCTCCAACTCATCGGCACCGTCGCCGCCCTCACCTTGCCCAGCCTCAACGCCGACATCATTGACAACGGGGTCATCCGCGGCGACACCGGGTACATCCTTCGCCTGGGGGCATGGATGCTCGCCGTATCCCTGGTCCAGGTCATCGCCACAATCACCGCGGTCTTTTTTGGCGCCAGGACCGCCATGGCCCTCGGTCGCGACGTTCGCTCCGCGTTCTTCCGCCGCGTGATCTCTTTCTCCAGCCGGGAGATGGCCCGTTTCGGGGCGCCGTCGCTCCTCACCCGGAACACCAACGACGTCCAGCAGATCCAAATGCTGGTCCTCACCACGTTCACGATGCTCATCACTGCCCCGATCATGATGATCGGCGGGGTGTTTATGGCGCTACGAGAGGATGTCGGTCTTTCGTGGCTGATCCTGGCCCTCGTACCGATTCTCTCCCTGATCATCTGGTACATCCTGTCGCATATGGTGCCCGGATTCCGCATCATGCAGAAGCGACTCGACTCCATCAACCGGGTCCTCCGTGAGCAGATCACCGGTATCCGGGTGGTGCGTGCCTTTGTCCGGGAACCGTTTGAGGCTGATCGGTTCGGCGAAGCCAACGCCGACCTGACCAACGTCTCGCTCAGCGTTGGCCGGTGGATGGCTGCAATTTTCCCCTCGGTGATGATGATCATGAACGTCTCCAGTGTCGCCGTAATCTGGTTCGGTGGCGGACGGGTCGATGCCGGGGCGATGCAGATCGGGTCGATGACCGCGTTCCTGACCTACATCATCCAAATCCTCATGTCCGTGATGATGGCCACCTTCATGCTCATGCTGCTCCCGAGAGCATCCGTATCCGCCGACCGTGTCGGCGAGATTCTCGACACCGATTCGTCGGTGGTACCACCATCGGTTGGAGCAACCAACCTTCCGCAGCAAGCCACTGTCGAGTTCGACGCTGCGGGGTTCAGCTATCCCGGTGCCGATCATCCGGTGCTGAGCAACATCACCTTCGCCGCACGACCCGGGCAGACGACGGCCGTTATCGGATCGACTGGAACAGGCAAGACGACACTTATCAACCTCATCCCCCGTCTGTTTGACGCTACCGAGGGGCGGATCCTCGTCGATGGCATCGATGTGCGCCAGATCGACCCCGACACCCTGTGGAACAAGATCGGTTTTGTACCGCAAACGACGTACCTGTTTTCAGGGACCGTCGCTTCGAATCTTCGCTACGGCAACCCTGAAGCCACTGAGGCAGAGATGTGGGAAGCCCTCACGATTGCGCAGGCCCGCGACTTCGTTGAGGCAATGCCGGATGGACTCGACTCCGCAATCGCCCAAGGCGGCACCAATGTTTCGGGTGGTCAGCGCCAGCGTCTCGCCATTGCTAGGGCACTCATCCGCCGCCCTGAGCTATACCTGTTCGACGACTCCTTCGCGGCTCTAGATGTCGCGACGGACGCGCGCCTCCGGCACGCCCTCAAGGACGTGACCGCCGATGCCACAGTCATCATCGTGGCGCAGCGGGTCGCGACGATCATGGATGCCGATCAGATTGTGGTGTTGGAAAGCGGCAGCATCGTCGGCCTTGGAACCCACGAAGAGCTGCTTGAGACATGCCTCCCCTATGCCGAAATCGTCGACTCGCAATTCGCCGCGGAGCCGTCATGAGCACTACTCCGACGATGAAAGAGACCGAGCGGGTCCAGGTGCAGGGCGGAGGGCACGGCCGCGGTCCGTTTGGCAGCAGCATGGTCGGCCAGAAGGCCATGACTTTTGGCCCTTCGATCAAGCGCCTCGCCGGGCGGCTCCGACCCGAGCGACCCAAAGTCATCGCCCTCATCATCGCCGGGGTGACCAGCGTGGCCCTGGCCGCGATCGGGCCCAAGGTGCTCGGACGAGCCACCGACCTCATCTTCTCCGGCGTCATCGGCAAGGCCCTACCCGCCGGCATGTCGAAGGCCGACGCGATCGAGACTGCTCGGGCAAATGGCCAGAATCAGATCGCGGACATGCTCGGTGGTATCGATCTGGTGCCGGGCCAGGGGGTCGACTTCACCGCCCTGCGACAGATCCTTCTTATCGCGCTCGGCCTGTACGTGGCGTCGGCCCTGTTCCAGTTCCTCCAGGCCTATCTACTCAACGACGTGGTGCAACACACCATGTTCCGCTTGCGTTCAGAAGTCGAAGACAAGATCAACCACCTACCACTGCGCTACTTCGATCGGCAACCACGAGGCGAGCTCCTCAGCCGGGTGACCAACGACATCGACAACGTTTCCCAGAGTCTGCAACAGACGATGAGCCAGCTCCTCAACTCGCTGCTCACAGTCATCTTCGTGTTCGCCATGATGTTCTCCATCTCGCCAACCCTCGGCCTGATCGCGCTGGTGACAATCCCCCTGACGATGCTCGTCGCCGGCCTCGTAATGCGCAGGTCGCAAGGCAAGTTCATCGCCCAATGGCGCCGCACCGGC
Organism: Actinomycetota bacterium; assembly: GCA_034660155.1. Lineage (GTDB taxonomy): Bacteria > Actinomycetota > Acidimicrobiia > Spongiisociales > UBA5794 > JAAETI01. The sequence goes on along the minus strand of JAYEIP010000116.1, from coordinate 1,207 downwards.
AACCTCAACGCCCAGATCGAGGAAGCATTCACCGGACACGCTCTCGTCAAGGTGTTCGGACGCCAGAATGAGGTCCAGGAGTCGTTTGAGGTCGAGAACTCCGAGTTGTACGAAGCAAGCTTCGGCGCGCAGTTCCTGTCCGGTCTCATCATGCCGATCGCGATGTTCATCGGGAACCTCAACTACGTGATCATCGCCGTGCTCGGCGGGCTGCGGGTTGCCAGCGGGACGTTGAGTCTTGGCGACGTACAGGCATTCATCCAGTACTCGCGGCAGTTCACCCGACCCATCACACAGATCGCTTCAATGGTCAATCTCCTCCAATCGGGGGTAGCCTCCGTCGAGCGAGTGTTCGAACTCCTCGACGCCGAAAACGAGCCCGCCGACGGCCGACCCGACGACAAGCTGGCCGTCAGCCACGGTCGGGTTTCATTTGAGGATGTGTCGTTCCGGTACCTCGAAGACCAACCGCTGATCGACAACGTGAGCTTCCACGTCGACCCCGGTCAAACCGTCGCCATCGTGGGACCGACCGGAGCCGGCAAGACAACGCTGGTCAACCTCATCATGCGGTTCTACGACCTGGACGCCGGACGCATCACCCTCGACAGCATCGACATCGCGAACATGCAACGCCACAGTCTCCGCTCGCAGACCGGCATGGTGCTCCAGGACACATGGCTGTTCGAAGGGAGCATCAGGGACAACATTGCATACGGACGTCTCGACGCTACCGACGATGAGATCCTCGAAGCAGCTCAAGCCACCTATGTCGACCGTTTCGTCGGTGCGCTCCCCAACGGTTACGACACGATGATCGACAACGAGGGCGGGACGGTAAGCGCAGGAGAAAAGCAGCTCATCACCATCGCCAGAGCCTTCCTTGCCGACCCGGCGTTGCTGATCCTCGACGAGGCGACGAGCTCTGTCGATACCCGCACCGAGGTGCTCGTCCAGCATGCCATGTCTGCGTTGCGAGCCGACCGGACCAGCTTCGTGATTGCCCACCGGTTGTCTACGATTCGTGATGCCGACCTCATCCTCGTCATGGAGGACGGGCGTATCGTCGAACAAGGGAACCATCGGGAACTCCTCCAAGCCAAGGGTGCCTACGCCCGCCTCTACGAATCACAGTTCAGCGGTCCGGACACCAGCGAGGATGACACCGCGCTGCTGCCGGATGGTGCTTCACCCACCTAGATGACCC